>JALONM010000062.1 GCA_025454925.1 Cytophagaceae bacterium
CTGGGCCTTTTGTACTTCAATGATAACCAAACATTGATTCCCCTGGGCGGTTTGCACCAAGGCTTTAAAATCCATTTTTAAAATTCCCGAAAAAGAATCGGAAAGGCCCTCGGTAACGATCTCATTATGCAGGAGCTCACAATGCAAAATATTCATTCGTAAGAGTTCTCCCAAAAATGTCCTGGCACATTCTGGGTCCTCTACCAAATATTTGAAAGAGGCATCGTACATAGGATTTACAATTTCCATAGAAGATGATTATAGCTTCTAAAGGAAGACTCGAATGCCTCTATTTAGTTTCAGGAAATGGATTAAAAAATTTTACCAGATGCTCTCCAAAGAAGCAAAGAGCTCGATGGAGAAAGCTCATGAATCGTAGATCCATGGCCGGCAATCCCGGAATAAAAAATCATGTGCTTAGAAAAGAATTTCTAAAGAGAAACTCCATCTAAATAAATGACTGGTGTTGCGTGAGGGATAGAGTGTAAAGCCTGGTTGTTTGGTGGCGCTTGAAGCGCCACCAAACAACCAAGGGCTTGCAGCGATAGCCCGGCCCTAGTGGCGTGGCGCCTATGGCGCCACCACGAAGGGACACGCCCAAAGTAAATTTTTGAATTTGAATACTAAATAAAGGCAACGCAATTGTTGGAGATTTAGCTACCTAAACCACTACAATAAAAATCTTGGGTTTAAAAATGGAAAGTGGAAGAAAAAAAGGGAGTAGCATTGGGGGCAAGGAAAATAAATTCGTTTTTAAAATTGACCACTTCTTAAAAGAACCAGAGTGCAAGCCTCAAGTACTTCAATTCCTTTATTTGACAAATACTCTTGAAAGTCCGGATTTTCAGTACCTGGATTAAAAATTACACGCCTAGGATGCAGTGAAGCTACATAGGTAGCAATTTCAGGCTGATGCTGCGGCCCAATATAGAGTGTTATGGTATCGACATTTTCTAAAGTAGGCCGATCGTTATGAATGGGCACACCTGCGACGATGCCCTTTTTTTGTCCTAGAGGAATCATGTCGTACCCATATTCCATCAGCATATGAGCAGCCAAATAAGAATAACGCTGAGGATTGTCGCTTGCGCCGACTACTACTACTTTTTTACTGAAGCTTTTTTGATCCATACATCACGGCAATTTGTTCTGCGCATCTTTCTCCATCCATTGCGGCCGAAACAATCCCCCCGGCATATCCAGCGCCTTCTCCACAAGGAAAGAGACGCTTAGTGTGAATATGTTCTAAGGTTTCCTTTGACCTTGGAATTTGAACAGGAGAAGAAGTCCTGCTTTCTACTCCGATAATTTGGGCTTCATTACTTAAATAGCCCTTCATTTTTTTCCCAAATGCCTGAAAGGCTACCCGAAGTCGCTCAGCAATCATGGGAGGTAAGACTTCTCCCATTTCTACAGACAACAATCCGGGCTGATAAGAAGTTCGTAACAAATGAGACGAAGATTTACGTTTGGTAAAATCTTGTAATAATTGAGCAGGAGCGGTTTGTGATTTTCCACCCATTAACCATGCTTTTTGTTCGACTTCCTTTTGAAACTCCAGGCAAGCCAAAGCGCCATGCTTCTGATATGCCTGTAATTCATCCAACTCCACTGCCACTACTATTCCTGAATTGGAATATTCAGAATCGCGCCTCGAAGGGGACATTCCATTTACAACTACCTCTCCTGGTGCGGTAGCCGCCGGCACGATAAATCCTCCAGGACACATACAAAAAGAAAACACTCCTCTCTCGCGACCTTGATGATTCACTTGCTCAACCAAGGCATAGGAAGACGCCGGCAGGTAAGGACCACGAGAATCACAGTGGTATTGAATACGATCGATTAAGGATTGTTGATGTTCAACACGCACACCTAATGCAAACGGCTTTGCCTGGATAGTGATTTTCTTTTTATCCAACAATTCAAATATATCCCTAGCCGAATGTCCTGTTGCTAAAATAACTCCTATTCCTTCAAAGGATTTACCCGATGCGATAACACCTCGCAATTCATCCTGATGTAAAATCAAATCATCTACTTTGGTATTGAAATGTACTTCTCCTCTTGCCTGCAATATTGAATTTCTTAAACTCTCAACTACTTTAGGCAATTTATTAGTACCGATATGGGGATGCGCATCGACTAATATTTCCGATGTAGCTCCATGTGCCACAAGAATCTCCAAAATACGCCGAACATCCCCTCGCTTTTTAGAACGTGTATATAATTTACCATCGGAGTAAGTTCCTGCTCCGCCTTCTCCGAAACAATAATTGGATTCGGGATGTACGATATGTTCTTTGTTGATGGCAGCCAGATCGCGACGACGTGCTTTTACATCTTTTCCTCGCTCCAACAGAATAGGTTTCAGACCCAATTCAATCAAGCGTAAGGACGCGAACATACCTGCAGGCCCTGCCCCTACAACAATAACCCGAGGAGAGGAGGATACATCCGAATACAAAGGCATATAGGAAGCTTCCGGAGCCAATTCATCTACCCAAACTTCTATTTCCAAATTAATTTTAATTTGCCTGCCCCGAGCATCGATAGACCTGCGAAGTGGATGAATTTCCAAGACTGTTTCGTGGGAAAGGGTTAGTTCTTGGCGAACATATTCCTTTAACCGGATGGGATCATACGCAATGTCAGGCGGTATGACCAGCTTTAATAAGTGCTTCAAGGGTAATAGTTTTTTACCAATATGAATATTTAAGATGCTGACGCAACAACTACGGAAGTTTCATACTTTCCCGCGATATAGAATTTGCAAGTTCAGCGCACAAAGATACTGTAATCCAAAGAATTTTCAGAAACCGAACATGAGCGTTTATTTTTCAAAAAGCACCTGCACTTTTTTCCCACTTATTTGCTCTAGAAATGGCGCTAGAAAAACACTAGCCTGTGTTTGGGCATGTTCCAATATTTTCATGTTCAAGGCCGATTGACGAATGTTTTTTTCAGCAATCGCATAGGCTTTGTCTATCAGTTTCGATTTTTCAAAATATTCATTTTCAATACTGTAAACTTTAGATTGAGAATGATCAATCTTAAAATAACAAATTTCAGGTTTGGGCAATGTTAACTGAATAGAATTACCCACCACCTTAATATCGGTGCTATCCACTTTTGACAGATCTACACAGGCGTTCACCTCTCCTGCTATTATGAGAATTATTTTGGAGTCGGGCCACCAATCTTTTACCTCTGTCTGTTCCATCACATCCTTTATGTAAAACTTGGTCAGTTCCAATTTGCCCATGTTGACAATCTTTTCTACAATCACCTGATGATTGACAATGGTAGAATCTTTGACAGCTTCGGGTTTATTAAAACTATATTGCAGGTATAAAAACAGACCCATTACCAACACCAGAATCCATGGGAGTAATTTCAGTAACATTTTATTCATATCTGTAATTTAAGTTATATAGATACAATGGGCAAGCGATCGACCTTAGCCATTGAATGATACCCGCTCCTATTGCGCATTAAGCCAGGCTCTTGCCTCATTCTTGGCAAAGGATTTCAATAATAATTGAAAATACTATGATTTTGGGTAAAAACTTCAGTAATTAATACATTCTTAAACCAAATTAGGGAATCTTTTTACTGGGATATACGTAAAGGATGGCGACTGGGGTAGCATTCGCATGGTGAAAACGAGAACCAACGACAAGAACATTGAATTCTATAGGAATATAGCACTGGATACGTTTTATAATCTGGCAGCTATTGGTGGGTTCAATACATTCCGAGACATTGACCAGATTGAAAAGTATTTACTCCCTACATTAGATATTCTGGAAATTGGCGCCGGCTATGGCCGATGTCTGGACTATTTTATTTCCCATGGACATAAAGGGCGCTTAATAGCCCTTGAAAAAAGTGAACCTCTATTCCGGTTTTTAGTTGAAAAATACCCCACCAAAGTAGAATTAATATCCGGTGATATTCAAACGCTAAGCCTTTCAAAGCCTGTAGACGTTGCACTTTGGATGTGGTCGGGCATTGTTGATTTTGCTCCGGTAGAGCAGGCTACTGCCATACAAAATATTTACCGATTACTTAAACCGGGAGGTCGATTGTTTATTGATATTCCCCGCCTCGGAGTTCAAACCATAGCTCACCACGAGGATTTGCAAAACATGGTATTCACCACTCCGTTTGGAGAAATCCAAGCCTATATTCCCAGTGATGAGGATATCGATTTTTACAGCCGCTCGGCCGGATTTGAGCGTTTCTTACATCTCGACTACCACACGGCTACAGACAAAAAGAGAACCATTTATATATTGGAAAAATAATTCTCTTACATCCGCTCAGGTACTTCGATACCCAACAACCCCATTGCTTTTTTGATCACCTGTCCTACTTGCACAGAAAGTTGCACTCTAAATGCTGTTGCTCCTGGAGAAGGATCATTGAATACGGATACTTCTGTATACATCCGGTTAAATTCTTTGGCCAGGTCATAGGCATATTGAGCAATCAAAGATGGAGCATAATGTTGAGCAGCTTGCGCAATTACCGATTCGTATTTACTTACATGCACAATTACTTCTCGTTCCGTAGGGTGTAAGACCTGGTAATTGGATGCTGCCTCCGGCTCTATTCCAAGTTGCTCTGCACGACGACGCAAGGCTGCAATGCGCGCATGGGTGTATTGTATAAACGGACCGGTATTGCCATGAAAATCGATTGATTCTTCCGGATTAAAAAGCATCCTCTTTTTAGGATCGACACGCAATAGAAAATATTTCAAGGCGCCTAAAGCTAATTGCCGATATAGTGTGTTGGCTTCTTCTTCGGTAAAGCCTTCTATTTTGCCGAGTTCCAGGGTACGTTGCTTGGCAGTATCAATCATCTCTTGCACTAAATCATCGGCATCCACCACGGTTCCCTCTCTGGATTTCATTTTTCCGGAAGGCAGGTCCACCATACCATAGGATAAATGAAAAATTCCCGGCGCATATGGTTTTTCCAGTTTTTGCAAAATCAATTGCAACACTTTAAAATGATAATCCTGTTCATTGCCTACTACGTATATGCTGTGGTCGCAATGAAAATCTTTGTATTTCAATTCCGCTGTTCCGAGGTCTTGTGTCATGTACACAGAAGTGCCATCGCCACGCAACAACAGTTTCTGATCAAGCCCTTCGTTAGTAAGGTCAATCCATACAGAACCATCTTCTTTCCTGAAAAAAGCTTCTTTGGCAAGCCCCTCCTCTACAATTTCCTTCCCAAGTAAATACGTATTGGATTCATAATAAAAATGATCGAAGTCGACACCGATCATACGATAGGTAGCATCGAATCCTTCGTATACCCAAGCATTCATTGTTTTCCAGAGATCCACCGTAGCTGCATCGCCACGTTCCCATTTCACCAGCAATTCCTGAGCCTCCAACAATACCGGATTCTGCCTTTCTATTTCTTCAGCAGATTTCCCTTCGGACTGCATGCGTGCGGCTTCCGCCTTTAGCATTTTATCGAATTCCACATAGTAATTACCTACCAAGTGATCCCCTTTAATGCCTGAATTGAAAGGGGTTTGTCCTTTTCCGTTCTTTTGATAAGCGAGCATGGATTTGCAAATATGAATACCACGGTCGTTAACTAAATTCACTTTCACCACTTTAGCACCACTGGCTTTGAGAATCTCAGCCACGGAATATCCTAAGAAATTATTTCGCAGGTGTCCGAGATGCAAGGGCTTGTTGGTATTGGGGGAGGAATACTCCACCATTATTTTTTTGTTATGGGACGGTAAAGTACCAAACGTTGATTGTTGAATAGACGTATTAAAAAGCTCTATCCATGCCTGATCTGAAATTAATATATTGAGAAAGCCTTTCACTACATTAAAACGGGCAACGATGCCAGAATGCTGAACCAGGTACTGTCCCAGTGCTTCTCCCAATTTCTCAGGAGAGGTCTGCAATGGCTTTGTATACGGAAAGGTGGTAAATGTGACATTCCCTTCAAATTCCTTTCTTGTGGGCTGTAAACCAATACTTTCAGGACTTAGCTCATGCGCATACAAGGCTTTAAATGCTGCCGCCAGGTTTTCCTGAATCTTGTTTTCCAAAAGAATCATATTGTCTTTGTTTCCGCCCGGGGAAAATACTATCCGCGCGGGTTGCAAAGATTGTAATTTTATATCAATATTGCACCTTTGCTAAAACTGAAATGGATAAATACATAGACTTAATTGAGCAGACGTTCTTTTTCCCAACCGATGAGTTTAAGGTGGAGAACAATGAACTGTATTTCAATGGCATTCCTACCATGGATATCGTGCGCGAATATGGAACTCCTTTGAAGCTAACGTATCTGCCTAAAATCAGTAGCCAGATTCAGAAAGCAAAAAAATTATTTAACGAAGCCATTCAGAAGAATAACTATCAGGGCAATTATGTATACTGCTACTGCACTAAATCATCGCACTTTAGTTTTGTACTGGAAGAAGCTTTAAAGAATGGTATTAACATCGAAACGTCTTCTGCATTTGACATTCCGATTGTACGTGTGCTGCATGAAAAAGGAAAATTGAGTAAAGATGCTTTTGTTATTTGCAATGGATATAAAAAGCCTGAGTATCTTAAAAATATTTCAGACCTCATCAATGATGGTTTCCATAACTGCATTCCTATCCTTGACAACTTAGATGAAATTGATAGTTACAACGCTCAGGTCAATGGGCCTTGCAAGGTAGGCATACGTATCGCAGCGGACGAAGATCCTAAGTTTGAATTTTACACCTCGCGCTTAGGAGTGCGGTACAACGATGTCATCGACTTATATCAAAAGAAGATTGCCGACAATCCGAAATTCACCTTGAAGATGCTTCATGTATTTGTAAATACTGGCATCAAAGATACTACCTATTATTGGGGCGAGTTGCGCAGGTTTGTACATAAATACTGCGAACTCAAAAAAATATGTCCGGATCTGGACAGCATTGACATTGGCGGTGGGTGGCCGATCAAAACATCGGTACACTTTGACTACGACTATGCTTATATGTCGGACCAAGTGGTAAAAAACATCAAGAAAATATGCGATGAGCATGGTGTTCCCACGCCCAACATTTTTACTGAATTTGGAAGTTATACCGTTGGCGAAAGTGGCGCAGCCTTGTATTCCATTTTAGGAAACAAACTTCAAAATGACAAGGAAGAATGGTTTATGATTGACAGTTCTTTCATAACTACCCTGCCTGACGTTTGGGGCCTCAATCAAAAATACATTTTACTGGCATTGAATCATTGGGACAAGCCCTATCAGAAAGCCAAAGTTGGCGGTATTACATGTGATAGCATGGATTATTATAATTCAGAGGCACACGTAAACATGGTGTTTTTACCCGATCCTCCCAAAGAGCAAAAGCTTTATATTGGCTTTTTCCATACTGGAGCGTATCAGGAGTCGCTGGGAGGTTATGGTGGCATTCAGCACTGCCTAATACCCGCTCCCAAGCATGTGCTGATTGATCACGACGAAAATGGACAATTACGTACACGCTTATTTGCTCCAGAACAGTCGCAGGACAAAATGTTGGAAATCCTCGGTTATCAGAAATAATTGTAAACCTTTTGCATTACCAACAGGACCTTCACGCGGTCCTGTTTTTTTTTGCTCACACGAATCCTTTCAATAGAAGAATGCGCTCCTTAATCAAGCCTCTGTTCGAGTGCTGTGTTGCGCTGAGCGTGAATCTATTATTATAAAAAAATGGCCCATTTCCGTAGGAAACAGGCCATTTTGATTCGCATCGGATTCTACCGAAATTATTTTTTCGGACGAATTTTGAATGCTTTAGCTCGCACGGTAACGGTCTCTTTTCTACCAAGGAAGCTTATTTGTTTTTCAACTTTATAAGAAACTGGCATCAAATAGTCGATATCCGGCTTAGAAGTAAGAGCATTGTACAATGCTTGATTTACTCCTCTGTTGCGAATAACGTTATCGGTGCGGGTAGATGCAATGATTGCATTACCAAGTGCGCCGTATTCATTGGTGCGGTTTCCAACAGGAATTACACCCAATAAATAGGACTGTGTGCTGGTACCTGTTACGTCTGTAACATATTCCAGATCATCATAGTCAATCATGATTTGAGTGGTCACGGCAGAAACCGGATTAGAAACTTTTTTTACAACACATGAAGTAAGAAAAGTACTCAAACCAAGAACTACAAAAAGTAAAACTTTAGCTCTCATTTGTATATATTATAAAATATTATTTAAAGTAAATATTAAGGATCACGCGAAGGTTATTGTTGGTTTCGATAGAAGTAGAAGACTTTCTTAATTTAGAATACTCTAAACCATCTGAATTACCAAGAGCGTCTTCGTCTTGAGTGAAGTATTCTTCGTTGGTAGTTACGTTACCCGTTTTGCTTTCGCTAACTACTTTGGTTTTACCTCCGAAGCTCCAGATACCAGCCAGGCCATACTCGAAACCAACAGATATTGGAAGATCTAGAATGAACATGTTCACACCGATAACACCACCCAAACCAACGTCGGTAGTTTTGGTACGTCTGGTAACATTATTGAAATCTTTGTTGTATCTCTCCACTTCGTTTCTTGTGAAATCGCGGGAAAGACCTAAGTGCAGGTCAGCACCGGTGTACACATCGAAGAAGTTAGAGTTACTGAAGTGATATTCGATACCTGGAACGATAGCGAATTCTCTTTCTACACTCTTGTAGCTATTTTTAACAATAGTAGCAGGAGCGGTAGAAGTATCGCCATTTTCACCACCTGAAACAGATGATTCTTTCGTTAATTTAAGACCAGCTCTGATAGCCACATTGTCTTTGATAAAAAATTTACCAGTAATAACAGATCCTTTACCGATCAAGTTAAGATTGTCAAAACCTGAATTATCACCACTCAGGTTAAGACCCATAGTAAGTAATTTAGTGCCTTTCAAAGGACGATTGCCCAGACGGTAAACGCTGGTATCATTTACTCTCTCTGTCATTTGCGAAAATGCCACAAATGCACTCAGCATAAGCACTACAAAAATTGAATTTGTTTTTTTCATTTCTTTTAAATTTTGGTTAAAAAACTTGCGGCCAATATAGTGGAAAGATTTCGATAGCCAAACAGTAAAATGTCATATTTTCAACTGATATAGGTATTATTTTATCAAATTGACAATTTTGACACAAAATAGAAGACTTGATAAAAAAGTTACTCACTATAAATTGGCAACTTTATTACATGCATTTCCGTTGAAGGAAATTTCGAATTTAAAACAATTTGAGGATTGGGGCGTTATATCACTCGCGTGTTGGGCGTTGCGTGGGATTGGGATATACAAAGGTTTCTTCTTTTACTACTTTCTCGTAATCTTCTCTCCTGCCCGTCTGAATTACTTTTTTGGTAATTCGAATTAGGTTACCACTCATATCAAATTCCTTGATCGTATAATAGGTGGTGGTATAGTAATAAAAAATCTTTCTTTTGTACCGACTCTCGGATTTTACCTTTCCATTTTTATAATACTCGTAATTAACTCCCTTTCGATGTTCTTTGTCATAGCGGCTTTTATCGTCAGGGCGTTGAGCCCAGGCCAACCGGCAACAAAAAAATACGATTGCTATGTATAAAACAGGTTTCATATCTGGTAAATCGCCACAATATACACAACAAAAATCAAACCCATATTTCTCTTACAAAAATCTTGTCATAATTCCTTTAGGTTCAACGGAAAGGATGCACATATCTGCTATAACTATGCAGCTCCAACGCTATCCTAGTCGTACGCGCAGGGAAGGAATAGTATCATCCATGAGGTCAACGAGAGAAGTAAGAGGTGATTTACTTAAATGAAAATTAGGGTGTTTGAATTGGTATGTTGGCTAACATTAGCTAGCAGCAGCAGGGATAGAAGCGAATACCGTGCATGCGGGCAGTGCTAACAGCACTAACGCATGCACAGTAGCAGCGAATAGCCCGGCCCACGCGCATGCGTGGGGCTGCCCACATGGATTCATAACCATTCATTAAATCCATTTATAACGGAGCTCTAATTCTAAGCGGAAAGGGTAATGCCAGTAGGTATGAGCAAGCGGTTGCACCTATCGAGTATTTTTTTTCACTCATGAATGAAAAAAAAAGTTTCTACTGAGTTTTCCGCTGAAAGCATTTACCATACGGTCTCTTAAGTGTATCTAGTATTGTACTAAGTGATGTGGGATATGAAAAGGTTCTTTAGCATTTTAGTCTTGGCCCTTGTGGTAATATTGGCCTCCCAAGCCGAAGCAAATCCATTTTGGAAACGCAAATTAAAAATTCAGCATTGCAGGCTTATTGGCATTTCGAAGACCCGACAGTATAAGCCAGTTACCCAGGCCCAGGTAAAACGGGAACTGAGGCGCCAGGCACGCTGGCAACAGCAGGTTCAAATTAATTTTATTCCGTATCAATAAGTAAAAAAAGTAAGAAGGATATTCGGTTGTATTTTCAACAACACTACTTCTGATTTGAGCTCAAGTGAAGTAGCTCTTGCACCTGTGTCGGATTGCATTTCAACGCATACACCTGCCGAAAACCGCGATCCATAAGTACCTGAGCCGCCAAGCGGCTACGCTTCCCTGATTTGCAAAACAAGAGTAGTTTTTCTTCTAAGGGAATTTGCGAAAGGTTGGCAGAAAAAATGGACCATGGAAGAGCTTGAACGTTACTCAGGACAACATCTTTTTCTTCTTCTTCGCGGAGATCGATCCAACATGGAGAAATTCCAGAAGCCAGAAGACTAGCAACCTCTTCGAAACTAAGCGCCTGAACAGCGTCGCAAGAGGACGTGTAGCTCCCCAAGGAGGTTAGTTGTCTGTTTTTATCTTGAACAGGAATTTTAAATTTCCATTGATGGTTTGTTTTGAGATCGTAGGTGAGTAATATTCCATTAAGCACATCTCCCAAGCCTGCACAAATTTTAATTACTTCGGAAGCTTGCATGGATCCTATGATTCCGGGGAGTACTCCCAACACTCCAGCCTCTGAACAATTCTGAATAAGCTCTTCTGATGAAACATTTGGAAATAAACACCGGTAGGTGGGCCCCTGCAAATAATTAAACACGCCCACCTGCCCTTCCCACTGATGTATGGCGCCGTAGACAAAAGGTTTTCCTTGAATCACGCATGCGTCGTTGATAAGGTAGCGCGACTTCATGTTGTCGGTAGCATCTACAATTACGTCGTACGCAGCAATAATTGACAGTGCATTGTCGGCATTGAGAAAATGGGGATATACATGGATCGAAATGTCGGGATTGAGAGCTACTAATTCATTAAAAGCCACTTCGGCTTTTGACTGACCGATATGGTGATTTTTAAACAGTATTTGACGGTGTAGATTGCTTTCTTCTACCTGATCCCCTTCCAGTATTCCCAATTTACCAATGCCGGCAGCTGCCAGATACAATAAAACGGGGGCACCCAAACCACCTGCTCCGACAACCAAAACGGAAGAGGCTTGTAACCTAGCTTGTGCTTCGACACCAAACCCAGGAAGATTTACTTGTCTTTGGTAACGTGGACTGCTGGAGTTCATCATCTTCTACCAGGAAAAATAAGGCACCCACATTCCATCGTGTAATTCCAGGCACGATGCTTCCTGTATAATAAACCCTGAAACGCCGGCAGTGGCCGTTATATCGCCTGATCCGTTGATGTGCGTAGGTTGTACGCGCGCCTGATTAATTTCCTTCACCATGACCATTTCGTCCAAAGGGGTTTTCTTTTTTCTGCTACCAGTAAAAATGCGGTGATGTGTAATACCCGGCTGGTGTCCTTGCGCTGCCCAAATCCAAGGTTCCACAAAAAGTTTGCAACATACTTGCACTGAAAGCGGATTGCCAGGCAATGCAAACGCCCTAACTCCGTTTTCTGCTTGCCCTACCCATACTGGTTTACCAGGCTTTATCTGAACTTTATGAAATAACTTTTTCACCCCTGAATCTTGTAAGACGGCGGGAACAAAATCCGCTTTTCCAGCAGACACGCCTCCTGAAAGTACGATGGCATCCACTCGGGAAAGTGCATCAAGAACTGCCTCTTTCATTTGTTGGGGATCATCGAGAACATGCACGTGATGCGAGACCGTAATGCCCATGGAAGCGAATTGTGCCAGCAAGGTACTGGCATTTGAATTTCTAATTTGAAAGGGAAGTGGTTTCTGGTCAATTGGAACAATTTCGTTGCCCGTGGTAATAAGCGCCACTTTGGGCTTTGAGAATACCGGTACTTCATATACTCCAAGTGAAGCCAGCACGGCTATTTCGCCGGCTTGTATGCGGGTACCTGGGCTCAATGCCTCGCTGCCTTTTGTGAGATCTTCTCCCTCGCGGGCAATGTGTTGCCATGGCTTAAGTTCAGGAAGTTTTACGTGTACGGCCTGATCAGGGAATACCTCTGTATCTTCTACGCGCACTACGGCATCGTAACCGGCAGGTACTGCTGCACCAGTCATGATACGAACACAAAGGCCCTTTCTAATGGGAACTTCCGCAGGCTGTCCAGCAAAAATTTCGCCCGCACATATATAGCGGGTATTCGGATCAAACGAAGAGGATTGCAACGCGTAGCCATCCATGGCAGCGCGATGGAAAGGAGGATAATGGCGATCGGCAAGAATTGGAACCGATAAAATTCTACCCAACGCTTGCGCCAGAGGAACCAATTCCACTGGCATCAAGGAAGTGTTCGCCAGTACCATGGCTTGAGCCTCCTGAAGAGATATGGGATCAGCCATTTTTATCGCCTCCTTTCAGCATTTTATGTGCATGGAAAACTCCTGGCAGCAGAGCATGCATGGCGTCTGCCGCTCCCTGGGTACTTCCTGGCACGGTGATGAGCATGGTATCTTGAATAGACCCGGCTACCAATCTGGACATCATTGCCAATTGAGAGCGTTGTAATCCATACTGCCGCATGGCTTCCACGATACCGCTGGCTTCCCGCTCCAGCAAGGTTTTTACAGTGTCGGAGGCAAAATCCGATTTCCCCAATCCTGTACCTCCTACTACCCAGATGAATGCCATTTTTTCTGTCACCCAATGGAGTATTTTTTCTTTTATACGAACGGGTTCGTCGGGAACTTGTTCGTAGGCGATGGAAATAATGCCTGCTTCCTGGAGTGCTTGTTGTACAGAGCGTGCCGCAGCATCGTCGCGTTTGCCTTCTGCTGCGGACCTGGAGCAATACAATATGGCACAGGAAGGAGGTGTATTAAAATACTTGCGCTCTGACTTGCCTCCCTTTTTTTCGAGCAAACGTATACCACCTATTAATAAAGAAGTATCGTGTGGTTTCAACATGTCGTACATGGTCAGGGCGGCTACCGAAGCTGCTGTAAGTGCTTCCATTTCAATACCGGTGCGTCCTACGCATTTTCCTTCGGATACGATCCGAATAGCCGGTTGACCATTCCACTCTTCCAGCAATTCAAAGGTAGTTTCAAATCCTTCTATGGCCACAGGATGACAATGAGGAAGAATGCCTGCAGTATTTTTAGCAGCCATAAAGGAGGCTGCGCGGGCAAATTCAAAAATATTTCCTTTGTCGATGCGACTTTCCCGAATAAGGATATATGTATCGTGCGAAAAAGATATATAAGCCTCAGCGAGCGCTGTGCGCAGTGAGGAGCGTTTGTGACTGATGTCTTTCATGGAATGGTAACAAGGAACGTATGCTGTTGTTTATGTCGCAATGACAAGGTATGCAGGAAGTTCGTATAAGGGAATGGTTAAAAAATTTTCTTTTCAAACGCTATCTTAACCATTTCTGCTGCGTTTTTTACATTCATTTTCCGCATCATGATGGCCCGGTGATTATCCACGGTGCGAATACTGAGTTCGAGTTGCTCAGCTATTTCGCGGCTGCTAAGTCCATCTACGATGTATTTCAAAATTCTCCTTTCTTTTTTGGAAAGGCCGAACCCTTCGCCTTCTACCCGTTCTCCAGCCTTCTTTTTTACTAGATACCCATTTACAATAGCTTTGGATACTTCGCTATTGAAATATTTTTCCCCAGTGGCCACAGTTCTCAAGGCTTTTAGCATTTCCTCTTTGGTAGTATCTTTTAATAAGTACCCATAAGCCCCTGATTCCACCGATTGTAAAATATAATCTTCGTTGTCATGCATGGATAGCATGATTACTTTTACCGATCTAAACTCGCGGGTAATACGAATGGTAGCCTCAATCCCATTCATATTAGGCATGGTAATGTCCATCAATACAATATCGGGCACCATATCCCGTACTTTCTCCAATGCCTGTGTGCCGCTCTCGGCTTCGGCCACAATCATGAGATCTGACTCCTCCTCCAACAGGCTTTTGACCCCTTTGCGAAAAATTCCATGATCATCTGCTAATAAAATCCGAATCATGCGTCTCCCAATTTTTTACTACTCAAGTTAGTGGCAAATTCACATAAATCCTAGTGCCTTTGCCTGGCTTCGAAATTACTTTAAACTCCCCTCCCATTAATTCGGCTCGTTCCTGCATGTTGTATATTCCGTTTCCAGCCTCCAACATACCGGATCGCATGGAAAACCCAACGCCGTAATCGGTAATGCGCAATATGAGCTGGGCTGCTTTCTTTTCGAGGACTATGGCGATTTTTTCAGCTTTGGAATGTTTAATAGCATTATTGATGGCTTCCTGTGTAATTCGGTATAAGCCCACTTCGATGTTGCGATCGTAGCGACCGCGCCAGGTGTTGGTTTTGAAGGAAACATCAAGTCCTGTATTTTTTGCGACTTGTTCCGATAACAATTTTAGGGCGGAGGAAATTCCAAAATCTTCTAACACCGAAGGCATAAGATTGAAGGAGATATTGCGTACTTCGGCTATAGTATCGGACAAAAGCTTTTTTGCCTCCAGGTAGGCCGCCATCTCTTTTTCCTCGGTAAGAGATTTATCGTGCACCCGTTCAAGTTTCAGTTTGAGGGTAGTAAGCAACTGACCAAGACCATCGTGAAGTTCCTGAGCAATGCGTTTACGCTCATCCTCCTGACCTTCAATAATTGAAGAGGAGCGTATTTTATGCTGATTGTATTGAATTAAATATTTTTCCTTCTCTGCGGAAATCAGCTCTTGCTCAGCCTTTCTAAGGGACTCATTAGAATCGTAGGCTTCTTTGCGTGAATTGATAAGGGCATCGAAAATTTTTCGTATATATAACACCGCGGGTCGGTAAATAAAAAGACCTTCCATGATCAACACCAATATAGTAAGGGCCAGGAGGGTAAATTCACTATATTTTAATTTCTCCAATCTTCGTTTAGACTCCAGGTCATAGCGATACACTAATTGATCCTGAAGACGAACGAAAACTCGTTCATAAACGAGTACTTCGCGCAAGATAGGATACATATTGGATTTTGCAGATTGGCGGGCATCTTCTTTCCTGAAAAGATGCATGAATTTTTGAACGGAGTTATAGAGAGAATAAAATGAAGTGTCGACTTTAAACAGGTGTGCCCGCAAGCTATCGCTCATATTGACACGATACACCTGCCCATGATCTTCAACTGTCTTTTTCTTAAATCCTTCGTGAATATCTCTCCATAGTTTGGAAATACTATCCAGCTCGTGCTGGTAATAGGCCAGATCTGAAATGGAATCGCCCTGGTGTAAAATAAGTATATCTTTGCAGATTCGTTGGCTAAACATCCGTTGACGTCCCAGCAAGTTAACAATGCGGGCATCGCTTACGGATGTATTGAGCATGTGCTGGACGAGCGCCTGCGCCATAAGAGCAAAGACAGCGATGGCTGTAAGCGCCAGCAAATATTGTCTGGTGAGTCTTCCGGAGATATCCTCCTGATCAATACTTTTCTCCTCCTTCATACAGCAGCACTACGTAGTCGTGATGATTAAACTTCGCGTGAATGTAATACATTCACGCAAGAGCTATTCTTTAACGCAATGTAGAAATACTGTTAAGACACAGCAATAAAAACCCTACCGTTTTCTACTTTTATTGGATAGGTTGCAATCTTATATTCCTCTCCGCTAAGGCAGGCACCATTTTTCAGGCTAAAGGTTTTTTTATGAAAAGGACAGGCTACTTTAGGTTCACCGGCTGCATCGCCAATCATCCCTCGCGATAGTGCCATTTGTTTTTTATGAGGACATTCGTTGTCGGTGGCATACCACTCCTTGCGGTGTTCGAAATTATACACAGCAATTTGCTTTCCACTTACCTCTACACAAGCGCCAGCGTTTTTAGGCACATCGTCGATGGAACATACTTCTACCCACGATAATTTTTCAGCAACTTCCATACTCCTTATTTTTTAACTTCTACCAACCAATCTTTAGGAAACTTTTGTCCGCGCTCTTCTTTAAATTCCAGCGTAGGATCTGGCTTAGGAGAATTGACAAAATGAGTAAACCGTTTTCTTAATTCCGGATTTTCCACTACCGTTTTCCATTCGCACTGATAGGTTTCAACCATAAAATCCATTTCTCGTTCCAGTTGTTCGCCAATGCCAAGACAATCGTTTACTACTACATCTTTCAGGTATTCCAAACCACCATCGAGTTTATTCAACCAGGTAGCTGTGCGGGTGAGAGGATCTGAGGTTTTGATGTAAAACATTAAAAATCGATCGATGTATTTTAAACAAGTTTCTTTATCGACATCCGAAGCAAGTAACAGAGCATGCTGAGGTTTAGCACCTCCGTTTCCGCATACATATAAATTCCAACCTTTTTCAGTGGCAATAATTCCGAAATCTTTGGATTGAGCTTCCGCGCATTCGCGCACGCAACCGGAAACTGCTGATTTTAATTTATGTGGAGCACGAAGTCCCTTATAGCGATTTTCCACTTCTATGGCAAAACCAACAGAATCCTGCACACCGAAGCGGCACCAGGTGCTGCCTACACAACTTTTAACCGTGCGCAAGGACTTAGCATAGGCGTGACCACTTTCAAAACCTGCATTCACCAGTTCTTCCCAAATATCAGGCAACTGATCTACCCTGGCTCCAAACATATCGATTCGTTGACCGCCAGTAATTTTGGTATATAGATTATATTTTTGAGCAACTTGACCAATAACAATTAATTTTTCAGGCGTAATTTCACCACCGGCGATCCTTGGCACCACGGAATACGAACCTCCCTTTTGAATATTGGCAAGGAAACGATCGTTAGAATCCTGCAAGGACTCATGCTGCGGCTGCAGAATCATTTCATTGAAAGTAGAGGCGAGCATTGAAGCTACTGCAGGCTTGCATACCTCGCATCCATCTCCCTTACCATGCTTGGTTAAAATTTCATCGTAGGTTTTAAGGCCGTTTACTTTTATTAAATCCAATAATTCTTGTCGGCTGTAAGGAAAATGTTCACACAAAACAGTCTTCACCACTTTGCCTTGTGCCTTCAAGGCAGAGGTGATCAAATCTTTCACCATGGGCACACAGCCTCCACAACCGGTACCCGCCTTGGTGCAGGCTTTAATTTTAGCCAGGTCGGTGGCATCCTGCTCGATTACTGCCGAACAAATGGCCCCCTTGCTTACGCCTTCGCAAGAACACACCAGTGCTTCGTCGGGCAAACCATCGAGTCCGCCGCCAGCAGATTCCGACTTACCTTTTCTGGGCGGTAGCAAAAGGTCTTCCGGATCAGGAGGCAATACCATGCTGTTTTTCACCATCTGATGAAGCATGTTGTAGTTTTCTGCCTCTCCTACCAGAATTCCGCCTAACAGGGTTTTCCCGTCGTTGCTAATATTAAGCCTTTTGTAAATACCCTTATTGCGATCTTCGAGTACAAGCGTCTTACATGCAGGCTCTGCTATAAAGCAATCTCCAAAGCTGGCAACATCTACTCCAATCAATTTCAGTTTGGTAGACATATCGAAGGGAGCAAACATTTTGGCTCCACCCATCAGCGTATTCACCACAACATCGGCCATTTCATATCCCGGTGCCACCAATCCATAAATCATCTCCTGGTATAGGGCGCATTCGCCTATTGCAAAAATGGACGGATCTGAAGTTTGGAGACGATCGTTAACGATGATACCTCCACGCTTGCCAATCTCAATGCCGGCTTTAGAGGCAACCTCATCGCGTGGTCGGATACCAGCAGAAATAACGACCATATCGGTTTCCAAAACGCTGCCATCGGCAAAGAGCAATGCATTTACGGACTCAGCACCTTCGAACGAAGAAGTGCTTTTATTGAGATGTATTTGAATGCCGAGAGATTCCAGTTTGGTTTTCAAAGCCAAAGCACCTGCCTCGTCAAGTTGACGAGGCATAAGGCGAGGCGCAAATTCCACCACATGCGTTTCAAGCCCAAGATCCAGCAAGGCTTTGGCTGCTTCCAGCCCTAATAAGCCACCACCAATTACAACACCTTTTTTTGATTTACCAGCATAGGCGATCATCATGTCTAGATCTTCGATGGTGCGATACACAAATATCCCATCCTTCTCCACTCCCTTAACCTGAGGTACGAAAGCAGATGATCCCGTTGCCAAAATCAAATAGTCGTATTTCTTCTGAATCCCTTTATGTGAGGTTATTGTCTTAGCCTGACGGTCAATGGAAATCACCGGATCTGAAACAATCAACGAAATATCATTTTCTGGATACCAGGAAGCAGGCGCCATCAACAAGTCATCTACCGAGGTTCCGGTAAAATAGGAACTTAAATGCACCCGGTCATAGGCCGGCCGAGGCTCTTCCCCAAATACTGTCAGTTCAAAGGTTCCTTTTCCTGCCTTGGCAATAAGTTTTTCACAAAACTTATAACCCACCATACCATTCCCTACTACAACGATCGATTTCCTTTCCATCTTCCGTATTTTTATAAAAATTTACAAAAACAACTCATTTTTTACACCATAAATCATAAAATATTATCCATTTATGATTCATATACCTAAAATTAAACATCAATTAGAGATATAGCAAAGATTTTTGAGTATTTATACTCAAAAATCTAAACAAAAATGAAATACTGAAAGAAATAATTAAAATTATACAAATACAAACTACTGAATATGAACATTTTGATAATAAAAACACGGATCGATCCAGTAAGTAAAACTAACATACCGAAAAAATCAAGGAAGAAAATAACTGGATCGGCAGGCAAAACCAATCTAATTCAGTATATTAAAGGTTAAGGAAACTGTTTGGGGGCACTATTACCCTTTAAATACAAGAAACAAGTAAGTCATATGAAACACCTTATTAGATCGATAGCCCTGGTGGCTATTTTGACGTTTCAAGTTGGGTTCACTTTTGCAACACGTCCTGAAGTGGAAGAGTTTGAATTGCAGATCATGAGTGGCCCATCGGAGGTTGTGCAGAAGGGAATGAAAAAATTCTCCTCTTCGTATCCCGACATCGAAGTCAGTATGCATGCACTAGGCAGCGCTTATGGATTGCGCGTAGGAGGATGTCAGGAGAAGACAAAGGTAGAAGCGTTAAAAAGTAAACTGTCAAAAGATTATCCTGGTGCCACTATAGAACCATGCAATTAATGAATATAGAGAAAACCAGATAAGACCTTAATTGTTATCCAAGGCGTGACGCCATAAGGCTTCTTGAGCAAGAAGCCTTTTTTTATGCTCTAGTCCCCATCGAAATCCTCCAAGACCTCCACCTGTCTGTACGACCCTGTGGCAGGGAATAAAGAGCGCCACGGGATTTTTACCTATGGCAGAACCTACGGCTCTGGAAGCTCCCGGCACTCCTAAACGTTCGGCAATTTCTTTGTAGGTGGCACATTGACCCATTTCTATGCTCAGCAACAATTGCCAAACACGCAATTGAAAAGAAGAAGCGTTGACAAAAACCGGCAGTGTTATTTGTTCGGAGGATTGCGATTCAAGGTATTGAATGGCCAGTTGGTGCCAATCCGTTTTTTCTTGGCGGAAGATCGATTTTGGAAACTCCTGACGAAGCTGCTCTTCAGCTTGCTCTTCTTGTAAAGAGCAAAAACATATTCCTTCGTTTATCGAGGCGATCAATATTTTTCCAAATCTGGTTGAATAACTTCCATATCGCAGGCATTTTGGTGATGGCGACAAATCGTAAAGCTGAACCATAGTTGGATGTAATTTCAATGCCAGGAAAAATACTCCCGTTAAGCTTTTTGGGTTTTGTTAAAATACGTGCGCACGCGATCGAAGTATATTTTGTATAAATCCGGATCAAATACTCTGGAATCATTTCGGGCTTGCCTTAAAAAGAACATCCCTATTGGCAATAAAATCATAGAAGGTGTCCACATTACCATAGCAACATTAACCCCGATGGTGTCTTTAGCATATTTCTCGCAGACCATATTGATTACGTAATACACTACAAAAAAAGAAATGCATACAATCATAGGTACACCTAATCCACCTTTTTTTATAATGGCTCCGAGAGGTGCGCCTATAAGGAAGAACAACAAACAAACGGTTGCATTGGTATATTTCTGATGGTAGGAAATACTAAAGTACCGTTTGTCTTTTTCTAATGACTCAATTTTCTCATTCGTATTTTTGAAATACGACTTGATGGACCTGGCCGTATTGACAGCTTTTGCAAGCACCACTTCTTTGTTTTTTTCTGAGGAAGCATATAAACTATCCAAACGGACAGTATCTTTTAAGACGATAGGTGTCTTCAAACTATCGTATTGGTAGGTGTATAATTTTGAAAAGCCTTCTACATTGGATTTTAAAGAATCGCTCACTACGGCAAAAGAATCGATATCGTAAGATAATTCTTGTAAGGATTTCATTTGACGATTTCCTTTAAATAGCCCCTCTTCCGTTTTCTTTAGTGCAAAGGAAGCAAGGGAAAAGACAATCTTCGATTTATCAAATTTAGTTTTAACAAATCGCTTAGGATATAAGGTATTACTCGATTCATCGAGGTATTCAACATAATTGGCACCATGAAAGAGTTCCAATGCCATATATTGCTCGTTCATGAATGTGTACATCATACCACTGTCGGCCACGGTAACTTCCGTATTGCCATGATTCTGGGTATGATTATAAATCATAATGTCTTTTAAGTATTTTCCATCGGCAGACTTATCGGAAATTTTTATAATATAACCAGGCAAGCCGTTGTAGAACACTCCTTCCCGTATGTCCAACGAAGGCTTTTTGCGACGTATGTCGTAGAGTAAACTGTACGCTTTAAGATTCACTTTAGGGACCATTACATCACTGAACCAGAAAGAAAATACGGATAAAGCAAACACTACTAAAAAAGCCGGCCGAAGAATACGAACGAGGGAGATGCCTGAACTTTTAATGGCGGTTAATTCATTATGTTCTCCCATGTTTCCAAATGCAATCAATGAACCCAACAAGACTGCAAGTGGCAAACAAACCGGAAATAGGTTCATACTGAAATACAGACATAGTTTGGCAAATGCCAAAAAGCCTATGTCTTTACCCACTAATTCGTCGATGTATTTTAAAATGGTTTGTACTAAAAAAATAAAGATGACAACTGGCAGTGAAACGAGAAACGGCCCAAGGTAAGCACCTAATATAAGTTTATCCAACTTTTTCATACTCTGTGACTAGATCTGCGATCCAAGTTGCTGCAAGACATCGGAAGGAATGGTTTGGCAGCCCAGATCTTTTCTTCTTCCGAGGATCATCATGGCGCGTGCTACTGTCCGGGCTTCAATGGCTTTATATCGCGCCAATGAACCTACCATCATAAAAGAAAACAAGGGCATAATTTTTTGAGCCATTTGTTCTCCCCAACGCTTCTCTTGACGGTCGCCTAATAATAAAGAGGGCTGCGCAATGCTTAATCGTTGAAACGATAAAGCTTTCAACGCCTCTTCTACTTCTCCTTTGATTCGATTATAAAAAATGGAGGAGGAAGAATCAGCACCCATCGCAGTTATTATTAAAAAATGAGGCACTCCCTGTGCTGCCGCCTCTTGCGCTAATTGGAGCGGAAGTTTTTTGTCGACATGAATAAACGCCTGTTGTGATCCAGCTTTTCGAATGGTAGTACCTAAACAGCAATACACCTCTGTTATTCCAGACCAATCAAGTTGAAATGGAGTAGAATCAAATGTAATGAGGTTTACAAGAAGTTTAGGTGATGCTATGGACAGAGGCTTACGGCTCAACACGATGATTTGTTCGTAGCGAGTATCGCGTAATAATTCTTCCAACAACAAGCCTCCTGTGAGTCCGGAAGCGCCTACCAACAAGGCTTTCATATCAGGCACCCAAAGACTCGCGAAGGTTAAAGATAATATTCTTCCACAATTCAGCGGCGATCTGCGGATCTTCTTCCGAACTTACATCTGTAATTTTCAAAAAACACGTTTGAGTAAGTTCGTTGGCTTCTATTCGGAATTCTACGAAAGAAGGTTCCTGTCCTTCTTCTCCTGGTTTGGGCAAGTATTGATACTTGATCCATTGATTAAGCTTTTGACCGGCAATTTTTGCCTTATGGTCTTCATTATCCCAAACAAAGTTAAAAATCCCATTTGACTCCATGACTTTATCGGCAAACCACAACCCCAAACTTTTGGGTATGGTAAGATACGAATAGAGCAAGGCGGCAGGGGCATTGATCTCAAACTCGAATAAATGTTTTGTTTTGCTCATCAGAAGTCTATTAAAGATTCTTAAAGGTATAAAAATAAAAATGTAAGATGACTAGGAAAAGTA
The DNA here is from genome assembly GCA_025454925.1 of Cytophagaceae bacterium. Taxonomy (GTDB): domain Bacteria; phylum Bacteroidota; class Bacteroidia; order Cytophagales; family Cytophagaceae; genus JALONM01. The sequence goes on from JALONM010000062.1 coordinate 22,703, forward strand.
AATTATTAATTATTAAATTTGCGGTCCAATTGAGGCAATAAGTTCTTCCCAAAAGTCCTTATATGCTTTTGAACCCATGGCGGGGTAGCTCAGTTGGTTAGAGCACAGGATTCATAACCCTGAGGTCGGCAGTTCGAGCCTGCTCCCCGCTACTAATGAAAAGAGCCTCATTCTTGAGGCTCTTTTCATTTCCTATCTCAGCTTTTTATGTTTACCGTATACGTC
>JALONM010000011.1 GCA_025454925.1 Cytophagaceae bacterium
TTTAAAAAGTAGGGGTTAATCACAAGTGGACACCGGCAAGCGTTTCGGCACCGATGTACTAGCAAGGAGAAAAGTATACGCTTCGTGATTCTATATTGTCTGAATGTGGATTCGTCCGATGAAAGGATGAACAGGATTTCTTTTTTAGAACATTAAACCGGCACCAAAACCGACTGAATTACAAGCCTGCAATCTACTTGATGCTACGCATCAATGGCACCGATGCTATCAATGGCACCGATGCTATCAATGGCACCAGCGTTCAATAAAGGTTCGAAGCAGCAATACTGTGCGCGTATAAACCGGAAAGGCCAGTTTATACGCGCGAGTGGTAGGGATCGTTAAATCAAACATTCAAACCAAGTTCCCAATTTATTCCAACACCATCCTCCGCATCTCTACCCTTGCATCTGCCTGGGTACACCGCAGCACATAATACCCTTTGGGTGCCTGACTTAAGTCGATATTTGTACGTGTTTCATTTTCGGATAAAATAATTTCATACACCTTCTCCCCTATGCCATTAAAAATTTCTAGTACTTCTTTCTGTGCATAACTTCTTTCCACAGTAAAGTTCCCTTTACTGGGATTAGGGTAAATGGAAATCAAATTGGAAGGTGCTTGCAAGGCAAAAATAGGACTGGCAAATTCACGATTGTCGAGATTTTGTTCTACAATTCGATAATAAATTTTCCCTATGGGAGAATAAAAATCATCCCATGCATAATGCTGCACTTGTTCTGATCGACCTTGTGCAGGCACTTTCCCGATGGTCTCGAAATTGATTCCATCCCATGAACGCTGCACCAGAAAAACCTGCACACCCACCTCTTGCTGAGTAGTCCACGTTATCTTATTTTTTTCACCCTGCTGAATGGCAGCCACCGTTACAAAATTCACCGGCAACGTTATAGGATTGCAAGGCATCAAATATTCGATTCCGGCGGCCAGGTACACGAATGGAGCATTCCAGTTGATGGCAATTTCGTTGGTAGAGTAACTGCACACATCATCCAGGAATCGACCGGCAGGCGTATTGACCGTATAATTGCAGCCATCCGGATTGATTACATTCTGCGGACCGCCAATCATAAAGCCTGGAATTGGATTGACCACTCCATTGGCAAACGAAACTCTATGATGTATGTTCATCGGTGTATTATCACCAAAGCCTGTTACAAAAGAATAGTTGGTGGCATTTCTACCAAGCAGGTAATCGAGGTTGGCAAGTGCGGCATTGCAATACGCAGCATTTTGAGTGATTTCAAAGGCTGTAAGCAGCAGCATTCCTTGGTTGGTACTGATCATATTACTTCCCCAATTGAAATCACCTACTCCCCCCTGCCCCATGGCTACCCGATAAGCAGAAGCTGCATTCTGGTGTGCTTGTAAGGGATTGGCAAGCGCAAGAATTTTATTTTTCATGTTGGTGGTATCGCCAAATGCTGCATTCGTAAGATTTTTTCTATGAAACACCAGAGAGATCAATCCTAGGGTGCGCACATCGGGCCAGGAAGGTATGCCATAGTAATTAGCGTTATTGAATCCGTTGGCATAATACGCATTATTTCCTGTGGCGATATACAATTCGTTGGCGGCCCATTCGCGTTCATCGCCAAATGCCCAGTCGCCGTATTCCCCGGTATTTACGGCAGGATACGCACCGTTAGCCGCCGGATTCGCAAATCCGATGGCAGGATTAGCTACCCCCCAATTCCAGGCGTATTGTGCCGCTGCCAAACATTGATTGGCAAAGGCCAGGTTGTAGGGCCTGTATATTCGATAGGCCACAGCCATTACCGCGGCGAAATCGAAGGTGGCAGCAGTGCCTTTTGCACACATATAGCGTGGCGCATTATCGGCGGCAGGCATAATGAAACCGCTGAAATTGGCGCAGGTTTTTTTATTGTATACACCTCCGTCGTTCGGATCTTGCATGGTAAGCATCCAGTCGAGGTTCCATTTTATTTCATCGAGAATATCAGGCATCACGCCACCACTTTCCGGAATCACCATATTGAGCGTATCGAAATACGGCCTGAAATGTTCGTATGCCGCCATAAGGGTGTACGTAGTAATACCGGAGTTTACGATGTAGCTGTTGTAATCGCCGGCATCGTACCAACCCCTGGGAGAAGAAAGAACAGTACCAGCCGGACGGGCGGCACTGGCGGCCGATGGTAAAACGATGACCGCATTGTCGGGATGACCTGCCGCACGCGCATATACTCCGGCATGAGCTGGCAATAAGGCAGAGGAACCACGCTGATAATAAAAAGTTTTCAATCCTGCCCTGGCAGCCGGAGTAAATATTTTATATGCAATATCAAAGGTATACGAATATCCTATGCCAGGAACGGTAAGCACATAGGTACCAGGTGTAGTGAAGGCAGAAAAATCGGCCACTCGCACCGTTTCCCCAGAATAAGGCCAGGTTGCTGACGCTCCTAAGGTACCGGTAAAATAGGTGATCGACTGATTCGTGGATCGAATATAAAACGGACCTGCGCCTGGATTGCCTGTAATAACGGCGAGCTTGCTGCAATTGGGATAAAAACCTACTTGGTTCAATCGAATGGCTGAACTCACTTGTGCGTATCCGCACACGTGCATCAAGACGAAAATGATCGGATAGAAAATGGTGTGAAGGGGATTTTTCATTTGCTTTCAGTTTTGGTTCAATTCTTTTTTCCCGTATTCCCTTTCTTCGTATGCGTGTAAATCTGCCACAGACCTTGTCCATAGAAGATTCTTCTTTATCCTTTAGAGTAATTGGAGTTGTGCGTTTGTGTATTAAAGTTTTAGGAATGAGATTCTTTTTTGCTCCGACTTTTGTTTGACTAATAAGATATAAACTCCATGGTGTGGAAGGATTTCCAAATCAATCAAGGTATGATTGCCTTGAAGTACTACCCGTCCATGGATGTCAGTTATCTCCCATGGGGTATCTGCGTATTGCTGAAGGCTAATGTGTTGGCTGGAAATCTGAATTCCTGAAATCATTTCGATCTCTTTTTCTTCTTTAAAAGCCAAGGTCAGACAAGATTCTAATCCTGTGGTTCCATCCACACAGCGATTGCAGGGATCCAGGTGGGCGCTGCCATTCAACACGCCGTTGCAATCGACTGTGCCGTTTGTCCAGCCCATCAGGTTTTGAAGAAATGGCGTTAATTCATTGGCCATTTGAAGGTGCGTAGCCTTGGATGGATGCCAGTCTTCTCCATAGGGCGCACTTTGCACACTTAATTCAATAGAAAAAATATTTGCATCCGAAATGGCTTTAAATCGATTGACCGTGGCTTGAATATAATTTCTCCATCGAGTCAATTGTTTTAACCCCACCGGATACCAATCGGAAATAGAATTTCCAAATGCTAGCACCAACTTGGCAGAAGGATAATTGCCTCGTATGGTTTGCAGAAAAGCTAGGTAGGCGTTTACGTAAGCGGCTGAATCCAGCGGTAATGAGGGGGATGCAGATTCCTGGTAAAAATCGTTGGTGCCCAGGTGTATCACTACAACATCCGGAACAAAACGATTGGGATCCCAGGCCGGTGCATTTTGTCCAGGATACAATCTTCCGTATTCCTGGGGTATGGTGTTAAACGTAGACCCTGTATTGTTGCGATACAAACCTCTTCCACTAATGGCGGTGCTGACATGCGTAGCTCCCAATCGTCTTGCTGCAATTGGTCCCCAGGCAGCATAATGATCTTCGTTTACCGAATGAAATCCGGTGTTGGGATTGTTGGTAGCAATTTCATTCCCATACCCGCAGGTCCACGAATCCCCAATGAATTCGATTTTTCTGTTTTTATTAAAATCAAATGGAATAAGATTGGACGTAGGTATTAAAAATCCTTTGAATCCTACTCTTCCTACCGAACTTTCGGTGCGTTTAAAAAGTGTTACCAGGTGCTCCTGGTTTACAAGTCCGGTGGCCAAGTCATAGAGAGTATCCGTAGTAGTTAAAGCAAAAGTTTTGAAAATAGAACCGTCGATGATTACCGTAAAGTAATTGGTGGTTTGAGGTCCCCCTGTGCCGAATTCTTTTAGCACGGCTCTTAGTTGAGTACCTGAAAATCGGGCGGAAATAGAAACTCCCGGAAACGAAAACTGAGGAAAAAGTGGGTCCGAAAAATCAATCCGACCAGCATATTGGATGGCTGGATCGTTGGCTCTTTTATATTGCCAAACTTGAGAATATCCAATTATGAAGATATTCAACAATAAAAGCTTTAGTAAACCTACTTTCATGATCTTAATGTTTGAGTAGCCAAACATAATTGTATCTTAGTAGGATTTATTTGCAGTTTATATATTTTACTTGATTTGGAAGGCATAAATGAACCTTTGCAATTTTTGCAAAGGCCCCCCATAGTAATGCAAAGTCTTTAAAACAGAAATTTGATATGTTAGTACAGGAAAAATAGAAAACCCCAAACTATGCTACGAAAGAATGGTATGAGATATGCGCACTTTGCATTTTTGGCAGTATGTGGATTAATGATTTTCCTTTACAAAATTGGTAATCAGGAAATAGAGTCTATTTACCCCACCCAACTACCCCAATTTGAAATTAATACGACTCATGAATTTGTAGATTCTAACTGGACAAGTACTGCTTTTTCCGAAAAGAAAGATGGCATTCATTTTCAATACCGGTTAAATACAATTCACCCAGAGGCCTTTGCCACCCTTTATTTTCATAAAAAAGGAGACGATAGTATATTTTACGATTTAACCCGGTTTAACCGTATTCATATTTCTATAAAAACGAAAAGTGCAAAAAGAATCCCCTTTGTACTGACGGTGGATGTGCCTGGTTTTACTAAAAAAAACGATCCGTTAAGTCATGTACACCTGGTGGAAATATTGGAATGTCGTGCCGGAGAAAATCATTTTTTAATTCCATTTAACAAAATGGAAGTTCCCAATTGGTGGTTACAATACCATCAGCTGGATCAAACCTTTTTAAAACGAATTGATTTTGCAAGAACAACGTATTTTATGCTCAGCAGTGATCAACTTATCAACCGGGGAATTGAGGATGCATTTATCATTCAATCCATCCGTTTAGAAAATAACATTTCCGTGAATTGGCTCTTTTGGTTCGCATGGATCACCATTATTATAGCAGAAGAAATTTTAATACGAATAAAGAAGAAAACTAAAACTGAAATTTTAATTTCTCCTTCTTTTACAGCCCATGAAGCCAACACCGAAACCGATAAAATTGAAATGTACATAGCGGTGCATTATTCCAACCAGGAGCTTGAAATAGCGCACATTCAAAAAGCGACAGGCATTTCGTCCAGGAAAATTTCGACCTTATTACAAGAAAAATTTTCCATGTCCTTTACCGATTACGTCAATCAAATTAGAATAGCGGAAGTAAAACGTTTATTACGGGAAAGTAAAGCCCCTATTTCTACCATAGCGTATCAAGTGGGGTTTAGTAATGTTTCGCATTTCAACAGAGTTTTTAAAATCCTGACAGGAAAAAGTCCTTCGCAATTTCGGGATGAAGGATAGAAATTAAACCGGCTTTTCTCCATAGAAGCGAAGCGCCCTATGGAGAAAACTCATGGATCGCAGATCCATGTGTAAGCTTCCCCCAAATAGGGCCAATTAAAATTAGAGTTGAACAAACTCATGAGGCATTTTCAGGAATGCCGGCGTATTTTTTTAGTTACGCAAGAGTTTGATGTATTGTCGTTGTTGGTTTTCATCTTGTATTTCTACAAAATATACACCAGGTTCTTTCAAATACAATTCCAAGGAAGACTGATTGCGAACTTGGTGCTGTTGCAATGTATTTCCCCATACATCTTTTAGCCACACGCTATACGTTCCATCTTCATGAAAAGAAAGTACCGAGCGATCGAGGGTAGGATTGGGATATAATTGCCAACGGTTCGTACCTTCCGCATCGGTTAGCCCAGCCAGCACAATGGTCTCACAATCTGAAATTTTCATGCAGCCATTTTTATCAATTTTTACCGCTACATAAGCCGACGATGGGGTTTGCAAGGTATACGTTCGATTGGTAGCGCCATCAATATTGATTCCTGATTGATCGCAATCAATCCATTGATAGGTAGCACCCGCTTCTATGGCGCTAATAGAACTGCCAGAAATAGCCAGTGCAGTATTGATATCCGTAATCGTTAGGTCAATAGTCATTATGCTGTCGCAACCTTCTGCATTGGCAATGGTATCTTTATACACCTGAGAAGTTTGCCATATTTTGCCACTGGGCGACGTGTACGATTCGCAGGCATTAACACTGAATGAATGGGTGGTATTGGAACAGATACTCGCTTCGAGTAACATAGTGTTCATGGGGATATTTGCGCCTACCTCCGACAAATCCATTCGTTTGGTAAAGGTATTGCTCACCGGATCGAATTCGAATACAAAACTAGGAAAGGAATTGGAGGTGGCATAACCATATAATTTTCCGTTGGAAGCAAGGGATAATGATCCTGTTGGAGAGCAATAAAACGTAGAGGTGCCAAAATTAAGCAGATTGGTTACGGAGGTGCTGCCCGGCGTATATTCGTAAAGTACACCACTATTTTCGCTTCCTCCCCGTATTGTTAATCCGTAGAATTTACCATTGGAATGACGTACCATGCTACCGGTAGGCGATGCCCCATTGGTGCCATCGAAATCTACTTTCTTAGTAAAGGTATTGGTAGACGGAACATATTCAAACAAGACTCCTTTATCGCTGCTTCCTCCTTTGTTGGTGGTACCATATAATGTTCCGTTGGAGGTTTCAACGAAACCGGTATACGTAGGCATGCTGCCTAGTGCGGCTCCGTCAAAATCGCGTAATTTGGTAATAGTATTGGTAGTCAAATTAAAGCTATATAATATTCCCATATCTTGGGCACCGCCCCGGCTTGTCATGCCATACAACTTCCCATCGGCTGCCAGGTATACATTATTAAACACCAAGCGTCCTTCGGTGGTGCTTGCCAAAATCGAAAACTGGTTGGTGTTCAGATCATAGGAATATATTACTTGTTTATTTCCTTCATCTCCGGCGCCCACAATGCGATTGCCAGGAACCGCTGTAATTCCATAACTGTATAAATAGGAAGTAAGGTTGGAAGGATTTTGCAGGTCACTTTTTTTGATGTATTCATTGTTCACAGGATCGTATTCAAACAACACACCACTATTTTTTCCGCCAGAAAATGTTGTTCCATAAAATTTATTATTCAGCAGAATCATATTGGTGGGCTTATGCCCTTTAATAGATTTATCAAAATCCATGACACTTTCGAATTCATTGGTGTTGATGTCGTAAGCGAGCATGGCTCCTTCGTCGGCCACTCCACCAAACTTAAACATGGCTATTAATTTTCCGTCAGACGTTTTCAGCATATCTGCATTTTCAGGTAATCTTCCATATACGAGTATATTATTTTTATAGGTTACATCACCCAAATCGATTAGTTTAGAAAATGTAAAACTTGCCGTCGTTATTTTAAATAAGGTACCCATGTCGTTGGCTCCGCCAATATTTGTCAATCCGAACAATACCCCAGGCTGTCCTTCGCTGAGTGCGCTAATAGGATTTTGACCATCGACTGTTCCGTTCAGGGAATACTGTTGGGTAATGGAATTTAAAATTGGATCGTACTCAAATACTTGTCCATGGGAGTTCACCCCGCCATAGGTGGAGATACCATACCACTTTCCGTTGGAAGCCTCCAGCAAGGCCTTCTGGGGTAACCCTGCTTGAATTCCATCAAAGTCAAAAATTTTATTAACGAGATCGTTGGCTGGATCCAGCTCCAGGATGGTACCGAAATTGTTAGCACCTCCGGCATTTGCTGTGGTATACAGTTTTCCATTCGATGCCAACATAAACGGTGCTGTTGGAATGGAGCCCGTAGTAAGAGGATCCAAATCCAATAATTTGGTAAATTCCATGGTGCTGATGTTGTATTTGTAAAGGGTTCCATGGGCGGAAGCATTGAAACCACTGGCCAGGGCGGTACCATAGAGATGCCCATTGGGTGCTTCGATGGGTGGCGTAATTAATTGCCCACCCATCGTGGTCTGATCAAAATCGAGAAGTTTTTCAAACGTATGAGTAATCAAATCATATTCATACAATACACCAAAGCCATGCTGTCCGCCAGTGTTGGTTACTCCATACAATTTTCCATTGGAATGCCTCATTAACCCTGTTGGATTGGCACCTGTGTTCGCTCCATCAAATTCATGAAGTTTGGTATACTCGTATGTACTGGCATTAACGCTAAAAAGCACACCGGCATCATCCTTTCCCCCTTTGTAAGCCGCAGAAACAAATAGGTTGGGTGATATTTCAATCACATTATTATTTTGAGGATTATATCCCACATTTCTGCGGAAGGAATGTTTCAAACTTTTTTGTGTTCCATCAAAAGACATTTTGAAGAGGGTGCCGGCATTATCTTCTCCTCCATTATAACTAATGCCCCATAAAGAAGGATTTTGGGCAAAGGCAAAAAATCCACATAGGATTAGGATGAGTTTAGTAATATTCATGCGGTAAAGGTAGGTTTATGAAAAAAGTATATTTTGTACTACGAAAGAATAAAAAAAAGGATTCAGAGCTAGGATAAATCTTTTCATTTTGGAAGAGTAATTCTACCTTTATTTTGTATTCAAACTTCAGATTTTATTGAGGGCGTGTCCCTTGTCGCGGCGTGGCGCCTGAGGCTCCACGCCGCGACAAGGGCCGGGCTATCGCTGCAAGCCATGGCGCTTATGGCGCCATGGCTTTACACTCTATCCCTCACGCACATCCAACTATGTTTTAACCGAAACATCTCCATAGAATATCTTCTTTAGAGAAACGTACAATCAAGCGATTCAAAAGAAATTGAACACGAGAATTGCATTTCAAAGCTCAAAATTATCTATGGGCGTATCACCGGCCATGGATCTGCGCTCCATCAGATTCCTCCCTCCTGCGTTTCGATTATATAAAGAAAATGTCGGCTAAATTTTACCATTTACAAATAAGTAACGTATAAGGAGCAAAGAATTCGTGTTACTACACATAAATCTGTACTTTTGAAACTCATTGGATTTAGTAAATGATACAAGGCCGCAAACTTCTTCTCATAGGCATAGATTCTGCCGAATGGGGAATAATTGAACCTCTCATGTCAAAAGGGTTGTTACCCAATTTTAGAAAGCTGGTTTCAAATGGCTGCAGTGGCAAAGTAAAAACACTTCAACCTTCTTTCTCCCCCATGTTGTGGACATCCATAGCCACTGGAAAGATGGCACACAAACATGGTATATTGGGATTTGTAGAACCCGATACCACAAGTACCAGCGGTGTGAGAGCAATTAACAGCACTTCCAGAACGTGTAAGGCTATTTGGAATATTTTAAGCCAACAAGGCTTAAAGTCCAATGTAGTGGGCTGGTGGCCATCCCATCCGGTAGAACCCATTAACGGGGTAATGGTTTCCAATCAATTTCAGAAATGCACAAGCGACCTTGATTCATGGCAGGTAAAAGAAGATTCCGTGCATGGAATAGACATTAATACCTTGGCGCCGCTACGTGTGCACCCATCGCAAATACGGGAAAACATCATCTTAACCTACGTTCCACAGGCGGCAAAAGTAGACCAGGAAAAAGACAACCGGCTCGAACTACTTCAGCGTTTTACGGCTGAAACCTTGACCGTTCGAAACACCGCCTTGTGGCTACTGGACAACACGGAGTGGGATTTTATGGCCGTTTACTTCAATGAACTGGATCCGATTTCACATCGATTTATGCCTTTTCATCCTCCTCAGTTGCAAGGAATATCCGATGAACTTTTCGCCCAGTATTACAACGTGGTCACGGCAGCCTATACCTTGTACGATTCCATTCTAGGCAGTTTGCTGGCGAAGATCAACGACACTACCGATGTGGTGGTGCTCTCCGACCATGGTTTTTATTGCGATAATCGCCGGTATAGGAATACCATTGGCGTAGAAGCCGAAATCGCACTCGACCACAGTACGCATGGTTTTTTGGCTTTCGCCGGACCTTCCTTCAAAAAAGGAGAAAAGGTATACGGTGCAACCCTACTCGACATTACCCCCACGATGCTCACTGCTATGGGCTACGCGGTTGGAAAGGATATGGATGGGAAAGTGCTTGCGTCAGTTTTCAACCAAATCATTCAGACTGAATACATAGAAAGTTGGGAATCTATTCCTGGTAACAGTGGCATGCATTCAGAAGAGAAACGTAAAAACGCCGTAGACGAAGCAGATGCTTTTCAACAACTCGTAGACTTGGGCTACATCGCTTCTCCAGGAGACTCCGCAGAAGAGGAGATGAAAAAAGCCAAAAAAGAAACGCGTTATAACCTTTCGGTAGTCTATGCTCAAGCAAAAGAGCCGGAACTAGCCCTAACAATTCTAGAAGAATTATACTTGGAAGATCCAGCCGATTTGCGTTACAACCTTGATTTAATTCGTCTATACTGTGCGCAAGATAAAACCGAAAGGGCTCGAGAAATTTTAGCCAAATTCAGAAAAGTTGACGTTTCAAAATTAACAGACCATGATTATCTGGAAGGGAAAATTTTGATGAAAGAAGGAGACGACCAAGCGGCTATCCAATTGTTTGAGAAATCCTTGCTTGAGCGTCCTCAATTTATCAATTTGTTATTGATGCATGGATATTTGTGTTTAAAGCATTATCAGCTTGGTAAAGCTGAAAAATCCTTTTTGAAAATAATTGAAATCAGTCCTGAAAATTTTGAAGCACATTATTACATGGCCATGGTTTGCAACAAAACAAATCGATATGAAGAAGCCATCGAATATGCCATGACCTCCATTTCACTGGAGAACACCATGGCCCTGTCTCATCACCAACTCGGAATAGCCTTGTATAAATTAGAAGAATACAATGGTGCAGCAGAAGTATTGGAGAATAGTTTAAAAATTAATCCGGGCTTGTCCATGTCTCGGAATATTCTGATTACTCTTTACAAAGAACATCTGTTAGACCAAGCCAAATACAGCCACCACCATAAAATTCTGGAAGAAACGAGACAAGGGGAAATTGTCATAGTTTCAGGTTTACCGCGTTCAGGAACATCCATGATGATGCAATTATTGAAAGCCGGCGGACTTCCGGTTTTAAGCGACGATTCAATGAGCCCTGACGAAAGCAATCCCTTGGGATACCTGGAATACGAACCAGTAAAAAACAGCTTTAAAGATATTTCCTGGATGCAAGCTGCTTCTGGAAAAGTGGTGAAAGTAGTTGCTCCACTTTTGAAGTGTATGACTTTAAAATTTAACTTAAAGGTCATATTCATGGAAAGGGACCTACATGAAGTAATCGTTTCACAGCATGAAATGCTCAAACGAAAAGGAAATGCCAAGCTCAAAAGCTCTGATTTTGACTTGCGATTATTCAATACCTACCAGTCCATTCTTTCCGATTGTAAAAAATGGATACATCTACGCCATAATATAGAAGTATTGTATGTGCAGCATAGAGACATGATTGAATCGCCCGAAGCTGAAATCGCAAGAATCAATCAATTTATGGAAGGTGCTTTGAACGAGGAGGCCATGAAGGGTATTGTAAATCCATCCTTGTATAGAACCAGGAGCAACTCCAACCAACAACATCCGGATATATAGAGGTCCCCTTAGAAGAAAGCATTTATAGTATACTAGTATCCAAACTTATTGTTTCATTGCACGTTTAATCGAATATTGAAAACTGTATGTTGGGACATAAATTTGCAATAAACAATTGTAAATAATTGAAAATTAAAATTTTATAAAAGGAGATTACTTATGAAAAAAGATTACAAGAAAAAATTAGCTCAATATTCTACACTTGCCTCCGGTCTGGTAGCGATTTCGAATAATTCAAACGCCCAGATTATTTACAATGATTTTGCTGACGTAGTCATTTCTACAAGCACGAGTTTTAGTCTGGACTTGGATAATAACAGCACGAACGACATTACCTTAACCATGTCGCGTACCTCCAATTCTTACTCGGGATACTACTACTCGTCGGTATATTCAGCGGTAGATTTATATGTTTCAGGCGTTTTTCCGGTTGTGAATAGCAACGCTGCAAAAGTTCAACGCCTTGATTTCGATGCTGTCATCGATGCAAACTCTCTCTATGACAGTTCACCTCCATTTCTCTTTTTCAACGCCTATACCTCACAAAATGGCGCTTTTACAGGGATGACAGACGCCAATGCGTCATGGGCGGAAGGTGACAACGACTATTTCATGGGCTTTAAATTCGTAAATGGGGCGACTACACACTACGGCTGGTTGCTACTGTCAATTGGAACTGGGTATACCGCAACATTAAAAGAAGTGGCTATTCAAAGCACTCCCGATGCCCCTATAACTGCGGGTCAGATGGTAACAAGTATTTTTGCTTCAGACTCGGAAACTTCTAAAGTGGTCATGAACGAGGAATCTCTTTTACTCAAGGATATGACCGCCGCCGGACAAGTAACCGTGCTAAATTCTACAGGAAAAGAAGTGCTGAATAAAGCTGTATCAATCGGAAACAATGAATATTCCACGGCAAGTTTTGCGCCTGGAGTATACATCGTTCGTGTAAACTTAAACGAGAAAGTAATCGTAAAAAAAGTTTCCATAAATTAATTCAAGAATTATACATTCAAAAAAAATCCCACTTAAATGGGATTTTTTTTTGCAAATGCATATCAAAATCGTTTCAAAAGAATGGAAGCAAGGAATGATGAATAACCCAATTCATACTATTGATTCACAAAAAACGCTATACAATAGCAGCAATTACTTCCTACTTTTTTATGATACGTTCGGTGTAGATTTTTCCATCAGTGGATTTTACTTCCAGGATGTAAACTCCGGCAGGAATAGTATCTATGGTCATCAATCCTTCTTCATTGAGAGATAACACTTGCACTAAGCGTCCATCCAGGTCGTACAGCCTGGCACTTTTTAGCACTCCTCTAATTACTACTTTCAAGGTCGATTGCACCGCAGGATTGGGAAACACCAGCATTTTATTTTCTGCCACCGGGGAAAAAGTATCTTCATCTTCATTCGCATCCGAATCACTTAAATCCAATCCAATTGGATCCAACAAATTGGTTTTCCAAATGCCTCTACCGTATGTAGAAACTCTGATCTCTCGCTGGGGCATAAAAAATTCAATATCCGAAACGGGGGCGTGCGGAAGTTCATTGAAATAAGGAACCCAACTTGCCTGATTGTTATTATAAAAATATACACCGATGTCAGCACCTATGTAAATGTCTTCGGCAGCACTGCCTGGTACGATGCCGCTGCAATTAACCGATACGTTGGGCAATCCATTGGAAATATTTTGCCAGGTGTTTCCACCGTCCAGGGAGCGAATTACTTTTACCCCATCCACATACCCTGAAAAAGTAATCCAGATATGATTTTCATTGGCATCGTGTACCGAGACAGATGAAACTGCTGCCGGAAAATTATCCAGAATAATAGAACGATCTGTCCAGGAATTTCCACCATTTCGAGAAACATATAATGCGCGATTCTTCACCACATATATGACCTGGTTATTACTGGGTGCCACACAAAAGTCTACGATGTATTCTTCTGTTGGCAATACAGCTGCACGAGTCCATGTGGTGCCATAATTTTGAGATTTGAAAATAGTACCGTAGCCAGCCCAAATAGTGGCCGCATCCACTGGGTCCTGCAGCCATTTGGTACTCCAGGGGCCTCGACCAATAATTCCGGAATTGTCAACCAGAGAAACCCAATTCAATCCTCCATCGTTGGATCTTCGAAAATTTCCAAAATACACCTGGCCGTACATAATGTCTTGATTCGTTCTATCAATAAATGCTTCAAAACCATCCCCACCAATCACGTCGCGGTAAGTGCCGTTATTATGTACAATGGTAGCACCATCCTGATGTCCGGAGATCATCACTTCCGGATCGGTAGCTGAAATTCCAAAACCATAAATCTGATTGACGGCTACATTATTATGATTGACTGAAGACCAACAGTTGCCTGTGTTAACGGTTTTGTAAATACCACCATCGTTGGCGGCAAAAGCGTTGGTCAAGCTTCCTGGCACAAAAGCCAGGTCGTGAATATCCCAGTGCATCTCCAAGTCGGAACGATAACAATCGGCTGTGGCCACTGTCCAGGTTCTACCACCATCTTCAGAACGGAAATTACGCACCCCACAAGCAATCACAAGATCCGGATTGACAGTATTCACGGCCATACCCATGTCGTACCAGGTTTGATTTCCACTCCCGAAATTTTCATTATACCCGAGAATGTTGGGAGTATTGGAACGCCGGGTAAACGTAGCTCCAGCATTTTCAGAACGATATAAACCAAACATATCACCATTGTCCGCCGATTTAAGCACATACACATAATTAGGATTGGCAGGCGTTACCGCAATACAACTGCGGTTGTTGGTAATGGGGATATCGATGATTTTGGTAAAAGAATTTCCACCATTGGTTGAACGATAAAATTCATTACTTACAAAGTAAATAATATCCGGATTGGTAGGATGAAGTTCCGCATCCCGAATATCTCCGAAATTTCCATATTGTAGTATTTCATTCCAGGTCACTCCACCATTGGTTGTTTTAAACGCTGAATATCTGGTAAAACACCACACGATATTCGGATTGGCCGGATGAACAAGTACTCTGGAAATTTGAGTGCCTATTCGCTTAGGCCATTGCAAGGAAGTTAGCTCCCAGGTAAGTCCGGCATTCGTAGATTTGAAAACACCAATGCTTTGTGTATCTCCACCGTCTGAATCCCCTGATCCCATGTATAAAACAGAAGTATTGGTAGGACTGATGGCTATATCTGAGCATCCGATAAGCGGCAAAAAATCGGTCAATGGGATCCAGGTAGTACCACCGTCAATGGTTTTCCATACACCACCGGCAGGTGCACCGGCATAAATAATGGAGGGATTGGCAGGATCGAAACGGATAATATTCATGCGACCTCCGTTTCGACCATCGATATGATTGCCGGGAGGTCCTACAAACGACCAGTTCACCGCATTTTGTCGCATAGCCCGGAGGCGGTTCTTATATTTTTTTTCGTAGGTTTTAAAATTAAAATACGTGGAAGACAATAAACCTAAATCACCGCTCGGATACACTCTCGGTTCAACAAAGTTTTCCCATCGCTTAAAATGTATGTATTCGTTTTCTTTTTGATTACCCGTGCGCAATTGTTCCTGAATTTTTTCATGCAAGGAAAAGCACTCCCCCTCCTTGTGCTTCCATTTCTCTTCCATGGTTACTCTTAACTCATAAAAGTTGTGAGGAAGAGTATCTGATGTTAAATTCAGCGGTTGAGAATACGAAACAGTAATTCCATAGATGCCAAAACCAATCAACAGTATCCTTAATACCTTGTGTTGGACTCCCTTCCGTATTTGAATCAATTGGGTTTTAGCTTTCATAGAATTACTATTTGGTTCTTCTATGATTTCATTTTTAATTTAAATCGAAAAAAAAATAAATTCATTTAATACACATTTATGATTTAACCAGCATCTTTTTCCTGTGTTCATTACACTTTAAATACAAGCCTTTAAACTTATAATCAAGCACTTATCAATAGTTCCGTCTTTCTATTATGGGAATAAAACAAGTCCTTTCTACTTTTTTATTTACAAACCTTTATCTACGCACAAAGACTGCGTACTTGCACTTTTATTTTGATTAAACATTAAATCATTCAAAATAAACTTTCTAAAATTTTTACCTTAGTTCCTATGAAATCTCTAATCGATGGTGAAGTATTAAAAAGTCTTGGCTTTAAAGAAGGTAAAGCCATAGGATTGGCATTGCAGCTTGCCAGCAGCATTCAAAATGAGGAAGAGGCACAAACGTTTATCTCCACCTTATCGGAAGTACTCCAAACGCCTTCACAATTTCTTGAAAACCCAAGGCTGAAAGATATTGCCCGGGCATTGACCGAACAGGAAAAAACAGATACTACAATTTCGCTTCGTGCAACGGCGATGCCCTTTGCCGTATACGGTTCAGAAAATATTGACGAAAGCGCCAAGGCGCAAATGGAAGTAGCCATGAAATTACCCGTCAGCATCGGAGGCGCTTTAATGCCCGATGCACACCATGGCTATGGTTTGCCGATTGGAGGTGTGCTCGCAACGCGCCAGGCCGTAATTCCTTATGGCGTTGGTGTGGATATTGGATGCCGCATGGCCTTGAGTGTATTGGACCTTCCTGAAAACCATTTTACCGCAAATAAAGACAAGTATCAGCGTGAATTACTAGCCTGGACTAAATTTGGATCCGGAGCAGGCTGGCATGGCGCACTCCGTGCAGAACACGAAGTACTGGACAGCAATGTCTTCAACATGAATCCTTTTATCAAAAATTTACAAACGAAAGCTTTTGAACAATTAGGAACCTCCGGCGGGGGAAATCACTTTGTAGAGTTTGGTATTTTAGAATTGGAAAACGATGACGTAATGCTGGGCCTGGCGAAAGGTAAATATGTAGCGCTATTGTCGCATTCCGGCTCGCGTGGTCTGGGAGCCACGATTGCCGGCCATTACACAAGATTAGCCAAAGAGCTTTGTCCATTACCCAAAGAAGCCATAAACCTGGCTTACCTGGATTTAAAAAGCGCTGAAGGGATGGAATATTGGATGGCCATGAACCTGGCTGGAGACTTTGCTTCTGCCTGTCATGATATTATTCATACACGCCTCACCAAGGCGCTGGGCGCCCAAGTACTCGCGAAGGTGGAAAACCACCACAACTTTGCCTGGAAAGAAATATGGAAAGGCGAAGAGGTGTTGGTGCACCGCAAAGGGGCCACTCCGGCAGCACCAGGCGTTATGGGCATTATCCCGGGATCGATGACTGCACCTGGTTTTTTAGTGCGTGGAAAAGGTGAAATGAATTCCATCCAATCGGCTTCGCATGGGGCCGGAAGACAAATGAGCCGAACGCAAGCCATCAAATCGATTTCTAAACACGATATGAAAAAGGTTTTGAAAGACCACGGTGTAACCTTACTAGGCGCCGGAATCGACGAAGCCCCCATGGCCTATAAAAATATTGAAACTGTAATGCAGGCTCAAAAGGAACTGGTAGATATCGTGGCTAAATTTACACCCAAACTGGTGCGCATGGCCGATGATGGAAGTAGGGAGGATTAATTCAACCGGCTTTGCTAGATAGATATGAAGAGCATGATGGAGAACGCTCATGGATCGTAGATCCATGGCCGGAAATCTCAACATAGAAATTCATAGGCTTCGAAGTAAATTCTTCTGTTCTTTTCCCTCTGAAGCCTTTGATGCTAGTAGACGTTTTTCAACAAAAAAATTTCTATGGAGAAATAGAGTTCAACAGAAATAAAATCGGCTTTTCACCATAAAAATTCTTATAAGGTGAAAAGCCGGTTTAACACTTGACTTACAATACATAGAAATGCTTGCCGCAAGATTCCTATGTAGTAGAACTCTTATCAAATCGTTTTCGTGATTCCAATACATAAGAGGTATCTTCTTTAATCCATTCGGCCAGGTCTACCAGCTTATGCAGGTATTTTATTCCAAAAGACGTTAAACGGTATTCCACACGAACCGGAACTTCCGGAAACAGCTCACGTTGCAAGTATCCGTCGCGTTCCAAACTTCTCAAGCGTTCTGTCAGCACTTTGGCAGATATTCCCTGAATATTTTTTTTCAGGTCCCCAAAACGCAATACCTCATAGCCGCCAACAAACATAATAATGAGAATGCTCCACTTATCGGATGAAACGGATAAGATATCCCTGATCGGACAATTCTCCAGCGTTTGATCCGGAGCATAGTTGAAAAGTTTTATCAATTTATTCTTTATTTCAAGAGGCTGATAGTCAACATTAGTTTCTTGCCGGTAACCAGATTTCTCCATGGAAACGTATTTTTTAGCTTACTAAAAGTAAGTAATATTCCCTCAGAAACAAACGACAGCATGCATGAATACGACGGCATTTTCCTCTACCTCTACACCTTTCATTCTAGCACTATGGGTCCTGAACTCCTTTGTCAGCCTTGCGCAGCACGATATCTATCACAGGCCCTTTCCTAAACCGGAAAAGAAAGTAGAGCGGCTTGTTTCGTTGGAGAGTAAATATCAGGTTGTACATAAAGATACCATACACTATTACGAAAAAGGAAAAGGAGATGTATTTCTTTTTCTTCATGGCATTCCTACCTCCTCCTACTTATGGAGAAATGTCATTCATCATATGCCCGACAATAAAAGATGCATTGCCCTGGATTTCCCTGGATATGGAAAATCTTCGATGCCTTACAATAATGATTTCAGTTTTCTTCATCAAGCAAACATCATCGGAACATTTTTAGACAGTTTAAACATTGATAAAATACATATAGTAGTAAACGATATCGGCTCTATGTTTGGCCTTTATTATGCCATGCAGAACGAATCGAGAATTTCGTCCATCATTTTACTTGAAGCGGTCATTCTTCCCTCCGAAGAGTTTTACCAACATGTACCCTGGATTCAAAAACGATTATTCGCACTGGTACAGAAAAGTGAACAAGCGAAAGAAAAATGGTTGATTGAACGAGATTTTTTGTTGCGCAAAAGCATGCGCATGTTAACCAAGCGCAGGTTATCCCACTCGGCCCTTCAACCTTATATCGCCCCTTTTGAAGACAAAAACAGAAGACGGACCTTAAAAAACGGTACTGGGCCTACTACGTTTACCAATAAAGGCAAAAGCAGTCAGGTTGGGGATGAATTGGATCTTCAGAATTGGTATACGCATCGACTTACTCAAACCAATATTCCCATACTTCTTTTGTATGCACATCCGGGCTGGTTGATCGATAAACATACCGTTCAGTATGCCCGAAAAAATTTCAAAAACTATAGTGAAGCATTTCTGGGAAAAGGGAAACATTTTGTTCAGGAAGACCAACCCACCCGAATTGCCATGGAAATAAACCAATGGTATGCCCGTCAATTTCCAATTTCTGGATCAACTCCTTTTGATTTGAATCGCATCGACAATGCCCATGCATCGCATCGCAAAATCCATACTGAAATTACCATCCAGGCACCTATTCAAGAGGTATGGAAGATAATGACGGATTTTTCCAAAACAGCGGAATGGAGTTCGTACTTTAAAGGCATCGAAGGAACTTTTAAATCCGGTCAAAACATTCGGGTGCTGTATTCTCTTCATCCCAAAAATTCTTCCATACGTCGATATAAAAAAAAATCCATATTGGTAGATAGCAGCTTGTATCGATTTGGTTGGAAAGATCAAAAAATTCTTCCAGGACTCCGGGATGACCATACCTATTCCTTATTTCCCATTTCTCCGAATGAAACCAAATTAATTCATACCGACGCATTGAAAGGATGCACTGCACGGTGGATGGGCCATACGATAGCCAGCATTTTTTTTCAAATGCCGAGAACTTATAATCAAGAATTAAAAAAAGAAGCGGAAAAGTTTTTAGAACCCTAGATTACACGTATACTTGTTCCAGCAAACAGGGTCTGCTTATGTTTACAAAACTACTCCAACAGCCAATGCGTTTATTAGGATTTGATTGTATTGGAGCCATAGCAAGCAATATCGGCATTTGGATACTTTTACCCCTGTTGGCAGAATCACTCTCCATTCCTCCGGCTTTATTCAACAGGCTTCCCCCCGCGGCATTAGTTTGCTTCATGGCGTCCTTTATATCCTGGTACTGGGGAAGGAAAAGGCCTGGTATTTTTTTGTTTGTTATGGCTGGTTTTAATTCCATGTATACCCTGCTATCGATATGGGAATTTTATACCTGGCATCAATTCTTATCCGCATGGATGTGGATTTACTTTATCGCAGAACTCATTGTATTGGCTGTATTGATTTATTGGGAAATGCTGGTGGCCCTTAGAATCAACCAAAATCCAAGAACTTAAACAACCGATTTTAATTATCCTTCATCACCAAAGAGGCCGAATTGATGCAATAGCGGAGTCCTCCCGGAGGAGGTCCGTCGGGGAAAACATGCCCCAGGTGTGCCTCGCAGGCATTACACATCACTTCCACCCGTATCATTCCAAAGGAAACATCCTTTTCGTAACGGATCGCATTTTCTTTGATGGGTTGGGTAAAACTTGGCCATCCGGTACCTGAATCGAATTTAATACTGGAATCGAACAAGGAAGCCCCGCAACACACACATTGGTATATGCCGGGTTTAAAAATATAACACAAAGCTCCTGTGCCTGCGCGCTCTGTTCCTTTGCGACGGGTAATGCGAAACGTTTCGGGATCGAGCATTTGCGCCCACTCTTCTTCTGTTTTGTGAACCCGCACATCTGGCTCCGGGTTGCCATTGGTTGCAAAATGTAATACTCTGTTCCAATTCATAGACACAAATCAAGCTATTTTACCAGGTAGAACAAGTAAATACGGGAATAAGTTTTCCTCAGTACAAAACTACTTGATAAGTCGTGTAAAATAAGACGCGACACGCTCCTACTCTGATATTGATTCGAATGAATCTTCAAGAAACCACATTTTGTTGATTCATTTTTTTTCTTTTTATGCCAACGTAAAATTTTGTTCCGTACACCAACAATGAGATTCGCAAGCGATCCACCCTCCCGGAAGTCTGCCTTCAACCGAAAAAAGCAGATCCTTGCGAATATTTTTAAAACGGCTGTTATTTCTTTTCTATGCCCTTCCATTTTTAATCCCTGATTTTTTCATGGAAATTTTTTTATGGAAAAATGACTCCTAAATACATGGGCTTTGGTAGAAATCGAACACCAAACATGCATGGCGAAACCCATGATTTGCTAAGTCGGGATTATCGGCCATGAATCTACGATTCAGGAGCTTTCTACATCGTAAGCTTCGCTTCTATGGAGAAAGCCGGATAAAATTTCTTTCAACGCGTGAGGGATAGAAGCGGGGCGCCGCAGGCGCCAAAGCGTATAGCCCGGCCCGAAGTGGCGTGGCGCCCTAGGCGCCGCCACAAGGGACACGCCCAACATAAAATCCTGAATCTGGATACGCAATTTCATATTTTTTTTTACGAAAAATCGACCTTTACCATCATGGAATTCAGATGCTATCATGGTATTCGAATAGCTCATGATTTTTTAATTCGGGATTACAGGCCATGGATCTACTTTCCATGAGCTTTCTCCATAGTGCGCTTCGCTTCTATGGAGAAAAGCCGGTTTAAAGAAGGCTTAATGCCTTTAAATAAAAAATGATAAAAAGCAGGCTGTCGAAAAAAATCGGCAGCCTGCAGGTTTGGGTTAGGTAAGATTTTGTATGCTCGATGTATCGATTCGCATGCATTAATGGACCACTTCCAATGTGCGACGGTAGATCCCTTTTTCTGACCAAAGCAATACCGTATACATCCCTGGACTTAATGATTCTGTAGAAAGCAATACTTCATGACCCGGATTAGAAATTGTTTTTACTATTTCTCCTAAAACGTTCACTACTTGTATCCCTTGGAAAGTATGATGCTCTGAATGTATGATCAGTTCTGAATGTGCAGGATTCGGATATACCTTTATTTGCTGCAGCACTGCTTCTTCCTGAGTAGCGGTTTCGCGCAAGGCACAGGTACCAATGCTGCGACAATATTGGCGGAAATAGGGCGCTTGTGCCATGTTTACTCCCACACAAACATCGCCCGTTGTAAAATAGGTTGCTAAAACAATGGTAGCGGAAGTTCCATTTGCCGAAGGAGTAACCGAACTCGAGGATCCGGTAAACCACCAACTGAAGGCCGTGGCGTTTGCTCGCTTATCCGCATCCAGCGAGTAGGTAAGAGATTGCGAAGGCAGTCCGCAGGAAGGTCCTTGAATGCCGGAAGGATCCGAAGTTCCTCCGCAGTTGGCGGCATTGGTTACCGGAATTCTTCCGGTAGTGCCACCGGCACACACGCCGCAAGCATCCAGCGCGGCGGTCCCATTCGGCACACCGGCACAATCCAGGCAGGAACTTTCTGTTCGGTTGCAACCGCAATTTCCAGGAGCTGTTTTAAGGCGATCGGTCGGACAGCCATCGCCTGCCACCGCCACATATCCGGCGGGCTGCGTGCAGGAGCTCAGCGTTTGACTGGCATCTCCCCTGCCATCACCATCCGTATCGGCAAACCACGTGAGCGATTGCGCATAACTTAGTACTACCGCCGGAGACAGCGCCTTACAGCCTATGGCATTGCTGACTTCCACCTGGTACGATCCTGCTTGCGTGGCTTGCCAGGTAGTGCCCGTTCCTATGAATACGTTGTTCAATAACCAACGATGACTGGCTCCTGCCGAAGCAGTGAGCGTGCGGGTGGTTCCCTGACAAAACGAAGTAGAAGAGGTCGTAATTTGCGCGGTAGGTACAGAAGAAACACTGATGGTGCGTGCCGCAGATCGGGCGGTGCAACCATTCGCAAATACTTGTTCCAGGGAATAAGAACCTGCTACGGTAGCGTTGTACGTAGCGGCGCTCCCTACCAAGGTAGTCCCCGAGTACCATTTGTAAGTAGTCGACGGAGCGGCAGCACTTAATACCGCATTTCCTCCAGGACAAATAATTTCTGCCGTAGTATTGATGGAAGAAGCACAGGTATTGATCGTCGTGGTCAAAGCTGCATCCCGATCCATCAGGGCGATCACCAGCATCGTTACCGGCGTATTGGCTACGGTAATTTCTCCGGTGGTATAATCAGGTGGAGAAATGCGATAATCATCTACCGGAATGTTGTTGTATAATTTTATACCTGGCACTACACCCCCTACCGATCCGGTGGCAGGCCGCTGGTAGATATCGGGGAACGTATTGGTACCCGTTCCATACACATAGGTGCGCTGGAATGGATTGAAACCATAATTTACTTGCGCCAGGTTTTTGCCCAACTGAATCATGCCGGGGTTGTTCATGGCATAGCCACTCATCAGCATTTTCGAAGCCGCCATCGATGTGTAGCCGCAACCACCAAACCAAGGCACAATCAAATCGTCCATCCATCCGAAAGGATTGTTGCGACGTACGTTCCAATGATTAAAATGTGCCGTGAGCGAAGACTCCATTTTAGTACGCACGGCTCCGGTTGCATAGGGCAAATAGCGGCATAAGGCATATACAATATCGCCGTTGATGATTTGGTCGTAAGCACTGTAATTAGGACCGATGCCATTGCTGTTCCAGGCGCCATTGGTCATGGTACCATTCAGAAACGCATTATCAGCAAATGTTTTAAATGCATTGGCCTCTGTGGCATTCAGATCTTTGAGCGCAATGTACATTTCCACCGCTGCCAAAATGCGGCTGCAAGACATGCCATTCCAATAGCCTGGACGAATGTTGTCGGCTAAATAAACATTAGGGTTCTGCTGAATCCAGGTATTGGCTTTACGTGCCGCTTGCAGCAATTGATTGGCATAGGCAGGCTGTGCATTTTTAAATACGGTATACCCCAGTGCAAAGGAACTCATGGCGCGTGCCGTAAGTCCGGTGCTTTTATTGGCAAACAGATGCCGCACGGCCGGCACGTTGGCGGGCTCCCAGGGATCGCGTGCCGGATGTACGGCCATAAATTCTCCACCATCCGTATCTTGCATGCGGAGCATAAAATCCATGGTCCATTTTACTTCGTCTAATACCACTGGCATAGCGTTTACTGTTTCCGGAAAAAATTGCTGATTGTACAGGTAGGCCCACATAAATGCATTACAGCCATGTTGTGCTTCGGTGATGTGCTTGTCGCGGGAAGTAGCGCTGAACCAACCACCGCTCACATCTTTTCTAAAGCCAAGATTTACCGGCTGCGCCACGTCGCCTCCTTGCTTCAGGTATGCAGGCAAACTCACATCGCCCGGTTCCTTCGCATTCGTGCAACGCTGATAGTTCATGACACTCGTGAAGTATTCCGGTCTTCTGGTTTTTTCCTTCCAGATATTTCTATCGATGGTAAAAGCATACGACGTATATCCGTTGGAACGTAGTCTATATACACCCGGGGTAGTAAAACCGGAAAAATCCATTACATAATATTTTTTCAACCATTTATCTCCGTACGAAACCAGGGTGCCCGTGTATACCACTGCGTTGGCCGCATTCAATATAGTGAAAGCGTTGGAACTAACGGGATCCGTTTGAAGCAAGACGGCCGTTTTCTTATCGGTTGGAAGAAATCCAATCTGGGAAGTTGAAATTCCATTTTTATGACCGTAGGGAAAAACTTCTATGAGATTCCATTGCTGCGCTGCCAGCCCGGTATAGGTTTGTTGTGTCACCAGGTTATTGGCACCTAAACCAATACATTTACCGCTCACTCGGCTCACGATGCGATAAGAACCATTGCCATTGGCTACAAAAGAAAATTGCTTATTGATTTCATCGGTGCAGGTATATTGTTGAAGCGCAAGTCCCTCAGCAGTGGAATTGGCATTAATGTCCAGACACTTGGCACTCAGCATGGATGAAATTTTGAAATAGCCGGCTGCCGTGCCTGCGAATAATTTAAAATGCTGATGATTACTTTCGTTGTAGGTACCAACCTCTATTTTGGCAAGATTGTCTAGAGACTGGTTTTGGATTTGCATGACTACATTATTTTGTCTGCAAACCATACGATACATGTTGCCTTCAGCAGGCTGAGCCTGGGCCATGGAAAGAGAAAGCCATAGCAAACAGACCGTCAAACAAAGAGTCTGGAATACGTTCATACGTGTTGGGTTACATTAGAAATAGCATCTTTTGATCTCAACACAATTCATTCCTGGTTCGTAAACAAATAAAAAAAAATCCAACCTTGGAGGTTGGATTTTTTTTTATTGAAGTGAAAATCAGGCTTAGAATGAATACATGATATTAAACGAATAAGAACGCAGATCCACCGTATATAAATCTTCTTGTCCTGCATCGCCGCGTTGCTGCCAACGAATAGCATGACGCATTTTCGGACCACCCAAAATATCGTAAGCCATTACCACCATGCTTAACCGATCGCTGGCCTTGGCGCGGAATCCAATATTCCATTTCACCATAGGACTGTTGTACGCACGATTATAGTTGAATTGCGGATCTTTGATTCCTAAAGGCTGACGTCCCTTTAATCCCCAGAAAACACGCACATTGGTATGGATGGTCAACCAATCGTTGGGTTTAAAATCCAGGTAAATTTTTGTAGAAGCTGTAAGATTCAGAAAGTGCTTACCATCGTGTGTAATGGTAGTTTTTACCGGTTTTAAAGTGTCTACGGAAATGGAATCTCCACCCCCAGCCTTTTGAATAATTTTAGGCGTGTATTCATAAACACCATTCACCAGCGTGGAATCATACCCACTAAAGTTTGGCTTTTCCCAGGTCACCGATTGATTGAGGTCGGTATTTACCACACGCTGAAATGCGTGACTGATGCCTATGTTCACTTTATCGGAAACATATTTCCCTTCCAGCTCCACGTTCACAAAATTGTATTGGCCCCCATTCATCACGCGGAACAAGGACTGATTCCACACAAACAAATCACGGATATTGTTATAGGAAACGGAAGGCGAAAACATAATGTTTTTATTCAGCTCATGTACCGAACTTAATTCCAACGAAGTAGAACGTTCAGGCTTTAAACTATGCAAATCTTTTTCGGTAACCGGAGGCAATATGGGAGTAGTGGAAGAAGGGCGTTGCTCTTTGCGCTCGTAGTGCCAATCGTCGCCCGACAAAGGTTGCCCGTCGTCGTTGATGGAGTTTCTGTTAAACTCATAGTTATCTGCACTACCATTATTAGCCGATGATTGGAATACCAATTTTATAATGTGCTGATCCGAAAGTTTGCTTACCAACCCAAGCTTTGGAGTAATGATGCCGCCGAACTGTTTGGTTCTGGTATGCAAATCGTAGCGTGCCCCTGCATGCGCGGTAAACATAGGAGAAAGTTTATACAAGCCTTCCGCAAACAGAGAATGATAGTAATAAGTCACATTGCTTACGATCGGATGTTTGGCTTTTTCTGACTGGGAATTATTTCCATTCATATCACGGCCTATGTCGTAAATACGAAACTGGTATCCTGCAGTATATTTTAACTTGGAGAAGTGAGTAACATTGTAATTAATACCTGCCATGTACCTCGATTCACCAAAGGTTTCGTCTACCTGGGTATTGCGTTCTGCCGCGGCATGTGCGTTTCCGAACTTGGTTTCTTCGCGCTGGATGCGGTTGGAAACACGGTCGTAGGAAGCCGATAGCATGATGTTGTCACTGTTATTCAGTTTGATTTTTTGAGTTAACAAAGTGGTAAAATTATCTACTACATATTGACGACGGTTGGTTCCCCACGGTTCTATGGCTCCATAAAAACTGGATTTGGGATACGCTTTTCCATCCACAAACGAAGACTGTTTGAGAGAATCCAGGTCGCCGTAATATTCCGCCCAAGGATCAACAATAAACCAGCCGGAGGCATTGGTTACTTGATGCGTGGCCCGTGTGTACACGTTGAATTCTTTGTAGGAAAGAGAACCCGACAAACGATAGTTACCTGGCGTGCTATAGGCCGCTCCAGACACGGGAGCCCCGTCGGCAGGAATATCAGACATCCAGAAGGGATAGGGCCAGGAACCCTTGCCATAGATGCGGCTGCGCTCGGCCCCTACTCCATTAGACATGCGCGCTCCAAAGGATGCGCCTATGGCCAGATCGTCGTTCACTTTGTGATTCAAATTGGCCTCAATACCTCCTCCGTTGGAAGCCATGTTATACGTATGAACATTGGTACGCAAGGATTTCTCGTTCGAAGCAGCTGCTTTAGTAACAATGTTCACTACGCCGGCAATGGCTCCGGAACCATATACCAGACCTGCAGGACCACGCAAAACTTCTATCCGTTCAATGTCGTGCATCAAACCCAAATCAAGTTCCGACATGGCTCCATCCCTGGATTCATGATTCATCTTCTGTCCATTTACCAGAAAAATAATTTTTGTATTTCGGTCAGCTCCAACACCGCGCATCCCCCATATAATTCCGTTCCACTTATTCACCATGTATTGAAATCCAGGTGTATAAATCTCCAACACTTCACTTAAATGCCGCGCTCCCGATAATTCAATCTGCTCTTTACTGATAATGGTCAGTGTAGCCGGAGTTCGCTTAAGATCTACGTCCAGAAAGGACCCTGTATTTACCGTGGCTTTTAAATTTAGCAAGTCTTCAAAGCTCATGGAAAACAGACTGTCTTCAGCTACTGCCTTACTGCTGTCGGATTGTGCATAGGCATGCCCCATGAACAACATTAAAAAAATGAGTACAATTTTTTTCATGATAGGATGTGTGTTAAATAAGGTTATAATAGAAAAAAAACAATACCTCATTTTAAAACACCAGACAGGCAGATTCTTCGATGTAACAAATAAAGTAAGGCTCTTAGTTGGATTAAGATACGGATAACCAAAAAATTTGTTTAAAAAAATTAATATAATTAATTAGAAAAATATAATTACTACAGGGTCATTTTAAAAAACCATGTGCGTTCCCCAAAAATGCAAAAATGAACACTTATTGCATAAGAATGCTTGAGTGTGGATTTCTCCATTGAAATTCTTCAACATAGAATCTACTAATCAAAAAAAGGCATGAGAAATAATTGACTTTACGTTTTTTTTTAGGATGTCCTTGATTCTCTATGATTAGATTGCTGGTCAAGTATTTCCTCCATTGCTATGCACAAACCCTAGACTTTAATGATGGCGTGCCCCTTCGGGTCGGGCTATCGCTACAAGTCCTCGTGGTGGTGCGCCTATAGCGCCCCACGCCACTCCGGGCTTTCTGCTCTATCCCTCACGCAACATTTATCCGATTTCTATGACAGTAGATAACAGCTACTGGAAAATTAATAAATGAGAATACTATCTATTTATGCATGGGTTGATGGAGTGCATTTAAAAAATGTATAATTCTCCTTATTTCTTGCTTAGTCAAATGCAAGGATTCGGGTGGTAAGGTTTGATTGTTTAAATGTAAGCCTCTACCAATGCCACCACCATCATTATAAAAATCCATCACGGCAGGTAAATCAGCAAATACTCCGTTGTGCATGTAGGGCGCAGTGCCTGCCACGTTGCGGAGACCTGGTGTCTTAAAGGATCTGTACCACACAGAAACCTCGCGGTTATCGCGCCCCGCATCATCGTCAAGCGGAACTTTTCGATGATCCGCATCGGGAACACCCAATACTTCCGATTCACTTTCGGTATAGTATGGAGGTACCAACCCGGAAAACTCCGGAGGAAAATGACAGGTGGCACAGCGCGCTTTACCCATAAACAAATTAAAACCTTGTCTCACCTCTTTGTCGGGCTGGCGTTGCCTGCGTAGCATAGAATCAAAAGGCGATGCATGCCGCACCAGACTGCGTAAAAACGAAGCCAAGGAAGCATTGATGGTAATTTCATTGACAGGATTTTTTTCTTCCGGGAAAGCCTTGGCAAATTGAGGTCGATACGAAGAATCATTGTATAAACGTTGCTGCAGCAAAAGATAATTCGAATCAAACTCCGAAGGATTGCGCACTACTTGTTGAATCTGGTGTTCAAGGTGTGCCCCACGAAGGTCCCAGAAATACGCCGCCTGCAAGGCCACGTTGGTCAATCCGGGTGTATTGCGTTTGGCAACCTGTCCATGACCAGTAGTACTAAGTGGCAATCCATCGCTATACAGTCTTTCCGGTTGATGACATGTTGCACAGGAAACTTCTTTTTGCTTAGATAAAATGGGATCGAAAAACAATCGCTTCCCTAATTCAATTCTTGCTGATTGATGGCTTTCATGTTTATAAGGCGAAAAAAACCAGGGATTAAAAAAATCTTCATCGAAGTACGATAAGGTATCGTAGTTCCAGGACCGATTGTTAACGCCCGCTTCTTCAGGTCTTTCAAGGCCTGAAGTGCGATGCAACACACCCAAACTTTTAAATAATGGAATGGAGCGTTGGCTGATAAAACCAAAATGATCGAAGTCTTCGATCCCTCCAGTAAAATAAGATGAATCGCCAAGGGAAAGCAGCGAACGATAGCGAGAATAGTGCAAGGGCGCATATTGCTGTGCATACGCATCAAAGGCGGCCAACTTACTGCATAATCCCAACCAGGCGTGCTTCGATTCCTGAATCCCATTTTTTTGAATGGGATTATCAAAAGAACTCAAGCCTAAAAAGCTGATACGGATTATTTCGAGACGCAACGCATCTAGTATTTGCCATTCTTGAGCAGGAAATGTCGGGTAAATTTGATGAAATTCTTTTAAGGCAAATGAAAGTCCTTCTGCCTGCTTTTGCAATTCTATATAATCTATTTTTTTTTCATGTAACAAGCGCTCCAGTACCTGAAATCCTTTAGGTGGAATTTCAGCATAATCGGCTTGCGCATTATCGACGCGTATCAGATCAGCACCATTTATATTTTTTAATCCCGGCTCTTGATATTCCATCCACCACTGACAATTTTTAAAGGCCAAACGCGAACGGGTAAATTGCAACAGCAAAGAGGACGCTGGTCTTTTTTCTTTAATCATCGCATACATCCGATCTACCTCTTGCTGTAAGATCCGATAGTGCTCTTTATATTCGTTACGAATGACTTCTGAAGGAAATTGTCTGCTTCGCAATGCGAAGCAGACAATCAGAATAAAAGTAAACAAGGAAAAAAAAGTCCATTTCATAAGTACTATTCTACCACCAGTTTAAACACTTGTTGGTTAGTGGTTTGGATAAAATACACCCCTGCACTCAACTGCGATATATCAATTGTTTCAACATTACGACTCACCAGTTTGCGTTGGCCTTTGGCATCGTAAATGGCAATATCGGATGGCTTAGAGAGGTGAAGCACACGCGAGGCAGGATTCGGATAAAACTGAAGGGATTCGCCTTCCCAAACAGGCGCTTCCGTAGAGGTAAGCAAGTATTCCTGCATGCCCGTGATTACTGCCGTTAACGAACGGTTGTAAGGCGGTGTATTCGTAGTATTGGGATGTTGCATGTTTACAAAAGCCGAGGTGGCATCAGGAGTAAACGCGCAGCCCGTAACTTCGCAACCTTTGGGACCTATTAAAAACAATTGCAAATCATTCACCGTAGGATTGGTGATGCTCAAATCAAGGAAATACATTTCGCAGATGGTGGTGTTGGAACCTGAAACATACGATGGATTGCGGCCTTGCGATTGACCGTTCAAGTCTTCCATAATGATGAGGAAATTTTTATTTCCAATAGAAACCGATTCCACTCCATCAGGATTGGATAAATGATATCCTTTTGAAAGTGCCATTCCGCTGGTGGCCGGACCACCTTCGATGTAGGAACGCATGGTATTGGTAGCAATATCAAATTCGATGACACGACCGAAATAATCGGGCATATCAGCAGTGCTCCAATTCGGGAATTTTTGCTGAAGATGCAATTCAGGAACTCCATTCTTTACTGCAGAAGGATTGCGCAGGTTGGCATTGTCGCGGCCTGTTTCGCAAATATATAGTTTACCTTGGATGTAAGTAAGCCACTCGTGTCTGATACCGGTGGTCGCACCTGCTCTCAGGGCCACGTTGCGTGCATCCATCAATGAGTCGCGTTGCTGGGCAGCGGTTTGTGTAACGTCATTAATTGGCAACCAGGTGCCTCCTACTCCGTTGCTGTTTTGCTTATACGCATACAACACCCCTTCCGAAAGATCACCGGCTGTTTTGGCAACAAATTTAAAAAAGACCGCAGGCGTAAAATCATCGGTTAGGTAAACTGTTTTCTGGTCGTCCATTACATACGCTTGCTCGTGTTCAAAACGACCCATCGAATAATGTTTCTTCACTACAGTGGCGGTAACCGGATCAACTTCTACAATCCAGTTCAGGTTCTGGTATCGTTTTAATGTTACTCCATTGAATACACCGTGCCCTGTAGCGGGGATTGTATAATCAGAAGTATCGCGAATACCCGTTCCGTCGGCGCCAGTGGTATTCTGAAATGTAGAACCTTTGCGAATGTTTACGTTGGACGTTTGCGACCACTCTTCCGCGGTGAGTATGGTACCCCAAGGCGTCTTCCATCCACCGCAGTTTGCGGCTGTAAGGCCCACCGGAGTAAAGTTAATATTTTTGTAAAAAACCGGTTTGTTATCCACCTTTTCTTGAGCTACTGTAGACCAGACACCATTCGTCTTCTTGACTTTGAATTGCGTCATTCCACCACCATCGCCAAATCCCTGGCCTCCACCAAAGGCATTATCGTTCACCAGGAGTTCGTTGTTAATGACTACATAACCAGAATCGCTGGAACCGTTGATGGGCATGTATCCTGTAAAATCGGCCCATTCTTTTACCGTACCCCAGGAATCGGAATACACATCGTAGGCAGTACAATCTTGTGCCACACACAAAATGTTTAATTTTAATGGGGAAGGTGGCACAACAATCGTCTGAGTTCTAAAATTAGTATCCAGGGGAGAGAAGGGAATTTGAGCCCTAAGCATGGTTACTGCCAACAGGCAACAAGTAAGTACAATCTGCTTCATAGGTTTGTTTTTTTATGCGACAAATTTCTATTCTGCACATTAACTCACGTTGAAGTCTTGGTTAGAGTATCGAAAATTTTTGTTAGGTGTATTAAAGGAATGTTTTCTCTGTTCGAGGCAACTGCTCTTCAAATGCCTATCATTACTGCGTTTCAGCGATACTATAAAATAACAAGACCTTGTTTTGGACAAGGTCTTGTTATTTTATGTTTGTAGTTGAAGTTAACTATCCGGCATTACTATTTCAAATAGTATTACTTTAATAAGAGTTTATCGCTTAATGTTTTTCAACTAAGTGTTGTTGTATAGCACTCTAAATACGTTTTAGCCATGCAAAATCATTTTCGAAGACCATCCTTTTCTAAGCAGGGAATTACGAGCCTTGTTTTTATTTTTTATTCTTATAAAAATCCTGCATGATGTAAAACGCCATTTTGCGTTGGCCTTTGTCTGAAATCAGCCCTTTGCGATTCCACATATCCTGTACCCCATGCAGCTGCCGTCTGGGGGAACGGAAGTCGGCCAGAATCCAGGGCGACATGCCCCGAAGGAACGATATTTTGGAAAGCATTTTTAACTGGCATTCATACATGTAGGCCATGTACTCTTCTGTCCAGCGCTCGTCTTTAGATCCGTGCTTGTTAAATAAGGCTTCGCCTCCAAATTCAGTAATGACCAGGGGCTTGTTGTATTTACTTTCCCAGGTGCGGTTAAGACAAGCCTCCGGGGTTGCCACGTACCATCCTATGTATTCGTTGCAGCCCAATACATCCAGGTATTCTCCAAGCGGATCATCAAGCGTCATGGTAGTGCCATCGTAATTATGAATTTCCAAGGCTGCGGAAACAAGACGTGTATTATCCAACTGGCGTGTTTGTTCGCACAGAGTGCGCAAAAAGTTATTTCTGTTTTCTGAAGGGGGCGTTTCATTGGCCATCGACCAGATAATTACTGAAGCGCGGTTCCGGTCGCGCTTGACCATATCTTGTAATTGTGCAGATGCCTTTTTAAGCACTGTCGCATTTCCGAATTGCACCGTCCAGTACACAGGTATCTCAGACCATACCATCAAGCCCATTTTATCTGCCAGTTTTACCATGTGCTCATTGTGCGGATAATGCGCCAAACGTACATAATTACAACCGAGTTCTTTGGCCCATTGCAACAGCATGGCTGCGTCTTCCGGACCATTGGCCCGGCCCACGCGCTGCGGAATTTCTTCATGAATACAAATGCCTTTTAAAAACACAGGATTCCCGTTGAGCAAAATTTCCGTTCCCCTGGTTTCTATAGTTCTAAAACCAATGGATTCTTCCATCCGCTCTGCTCCCATGCGCAACATTACCTGGTATAATTTAGGAGCGGCAGGACTCCACAACTGAAGGTTCTTTACTGGTATTTCAATTTCCTGGTAATCGGATTCAGTAAAACTCAATGTCTTTTTAATACCGGCTTCCGGAATTTCCAATTGCACCGTTTGTGTGGATGGTTTATTCAAGCGCACTTGAGCCCTAATGGTCTGGCGATCTCCTTTTTTTAATTGCACTACATAGTCTCGAATAAAAACTTCATCGGTTTCAACCAGTACCACATCGCGGGTGATACCACCGTAATTCCACCAATCGGTATTGATGGTGGGAATTCCATCGACCTTCCTTTTATTATCCACTTTGATGACAACAAAATTAGATCCGGGCTTCAATTTGTCTGAAACATCAATTACATAGGGCGTGAAACCACCTTCATGCTCGGCTACCTTGGTTCCATTCACATATACATGCGAATAATAATTACTGGCACCCACATATAAGTGCAAGCGTTTGCCTGCTTTGAGATCGTAGTTAAAATCCTTTTTATACCAAATGGTACCTTCGTAGTACAAGAGTTCCTTGCGCTGAGAATTCCAATCGCCTGGTACGTTCAAATAATCAGAACTTACGAAATCATATTCGATAAGTTCTTGTTTGTTGGCAGGTGCCTGATTTTTAAAAAATCCATTAGGATGTTCTTCGTATCGGTAATTGTAAAAACCATTTTCATACGGATCTATCAGGATTTCCCACTGTCCATTTAACGAAATTGTTTTCCTGGACCACACATTCACCATTAGTTCTTGCTGCGCAGGAAGTAGTTGCAAACACAAAAAAGAAAGGATGAACCACAGAATTCGTAACATAGAAAATTATATTTTCATACAAGAAGATGGAATAAAATCTTTTTTCCTAACAGGAACCCAAGGGTTGCACCATTATTAGATTTTATGTCAAGCATTCGTTAGAAATGTTCAATGTTTTAGAAATGAATGGACCTCGTTAATCCATCCGGTAAATCCATAGCCGGGGTGCTGTTGTCATAGAGTAGAATTACTCATTGTAAAATTAGTGATTTTGACTGGAGATATCGTTCGTTTTTTGCCATTTTTATAAATTACAAAACAGTTAATTATTAAAAATGTAATTATAAAAATATTTAATTAATAAATTTTGAATAAATGAATCACTTTATTACATTTGTATCATCAAACGTTGCCACATACGATTGTATACTCTGTAGGGTGACGAAATTGGCAGCCGTACCCTCCTGTCTCGAGGGTGGGGAGTCCAGGATAAACGCGGGATAATGGGTTGACCACAAAATCAGTTTGCTGTCCCGTAGCTAACTGCCCCATGGTAGTTCGACTCTACCCCCTACAGCAAAAAACCGTCTTCGGACGGTTTTTTTAGTTTATACCTAAGCCCTACTATAAATCCTTCAACCGAGTTCTTAATTCAGCCATCTCGCTGGTTAAGGTTATTTCACCATCCAATTTTTCCAAACGATCCAAGGTGTTTTCCAGAAATTGCCTGTACTCGGCAGATTCCGGATACATAGGCACATGCTGCATGGCCTTTTTTAACTGCAACCACTCTTGCATGAGCGCTTGCGTATGCGCATTGAAAAAGGATTCCTGAAACTTATTCCAAACATATTCTTCCGCCTGAATGGAAGGATGCATCAGATCGTCGGCATAAAAACGGTAATCGCGCAAATCATCCATCAACAATTCGTAGGATGGAAAATATGCTGCTTTGCCCTGCTCTACGAGTTTATGAATACCGATCCGAAGCAAGGCTTTACTCACCGAATTCATTTCCAGTTTATCGCGATGATGGCGCACCGGACTTAAACTAAACACCACTTTACCTTTGGGATTTAATAACTGAAAATGGGAGATGATTTGATGCAAGGCATGATTGATTTCCACCTCCTGCAATAAGCGCATGGTAAAATGAGAGGCAGGCACTTTATGACAGTTGGATACAATGATATTTTTTTCGATGTGCTCATGTACAATCGCTGTTCCCAGGGTTATGAGCAACACATCCGTGGTGATTAGATACTTGTGCAGAGCGGCTACCTGCTTGGCCACTTGCTGGGTAAAATCTTCTTCGGTGCGTGAATGTGTATCGGAATGTAAATGATAGGAGAAAAAAATATCCTTGCGGATGACCGGTTCAATTAACAAGGCTGGATTCTGCTGCGCAAATGCCTGCATCATGCGCGCTATGGATACCGGATTAAATACATTTCCAAAGGGATTGTGTTGTATATCCATTTTAGCATCGTGCATACGCAAGCCTACTACATCGGCAAAGCAGGACCCGAGCGCTACGTAGCGATTTTTATAGGAATATTGAGGCGCAAAATCCGGCACCTCTAATTCTGTTCTCCAATGCATCATTTGTAGAGCAAATTATCGTTTAAAATATGTGATTTCATTTCTGAAATTTCAGCCTCGGTGGCAGGTCGGTTCTGTCGGTTCTGCTCCATAAACGTGTACACAGGAACTACAGAACAAATTTTTCCTTTATAGATATAAACATGCAGAAAAAAAGCCTGCCTCACCCCTATCCGATGTATCTGATCGAATAAAAAATTTCCTAATCCGTAGTAAATAGATTTTCCTTTATAGAATTCGATTTGCTGGATTTGATGATTGGCCGTTCCATACACCAGATCTACTCCCATATCGATCAATTCTCTGGAAATCTTTACTTGTCCGGCATGTGGAGCGTATTGATCCCATTCGCCGAATTGCATGCCACACACTATGGTAGATACTTGTTGAGATTTCAACCATTCCACGGCTTTACGGGCTTTTTCCGTGGAATACCGGTTGGCTCCCATGGTTTGATCTGCACATTCCGACAAAGGACAATTTTCGTTGTAAGCCATCCAACCTAGTTTGGTGCCGTCCTTTAATATCAGCACAAGCGGCTGTGCGGCGGCCTCAGGCGATCGCCCACCGCCTACGACTTGAATTCCTTGTTGCTGATACCAATCAAGACTTTTCAAATACCAGGTTTTTCCGTAATCCAGATTATGATTGCCACTCAGTTCAACCACATCGGCACCTAAGGTTTTAAAGACTGAAGCATGCGCTTCTTTCATGCAAAACTTCATGGTCTTCCCAACGTACTGGCAGGTATCGCATAAACTTACTTCATTGCTCATATGAACAATGTCGGATTTGGTAAAATGACCTTTTAATTTTTCCAACAAGAAATCAATACCTTGTGCATCGGCCACTTTACCCGCAGATCGAGTAATGGCCGTAACCCCGGTAATGGTTATTTTACTCAATTCTTTTTCAAACAAAGACCGGGTATTTCCTTGGTAAAAAAAATAACCTTCGTCATGTTGAAAAATGTTTTTCCCTTCCACCGCAAGTACTTTTAACCTTGGATCAAGCTCCTCCAGGGTACAGAGTAATACTTTGTTTTTTGAATGAGGATAAAACTCGGAAATGGTTTTTTGAGGTATTTTCTTCCCTGGAAAATACGTCGCTGTTACCGAGGCTGCCTTGGGCGTACAAAAGAGTGATGCCTTGGTTGCCAGTATTTTCAAGGAATCCACTCGTATCGTATTCACTGTGCTGGAATAGCCAGTAACCACCAATACTACTGGTGCGGGCTGCGGATCTTCCACTGGAATGGAAGATGATTCTGTACCTTGAACCTGAAAACAAGACATAAGTACTCCGCAGCTCAGACAAGCGGCCAGTAAAATACGACGAAACAGCATTTTGTTTTTCATGAGTATGTATAGCCTGCTTAGCTATTCTAATCCTGGTAAGCAGAAAAGTAAAATTACGAAGATACTGTCAGAATGCCTACCTTGCAGTAGGATAGTGTTCATGTAAAAAATTATCCTCGCTTAACGTATGTCGCTACCTATTGAGGAATTGATGAAAAATGCCGGAGTTACTGCCTTGACAGATCTTCAGCAAGAAATGCTACAACGATATCCCTCGGGTAAGGATTTTATTTTAGTATCTCCCACCGGATCCGGTAAAACACTCGCCTGCTTGTTGCCAGTGCTGCATCACCAACCAGTGCAACGGGGCCAGGTGCAAACACTGGTTATAGCGCCTAGCCGTGAACTGGCCCAACAAATACAGCGGGTAGCAAGGCAAGCCATGCCCGGACTTGCTACGGTCATGTGTTATGGAGGGCATGATATTCAAAAAGAAGCGCAGCAACTCTCCGAAGGAAGCTCCTGGATCGTAGGCACACCCGGCCGACTAGCGGACCTCCTGCGTCGAGGAATGTTAGATTTAAGTCAATGTGAAGTACTCATCCTGGATGAATATGACAAATGTCTGGAACTAGGATTTGAAGAGGATTTGCGACTGCTCTTTTCAAGTACCAAGGCCTTGCACAAAAAAATCCTTTGTTCAGCCACCCCTTTGTCCAATCAGCCTTGGATGCTAAAAGAAAAAGAACCCATACTTCTGGATTATAGTCAGGAAAAAGACTCTAGGCCTGTACATGAATATTTCGAACTTTCTCTTGCTCATGCCAAAGGCAATGCATTGCATGCCCGCTTCCGTTGTCGGGAAGGAGAGCAATGGATATTTTTCACCAACACCCGGGAGTCGGCGGATTTCTGGACAGAAGAACTCAAGGCTCAAGGTTGGCAGGTGTTGGCCTACCACGGAGGCTTGGATCAAAGCAAACGGGAACGAAACTGGTTTATGTTTAGGAATGGAAGTATTCATGCTATAGTCACTACCGATCTTGGTGCGAGGGGATTGGATGTGGCAGGCGTTACAGGGATCGTTCATTTGGAATTACCCTTGCGGGAAGAAGAGTTTATACACCGCAACGGACGAACAGCACGCTGGCAACAAAAGGGGATGGTACTACGCACGACGATGCCCGATATGCAAGAAGACCCATCGTATGTATCACATTATACCTGGAAAGCCTATCCCAGGGAGGCACATACTCCTTTGCAAGCCCCAGTCTGGACGACTTTGTTTGTAGGAAAAGGAAAAAAAGATAAAGTAGGAAAAATTGATCTTCTTGGCTTTTTATGCAAAATCGGAAAGCTGGAAGCCTCGGAGGTGGGACTGATGGAAATTAAAGAGTTGTATTCGTATGTGGCCGTTCGAAGAGATAAAGTAAAAATGGCCTTGAGCAATACTCACCAGCAAGCCTTAAAAGGAAGCAAAACTCGCATTGAACCCGTCGATACGGAACGATAGCGTTTCACGGCTTTTCTCTATGCAATTCCTGTGCTTCTTATGGAGCACATTCATGGACAGCATTCCATACCTAGATTATCAGGGCTGTGGGAAACAATAAAAAAGGAATTAAGAAAATTTAGGAATTGAATTTCCCTCAGGGGCTTGAGAAATCCATCCTTTTACTTCTGTCTCCAGCAAAGGAAAATACCTGCGGAAGATAGCTTCTATTTCCGGATAGTGCAGTTGCAGTATTTCGACGGCTTGTTCCATGTTGGATGGAAAATTTGCTCTGCGAGACATGCCGTTGAATACACGCTGCAAGCCTTCCATGGAGGCATACCCGTACAACCAGTTGCCACGAATCATATAGGGAAGGTATTCTTTTACTTTTACCGGAAGTAATGCGTCGTTGGATTGTATGGTAGCATATATCGATT
This sequence comes from Cytophagaceae bacterium, assembly GCA_025454925.1. Lineage (GTDB taxonomy): Bacteria > Bacteroidota > Bacteroidia > Cytophagales > Cytophagaceae > JALONM01. The sequence continues at coordinate 38,576 of JALONM010000011.1, forward strand.
CAGCATAAGCATCTAGAGGAGTGGGAGAAAATTCTTCCCAATAGAAGGCCAGAAAATGATCAAAATAAATATCGCTAACCACTGCGGCGTACTTACCAAAATACTTCCGGATCAGCTCCAAATGTTTGGTCACTTCAGGGTGGTGATCGGTGAATTGATCAATATGACGATGGAGCAATATACCCCTTTGCACCGCAGGCGGATAATTCAGAAAATCATTTCCTTTTACTGCATCACCAATAAAATTTCCTAGGAGCAAACCTTCGGAATCATAAGACAAATATGCGTGAGCGAGAAAATTCAATCTTCGGTTTCTTCAGCTTTTAATTTAGGGTATGATTTCCAGAAATGAATCCCTATACCTGCTTCGATATACGGCAAATACTCAATTTCGTTAGCAAAATTGTCTGTCACGTACTCCGTGCGGGAGGCTCCAACCGATAATATGGTATAAAAGTTCGATTTAAAATAGGTTTTTAATCCCGTGTGAAGTTGATACGTAGTATAATTCGACTTAATATCTGGTGCAGAAACGACTTTGTCGTAACGGTTGAAATAAACACCCCGCCCTGCATTAAACCCAAGCAGCCAATTGTGGTTATAAAATACTTTGGAGAATTGCGCCAGCTCTGCGGTAATCCCAGCTGCATAATACTGGTAGTTGGGCATTAATCGAAGCGTAAACCTTCCAGCGGTGAGATCTAGCGATGCAAAAGGTCTTATCAAACGAACATTTGCCCCAAGATAAACGCCCATATTATATTTTCGTTTGGGAGGTGTGCTGATTTGCGCATTCAAAAAATGTAAACCAGCGAACACCACTATCAGGAACACAAAATTTCTTAACATAGTCATTTAGTATGATTTGATAATTTATACAAATTAAACAAAAAACAAAAGTAGAAACGGGTAAATAGAATTTGGAAAGGCGGAAGGCCATAAGTAAATGTACCTCCTCCAAATTTTCTATTTAAAAATCTCCTGAGACTAGCGTATAGATTCTACTACCAGGTTATGGTTGGTATAGATGCAAATATCTGCGGCTATATGAAGGCTTTCCCGTACCATTTCTTCAGCACTAAGGTGTGGAGCATGTTTTTTTAATGCAAGTGCCGCAGCCCTTGCGTACATACTTCCTGAACCAATGGACGCGACCTCTTCGTCGGGCTCCAGAACATCCCCGGTTCCTGATACCACGAGCACCTCGTCTTTATTCACTGCGATCAACATGGCTTCCAGACGGCGAAGGTATCGGTCAGTTCTCCAATCTTTAGCCAGTTCAATGGCTGCCCGTTTTAAATTTCCACCGTAGGCTCCCAATTTTTCTTCAAATCGCTCGAGCAAGGTAAAGGCATCGGCGGTAGACCCTGCAAATCCTGCAAGCACTTTTCCTTCGTGCAACGGCCGAACTTTACGCACATTGCTCTTGGCTACCGTGGACCCCAAGGTTGCCTGTCCATCGGCACCAATGGCAACTTGTCCATTATGTTTTACTGCCAATACAGTAGTGGCATGCACTTGTTCCATCATGGTACTTTTTCTATTTGATATACGGTAGTAATCGATGTTCTATCGACCCAATAAAATACGTTTAGATTTGTCAACCATTCCGGATAGGATTGGTACAATTTCTTCAAACGGAAGGCTCCATTGCCAACAAGAGTTCCGTCTTCACGGCAATCGTGGGTAATCCATACTGCAGGGAGGGTTTCGGAAAACCGGAAAGCAATGCTATCCTGTGGAATTGGTAGTACCTCCTTTCGTTTGTAAAAATGCATGCGCAAAGGAGGATCTGTATACGGATCGTTTCTACCATCAAAGAATAAAAGAAATGACTGGGGCTTATATTCTTTCTCCAGGTAATGCATGATTTTCACATCCATGCAGGCTGGCAACAAACTATATGGCACAAGCAAACATATATTGATGAATATCAATAAGCTCGAGGCATACGTGTACCACCTCCCTTTTTCTGTTGTGTATAAACGATACAAGGGGTAGGCAAGCAATGGAGCTATGGGATATAAAAAACGAATTTCTTTATGCCCAACCATCATATGCCCCAACAAAAAGAACAGGCAAGTAAGAGTGAATATATCTTTTGGAAATTTATATGCATAAATGCCCAATGCTACCAGGAAAACAATTCCTGGAACAATAAACAACAATTCGACAATTCGAAAGAAATAATGATACCAGGGGGAAACGCCATAAAATGCCGCCGCCTTTTTAACGATATTCAAATAGAAATAATTAAACGGCGCACAGGTCCATTCCTGATAAAATGAATAATCCAGGTACGTTGCCAGAAGCGTAACGCACAAAAATCCCAGGGCATATCCTGAGATCGAAGACCATGAAATCTTTTTTGCAAAAAACATCCAAACCAAGGTTCCTACGAGTGCAAATGCTATTTGATAGCGAAACTGAAAAGCCAGGCCAGCCACAACCCCCACCAGTACATAATGACGGAACTTAGCTGCCCCAAGTAAGGTGGCAATGGTCAGGATAAAAAAGGAGGCGCTCAAACCTTCGGAAGAATAGCGGGCTCCGATAAATACGGTGATACAAAAGAAATAGGTAATCACCACTGCCGTTTTACTGGCCTGCAGTTGCAAGGCTGAAAGCAAGCGGAAAAGAGAGAAATACAAAAGACAAGCAGAGAACAAGCGAAATATAAAGGCTTGACGAAACGGATCCTCAATGCCCAGGAACCTCGATGCTTGTATCATGCCTGCGGTCATCCAGGGTTGCAAGGAAGGTCGCATTCGATTAGGAAATTCCCAGGCTAAATCAGAAACTTGATTTTCACCTAACAGGTATAATGCGTATTCTATTATTTGATAATGCTCGTCTCCGTGCTTATATCCCTGACTAAACCAGGCCGCCACGGCAAACAGCACGCATGCCAGCACATACCAAAAGGGTAAAGGAAGTTTCTGCAGAAATTTCATAGTGAGCCAAAATAAAACCTCCCATTTTCAACAACTACACAGAGGTAATTATTTTAAACAGGAGGTTTTTCTTTAGGATTAGAATACGTTAAATTAAAATACGAACAGGATCTTCCAGGTAACTTTTTAACGTTTGAAGGAATGCCGCACCAATTGCACCATCGACCACACGGTGATCGCAGGATAATGTTACTTTCATGATGTTGCCAACTACAAACTGACCATCTTTTACCACTGCTGTTTGTTTTATTCCCCCAACGGCAAGAATACAAGCATCCGGCGGATTGATAATGGCTGTGAACTCATCAATACCAAACATTCCCAAGTTGGAAATAGTAAATGTATTGCCTGACCAGTCGGCAGGTGTAAGTTGTTTGTTTTTAGCTTTTACCGAATAGTCCTTTACTTCACTGGCAATCTGCGATAAGCTTTTGTTATCAGCAAAACGTACGACCGGCACCAGCAAGCCCTCTTCTACCGCCATGGCCACACCTATGCTGATATGGTGGTTGTAACGGATTTTATCTCCCAACCAGGATGAATTTACTTTCGGGTGCTTTCTTAAAGCCGCTGCAGTGGCTTTAATCACCATATCGTTAAAGGAAATTTTTACAGGAGAAAGTTCATTGATGCTCGCGCGCGCTTCGATCGCCTTATCCATGTTAATTTCCATGGTAAGATAGAAATGCGGCGCGGTAAATAAGCTTTCACCCAAACGACGGGCAATGGTTTTGCGCATCTGTGAAACATTTACCTCTTCATAACTTTCCTGACCCACCGGAGCATGCACGGAAGTACTGGTGGTCGTTTTGGATGCCGGTTTTTCAGAGCCTTTAAATGTTTCTACATCGCGTTTTACGATGCGTCCATTTTCGCCACTTCCTTGCACGGATGCAATATCTATTCCTTTGTCTTTGGCCAGCTTTTTTGCGAGCGGAGAAGCTTTCAAGCGAGCATCGCCTGAAGTACTTCCATTGCTTACTACTTTATTGGAAGAAGTTTCGGCAGGTATCGTTGTGGTTGCATTGGTACTTGGTGCAGGAACTTCTTTTTTAGAAGAACCACTGGCATTTAGCAGCGTTTGAAAATCGGCACCCGGTTCGCCAATAACGCACATCACCGCGTCGATAGGCACAGCATCGCCTTCTTTAACTCCAATGTACAACAAAGTGCCATCCGAATACGATTCCATTTCCATGGTAGCCTTATCCGTGGCGACTTCGGCCAACAACTCGCCAGACTTCACTTTATCGCCAACTTTTTTATGCCAGGCAACAATCGTCCCTTCTGTCATGGTATCACTCATTTTTGGCATCCGGATCACCTCTGCCTGAATGTTGGAAGTATCTACCTGAACAGAAATTTCTTTAACGGCAGGAGTTGTTTCAACAGCCGTAGTTTTGGCAGTAAGGGTGCTGCCTCCGCTTAATCCTTTTACTAAATCATCAATATTCTCTCCTTGTTTGCCGATGATTGCGATTACTGCATCAATCGGAACAGCGCTTTTCTCTTTCACTCCGATGTACAGAAGCGTGCCTTCTTCGTACGACTCCAGTTCCATAGTGGCCTTGTCTGTTTCCACTTCCGCGAGGATATCCCCTGATTTCACATTGTCGCCGACTTTCTTATGCCACGCCGCAATTACACCTTCGGTCATGGTATCGCTCATCTTGGGCATTCTAATGACTTCTGCCATTTATTCAGGAATTTAGTTGTTGATACTCTTTTCTGGATCCAAAAATAATTTTTTTGATATACAATACCATGATTTGTGCGTAAAATAACGCCTTAACTATGGAAAATACCAGGACCTGGGTCTTTAAGACAGGTTCTTCAGGAATTGATATAACAATCGAACACCAAATCCAGTTCCTCCTTTTACCCGGTAAGCTTCGGTAGACTTAAAAAAAGCGGTGCCGGCTATATCCAGGTGCATCCAGGGGTATTGGGTAAAATGTTCTAAAAATTTACCCGCAGTAATGGCTCCGGCTTCCGGCCCTCCGAGGTTATTGAGGTCGGCAATATCCGATTTGATTGATTCCTTGTAATCCTCCCAAAGCGGAAATTCCACCAGCCGCTCAAAGGTGTCCATTCCGGCCTTAACCATTGCTTTTTTAAGTGACTCCTCCGCCGTTCCCATCATAACTGCAGCATTTTTGCCAACCGCACGAGCTGCTGAACCCGTCAGGGTGGCTAAGTCTATAACCAGTCCGGGATCATATCGCTTGGCGTATGCCAGGGCGTCGGCCAATATCAATCTTCCTTCGGCATCCGTATTCAACACCTCTACGGTAGTACCGTCGTGCATGGTAATAATATCTCCCGGTGCAAACGCATTTCCCGAAGGTCTGTTTTCAGTGGCTGGAATTAAGCCAATAAGATGATACGGCAATTGGAGTTGTGCGGCAAGGTAAATGCAAGCCGCTACCACCGCTGCACCGGCCATATCGCATTTCATAAAATCCATAGAGCCTTCGGTAGGCTTTAAACTGAGTCCACCGGTGTCATACACCACTCCTTTGCCCACCAACACAAAGGGTTTGGCCTGCACGGTATGCGTTGGCCTATACTCCAGAATGGAGAATGTTGGTGGATTGGGGGCTCCTTGATTAACAGCCAGCAATCCACCCATGCGCAGCGATGTAATTTCTTCCTTGGTCAAAACCGTGCAATCAAAGCCTGTTTCTTCGGCTTTCTTCAAAAACTCTTGCGATAATTTTTCAGCGGTTAAAAAAGATACCGGTTGATTCACCAGATCCCTGGCCCAATGCACCGCTTTCACCAATGCCTTTAATTCAATTACCGAACTTTCAGAAATCATTTGCTCATGAAAAGCCAAGGTTTCTGGAAGAACCACTTTGGTGGCATCCGTTTTATAAAAATCAAAATCGTATAAACGTAATAACAAACCTTCTGCAAAGTAATAGGAAGCCAACTCTTGTGCCGTGGATTCCACCGAACAGGAACGTAGCTTTTTACTGATTAAAAACTGAGCCAGCTCTGCTCCTCTTCTGCGACATCCTTCCGCATCGGATTTTTGCACAGAAACATATACGATATCCTGATTGCGATCCCGGATATGAATGAACGTTTCCTCGCGGTGCAAAGCAAATTCAAGTTCTAAAATATGAGGAGTAGAAGGCAATTCATCAAACACCACCACATGGCAAGCCAGGCGTCTGTGGTCTCTAAAAAAATCAGGAATTTTCATTTTTATATATCTATGCGATTAGGGGCGGTTGCCCGGTAATGGAAAGTTTCGGACAGAAAAAATTCAACACTTATTTAACGATTCTTCCGCAAGGTACAAGAATAAACGGATATAAACTGAACCTTCAAAGGTGCATCATTTGACTCCTGTATAATTTACGAAATTAAAGGGAAGTCTGATCAGTACCTATATGCTCACCAACCTGGGGGGATTGGTATTTTTGCAATTACATTTCTTTAAAACGAACACAGAGGTTCGATAACACGGGCATTATTTTACGGTAATCGGAACGTTGATAAACCGCCCTTCGGTAACTTTAATGGGTTTAGCATTTCCTTTCACAAGCAATTCCATTTCAAACTCTCCCGACACTTCCTTATTCTCAGTGTCAAGCTCTGTAATGGAAACAAATCCTTTAACCGGTGCTCCGATCGAATTTGAAGCAGGGTCTTCATACCGTATGTATGCCTGACGAATGCTTGCCATCTGCAAATCAATAGTTCCGGAGTTGGGATTTAAAAATGAAAATTTCACAAAGCGATCGTTGGTAAGCGATAGCTGTTGCTCTCCCCCTGTAATTTTACGCAGACTTGCTTTCACATTTTCTACCACATACGGCCTGCCATTAATCACACAGGTAAATAAGCCTTTTGATTCTTCGGATTTAAAAGACGAAGTTCCAATGAACCCTATGATTAAAAAAATCAGGAGCTTAATTTTTTGTATTTTCATTTGATAAAAATGTAATATTCTACTAATTAAACAATTCAAATGTATACTTGCAAATTTTTACTTATTAAATATTCACATTTGCATAGTTCGACACTACCATGCCTCCTATTGCTCAAATATTGATCGTTTGTTTTTCCATGCTAGTATACGGGCAACAAAAGCCTGTGTTTCTGATTCGGTGCCTGGAAAAGCCGGATTCTTTAGGACAGCCCTTTGCAGAGCGTAACATCGAACTAAACAAACACAGGCAAGTACTTACTTCTGAATACTTATTCGCTAAAGACGCGCGCAAACGTAATCACATTCATTGCCGTTACGATTCCAAAGGAAGGTTGATTTCCCGAGAAGAATACGCCTGGTCCAACTACCTGGCGGAGTATATCACGTATGACAAGCTCAAAACAATACATGAAATAAAATACAATACGGTCAACCGGACTCATGAAAAACGGTACAAGCCCCATGGGAAATTGGATATAGAACTGGTATACAAAGGCATGAAATCGTTGGGCGATACACTTCAACTATCCCACTTGATCCGGTATCATTACGATGCCAAGGACAGCCTATCTGAAATCAGGTTTTACAGGAAAGAAAAGGATACGAGTTGCTTTGAAAGAGTGGTAAGAACTTTTGAAGGTGACCAACTCCGCAAAGAAGCCAGCTTCTCAGGCCCGGATCAAATCAGCTATCGCGAAATACAGTACGATTCCTTAGGGCGTATATCGGAAGAATCGTTTTGGGACATCCAACATCCTTCCAACTGGGAACTTTATAAATACAGCTATCCCGACAGAGATTCCAAAATATCGCTTCGTAGTAATTTATATCTGGAAGAATGGACGCTCTATGTAAACGGGGAAATCCGACTGCGGAAAATCTACGACATCACCAGCGAAGGAGTGCTGATGAGACAGTGGGAAGAATATTCAGAGATACCGTTTACTAAATAATACCTGCCGTTTACTCAATTTTCCAAGTTACTACTTTTTAATCTTTTTGGCTTTTTCAAGCAATCCCTTTGCCTTTTTGCCCTGCGATTCTAAGCGTTTTATTTTATTTTCGGTGGAGTTAATTCGCTGAAACAATCGTAGACCTTTGGTTGACATTCGATAGTAATTGATCAATGTGAAATCTGCCAGATCCTTCCTTTTTTGTTTCACTTTGATCATCTTGGCTCTCATCGAAGTAACGATCATATCCGTATAGGTTTCAGTGTTATCCGACAATTCACCCGTTTTACGATTAAGCTGAAACGATTTGATGCTTAAGCTGTCTACTACTAATAAGGTCCATCGCCTTTTAAGCTTTAAACCATATACCGAATATTTATTCCCAGAGGTGGTGGCGCCTTCAAAGCCTGGCTTAAATTGTCTGATAGCATTTAGATTTTCCATTTGCTTGACGGTTAGTGTATCTTTTGGCGAAGCAAAGGCTGTTGAAACAACCAAAAAGAAGAATGCGAGAAACAGTTTCATATCAAAATAGTGCAAATGAGAAACCAAGAATTGATGTTACTTTGTTGACTAAAAATTCACATTTTAGGTAGCCTCGCAAATTTGTTAATTTTATTTTAATTAATTAGCTTTGTCTAGATTATTTTTGGAAGAAAATTTTTTAACAACCAGAATTACATCGATTTAATCAGAAGAATGAACGCCACTGCTCTACATACCAGAATCAGGAAAATACTGTTGATCCTTGTGCTATTACCTCTTTTCGTGATGGCACAATCGCCAGCCACTACACCTTCACCGAAAAGTGAAATTGAGAAAAGAATTGATGAGGAGAATAGAAAAAAGGCTGCAGAAAAAAAAGCCAAACTAGACGAACAGGCTATAATCAAAAACCTCTTGGATAGTCTTGCCAGGTTGAAGAAAGCAAAAGATACCATTCCTGAAATTGTTCCAACGGATCAGGTGCGGATTTTTGATACCGCTGAATTTAAAAAACGAAATTTCGACGTAATGAATCGTCGTCCTTTTGATAATTTGGTTTCCAGAGAAGATGCCTGGGAAAAGGAATTATTGATCAATAATGTGAATGCCTATAAAAAAGAGCATAAACGTGATTCGGTAAACAAAGTATTTGGATGGCACCCGTTCTGGATGGGCACTGCTTACAAAAGCTATAATTTCAGTTTATTGAATACAGTAGCCTACTTTTCTTATGAAATGGACCCGGCCACAGGTCGATATAAAACCATTCACGATTGGAAAACAACCAATCTGGTAGATTCCGCTCATGCTCACGGATGTAAAGTGGTTTTAAGCGTAACCAACTTCGGACAAAAAAATAACCTACAGTTCCTTTCGTCTATAGCTGCCCAGCGAACGTTTATCAACACCCTTATAACGCTGATACGGGAGCGAAACGCCGACGGGGTAAACATCGACTTTGAAGAAATCCCAAGCTCTTGCCGAAATAAGCTTTCTAATTTTATTATTGATCTTTCTACCAGCTTGCGCTCGATCAATAAAAATTACATGATTACGATTGCGCTCCCTGCCATCGACTTCGATCGCGTGTACGAAATTTCCCAACTGAACAAGTATATCGATATGTTCGTCATCATGGGATACGAATATTACGGACAAACCAGTAAAGTAGCAGGTCCCTTGTCTCCTGTAGGCAGCGGAACAACCTGGTGGGAATTTAACTTGGAACGTTCGGTCGATGAATACCTGGTGGCTGGTGTCAGCCCTCAAAAATTATTACTGGGACTTCCTTATTATGGAGCCGAGTGGGCAACCGAAGACCTTAAATTTCCGTCATCAGTAAAAAAATTCTTGCGATATCCAATGTATCGGAATATAAAAAGAGAACATGGTGACCTGGCTTGCTGCGAAGACGAATTCAGCATGAGTAAATATTATGTACATCGCGACGGCAACAACTTGTACCGGCAGCTATGGTACGACGACTCCACCTCTTTAGCAAAAAAATACGATTGGGTAAAAGGTAAAAAAATCGGTGGTATAGGAATTTGGGCACTCGGGTACGACAATGGGTACACGGAGCTATGGAAACTGATGGCTGAAAAATTTGCACTGAAAGAAGTCGTAGCCAAGGCGAAGGCAACCACAGTAGCCAAAAAAGATGAATTGAGCTGGTGGCGTAAGTTCTTCAATCGCATGACAGCAACTGCCATGCGGATTAAAAACAACCCCAATGGCTTTATCACACGTCCGACGGGCTATGTATCTCTTTTCGCCGCATTGTTTGGTCTTAGTACTGCTGGCTTCTTTGTATTGTTCCGATATGGCTACCGGTTCCGCAGAATTTACAGACTTATCCTCCAGGGAGGATTGGCCTTGCTTATTGTTTGTTTTATTGGCATATTGTTCATTATTTCTCATTATGCCGGTTATGTAGAAGTGTTGTGGTTGCTTGGAGGATTTATTGTAGCAGCCATCATTTTCTTCTTCCTCACCAGACAATTTTTAATGGAAAAAGACTTACCGTAGGTGTTACAATTTAGTTTTCAATATAATCCGCTATTTACCTGTACCTTTCAGCATCTTTTTTTTGCTGATAAAGGTTCGGCCTTATTCAAGATGGTACCCACTGCTGAAACAGAGTTACTATTGAGAAGATTGGGATTGGTATTTAAAGGACATGCAGGTGTATGGAACTGCCTATACAATCCCGAAGCGCAGGAAGGTCTGCTCGCTGAACTAGAGCGTGAAAAAGATCTGGTATTCCGTTTTTGGGTGGAAGAGCAAACAGGTGCATTCATCAACATTACAGACATGCCAGTGCAATCGGTAGGCAGTATGTATTACTTCAGTAATGTTAACCGCCAAGCCGAAGGTGATTTTGAATTGTGGCACAGCAATACTATCGCACAAGCCGAACAGTTGCATCCTTTCTGGCATCAGATACAATGGTCAGAAAAATGGTTAGGGAAAAAAGTGAGCCTTAAAAAAGGCCAGAAGATACTGCAAACCGTACAACTGGAATCACTGACCATGCCGCTCAATCTTCCCACGGGTTTGTACTCAGTTGGAAACGACGAATTGGGTTGGAATACCTTTTTGCATAGCAAAGAGGTGGGTGCTAAAAAGCCATTGGCATTGGTGGAAGTATCATTGGTGAATGGTGCTTATGATGAAGTTTACACAAGCCTAGTAGAAAGGCATTTCAAAGCTTCACGTGGGCTGGTGCGCTTCGGAAGCAGAGCCACCGACTGGAGATATTATATCGTTCAAAAATATAATGTAGCTTCTGATCGTTACCGCATACATACCAACGATACTAAGTTGGAATTTAGTGGGCCGGAAGAAGTTAAACTAAGCAGTGGAGAGCGCGCTTTACTTTTCAAAAGCAATGTCTCCATTCCCTTGAGTCAGAAAATTACGCATAATTTTCAGCTCAGGAATAAAGATGGCAAAATACTGGTACAACGTTTGCCCGTAGCAGCGGCAGATCAGATCATTCCGGAAAGCCACAATGGAATAAGTAAAATTTTTTCTGATATAAAAATTTATGTTTAATCTATAATTTACCTTTATGGCACAAACCTTAGCGACACCTGGTGTTTACATCGAAGAGAAAAACGCCTTTCCAAACTCGGTAGCGGCCATTCCTACAGCGGTTCCCGCTTTTATCGGTTATACCGAAAAGGCAAGCCGTGATGGACAGAATCTGCTCAACCGTGCGGTGCGTATCACTTCTCTAGCGGAGTTCCACAACTTCTTTGGAGCCGGTGTAACCACCAAGTTCAACATTCAGGACAGTTCAGCCAACGAAGCTGATTTCTTCGTTGACGGAGCTTCCTACAAACTGGTTCAGGAATCTGAATCGCGTTTCTTCTTTTACGATGCAGTGCGTTTGTTCTTCGCCAACGGCGGAAGCACTTGCTACATCGTATCTGTAGGAACTTACATGAATGCCGGAGACGGATTTGGCGAACCTACTGCCAATACTGTTTCTAAAAAAGCATTAGAAGGTGGTATTACTACCTTGATCGGTGAAGATGAGCCTACCATGCTGGTAATTCCAGAAGCGGTAGTATTGGAAGAAGCCGATTGTTATGCACTTCAACAAGCCATGTTGATGCATTGCGGTTTCAAAATGAAAAACCGTTTTGCGATTCTTGATGTGTACAACGGTTTCAAATCAAGAACCTACGACAAACAAGACGTAATCACACGTTTCCGTGAAGGTGTAGGAAGCAACTTCCTGGCTTACGGCGCTGCTTATTATCCATATTTGAACACATCTATCGTTCAGAACGAAGAGGTAAGTTTGAAAAATATTGGTAATGCAGATGTTCTTCAGAACATTTTGGAAAAAGAAGCAGGTGTTCTTCATGCTGACTCTAAAAAAGCAGAAGAGTTCCGTAACGAGGTTCGTAAAATTTCATCCGGAAATTCTGACTCCGTAACACAAACCCTTCGTGTTATCAGCCCTACTTTCAAATCAATTTTAGGTCGTATCCGTGGTTTGCTGAACATCCTTCCTCCGTCTGCTGGTATGGCCGGTATTTATACTGCCGTAGATAATGCACGTGGCGTATGGAAAGCTCCTGCTAACACTTCGGTTGCTTCCGCTATCGGACCAGTGGTGAAACTTACCAACGAAGATCAGGAAGATTTAAACCTTACTGTTACTGGTAAGTCTGTAAACGCGATCCGTTCATTCGTTGGCGAAGGTACTAAAGTATGGGGTGCCCGTACCCTGGATGGTAACAGTCAAGACTGGCGTTATATCAACGTTCGCCGTACCTTGATTTTCGTTGAGCAGTCTATTAAGTTCGCTGCTAAGGCGTATGTGTACGAGCCTAACGATGCCAACACCTGGGTATTGATCAGAAGCATGATCTCCTCTTTCTTAAATGACCTTTGGAAAGCCGGTGGATTGGTTGGAAATACGCCTGAACAAGCATATTCCGTAGAGGTAGGTCTTGGTTCAACCATGACTCCTAACGATATTCTTGACGGTGTGATGAGAATCAATGTGAAAGTTGCCATCTCTCGTCCTGCTGAATTTATCGTAATTACATTCCAGCAAAAAATGCAGGAAGCATAATTAGTATATAAATCAATGTTTGAATTAAAAACCTTTTAATAAGATACAACTATGGCAGAAGCAATGTGGCCAATACCTCGGTTTTATTTCCGTGTTGAATGGGCAGGAAATGAAATCGGTTTTCAGGAAGTAACAGGTCTTACTATGGAAACTCAATTTATTGAGTACCGTGCTGGTAATGACCCTACTTTTCTAACGCAGAAAATTCCAGGCTTGAAGAAGAATGGAACCATCACCTTGAAAAAAGGTCTGTACCATGGCGACAACGCCTTCTGGGAGTGGTGGAGCGATGTACAAGCGAATCCAGATCGTCGTGAAACGATCACCATTACTTTGTTGGATGAAGAATCGAGTCCAGTGTTTGTTTGGAACGTAGTGAATGCATTCCCAATCAAAGTATCTGCTCCAGATCTTAAGTCGGATGCAAACGAGGTGGCTATCGAAACCATTGAATTGGCGCACGAAGGCATCACCCAGGAAGCTCAATAATTCTGTACTAATGTCTCCGGAAACCCACGGTTGGGTGCCGGAGACATTTTAATTTTTTCAAGCTATGTTCGGAGTAAAATTACCAGGAATTGGAGGATTAACCGGAGGAAATGGTCCGTACCAGCCCCCCGTTGCCTTTCACTTTGATGTGCGACTTGTTGATGCAGCAGAAGCCGTTGATGCGGTCCTTGGAAAATTTGGTCTAACGGCTGCTGTAGACGGTAAGTTTACAGAAGTAAGTGGATTGTCCGTTACCAGTGCCCCATTTGAAATAAAAGAAGGCGGGGTAAACAACATGGTACATGTGCGTCCGAATACTGCTAAATACAGTCCGCTTATTTTAAAAAGAGGATTGGTAACCATCAGCTCTGCGTTGGGCCTCTGGTGCAACGAAGTGATGTTTGGAAAACCTACCTATCCGATTCTCAGAAAGAATATTCTGATTACACTTCTCAACAATCATAACAAGCCTGTCATTGCCTGGTCGGTGATTGGGGCCTTCCCTACCAAATGGGAAGTATCTGCCTTGAACTCCTCCGACAACAATGTAGTGTTTGAATCCATAGAACTTGCTTACGACCGTTTCGAACAGTTTGCAGGTTTATCCAATCCAATTTCTGCAGGAGCAGGAATCGCTGCTAAACTTAAATTCTAATTCTAAGCTATGGCAGTTATAATTAAAGAAATGACCATCAAAGTAGTTGTAGACAAAACCAATACAACGAATACCGATATAAACCCGGAATTAATTAAACGGGATGTGCTGAATCAGTGCAAGAGATACATAAACGAACGCTTACGAAAACAAGATAGAAGGTAGTATGTTCGATAAAATTAATAAGGCCGTGGATAAATTGAAAAGCGACATCAACGCTTCCATGGGCGGTGGGGATGCTACCCAGAAAATTTCAATCACTTCGATTACAGATTCTAAGCTAGTTGTTACAGCTCAATTTAATCCCGAGACAATTACGATTAGTTCAACCTTAAACGATGCCACATCAGGCTCAAACGGCTCATCCGCTGCCGCGGTTAGCGTTAAAAGGAAAGATAATTCACTTTCAGCACTTAATTTTGGGTATGAGACATTAAAATTCGATTTATTGTTTGACCATACAGTGTATGATCCAAATCAAACCGTAAAATTAGGCGATAGTATTAATGCTCTTTACAATTTATGTTATGGAAACGACAATTCTCAACCACATAAAGTTGTAGTTGCGGCAGGTACCTTTCTTGAATTTAAAGGGATTATCACATCATTTGAAGTGTCTCATTTGTTGTTTGATAGTACGTTTGAACCCATTCGAACTAAAATCACTATTGGATTTAAAGGATTTAATAATAAAGAATACTCAAATAAAGTTGATCCTTCCAAAAGTTCTGAAAACACCTTAAATGAAGGGGATGCTAAAAGCTTAGCCACTTATGTTGCCGGCAAAATGGGGTCTCCAGCCGCCTTGATACCGGTAGCCAAAGCGAATAAACTTCCTAATTTGATGAAGGGGAAAAGTGGTACCAAATTAAAAACACCTGGTAAAAAATCATAGTCATGCCCGAATTAAAGCACGAAGGTTTTAAATTAAAAGTAGAGGTAAAAGTAGATGGAACTGCGCTGCAGGATTCGATCGAAATTATTTCTATTTCAACTGCTATACTGGCCAATAAAATTCCTAGTGCTTCGATTGTATTCAGTTTTGGAGGTCTTAATGAAGAAGATTATTCTTTCGAAGCTAAGAAATTTGCTCCAGGCAAAAAAGTGGAAATAAAAGTAGGCTATGATTCTAAAACAGAAAAGATTTTTACCGGAATTATAACCAAAGTTGCCCATAAATTTTCCTCTCAATTCCAACTCGTTCTTCACTTGCGCGGTGAATGCATCAAGCTTTCTACCCAACGCAAATACGGTGTTTTTCAAAAGAAAAAAGATAGCGATATCATCAGCGAAATTATTCAAAAAGCCGGCCTGACCGTTTCTTGTGATGCCACCTCTGTCATGCACGAAGAAATGGTGCAATATGGATGCAGCGATTGGGACTTCATTCTTATGCGTGCCGAAAACTGTGGCATGCTGCTAATAGAGCAGGATGGAAAAATAAAAGTAGCTAAGCCTAATTTTTCGGAAGGTGCTGCTCTTACACTTGCAGGCTTTAATGGTGTGTATTCCATGGATCTGGAAGTAGACTCCACCTTTCAATTTAAAAATGTAGAAACACTATCCTGGATACCCAAGGATCAAAAATCACTTAGCTCCAAGGTTTCTTCCTCGGAAGAAATGAAAATGGAAGCTACATTCAGTAATTCTAATCTTTCCAGCGTTTTAAACACCAAGCCTTATGCTGTTTATACTCCATTAAACATAGCCAAAGACGGACTGGACAATATTTCCAAAGGAAAGCTCATGCGCGTGGCCTTGGATAAGGTGAAGGGCGAGATTGAAATCATCGGTACCTCTGCCATTTCATGCGGAGATATTCTGGAAATAAAAAACATGCAGGATTTCTCCGGGAAGGTATACGTTACCGGAGTGACGCACCTGGTGGAAGATGCAGAATGGAAAACCATACTGACCATCGGAATGCCCTTTGGATCTTATGCAGAAGAAACGCCCATGATTTCCGTGCCAGCGGCAGCCGGCACTTTGGCTCCTATCAAAGGGCTTGCCTCCGGTGTCGTAAAGAAAATTCACGAAGACAAAGACGGCCAATACCGCGTGGAAGTAGCCTTGCCTATGCTTGGCTCTACCCTGGAGAACTTGCATGTACACGCGAGATTATCCAACTTATATGCTTCCAATGGTTTCGGTTCTTTTTTCTATCCGGAAATTGGGGATGAAGTAATATTAGGTTTTTTGCATGAAGATCCCTCCCAGCCTGTAATTCTGGGTATGTTGTATTCTTCTAAAAACAAACCATTTTTTACTCCGGACGACAAAAATCAATTTAAGGGGATTGTTACCAAAAGTAAAATCACCATTAAAATTGACGATGAAGATAAAATTCTGACGATTGAAACCCCTGCTAAAAACAGCGTGGTGTTGGACGATAAAGAAGGTCAGATTGTTATCACGGATAAAAACAAAAATACTATTACGATGAGCAAAGATGGCATCACCATCTCTTCTGAAAAAGACATCATCATGAAAGCCAAAGGCAATATTCAGATGGAAGCTAAATCGAATATAGAAATGAAAGCAACGGCCGACCTCAAAGGGGAAGGCATGAATGTAAACCTGGAAGGGAAAACCGGTTTGGTAGCCAAAGGATCGGCTTCCGCAGAACTATCCGCTTCCGGGCAAACAACAGTAAAAGGTGCCATTGTAATGATCAACTAACTATGCCTCCTGCTGCCACACTTACAAGTATGCATGTTTGCCCCATGGTAAATCCGGGGCCAGTACCACATGTGGGCGGTCCGGTAACCGGGCCTGGTTGTCCTACGGTACTTATTGGAGGACTACCCGCTGCGATTATGGGCGATATGTGCGTTTGCACGGGCCCTCCCGACTCGATCGTGAAGGGATCGGCCACAGTAATGATCGGTGGTAAACCCGCTGCACGCGTGGGAGACACCACCGCACACGGCGGATCTATTGTAATGGGAGTTATGACGGTTATGATTGGAGGTTAATCTATGAGAATCAATAAATCATTTTTAGGAATCGGATGGAAGTTTCCTCCTACCTTTGATAAGGAAACAGGCGGTGCAATGCTCGTTTCCGAAGAACAAGATATTCGGGAAAGTCTGGAAATTATTCTCACAACCAAAAAAGGTGAACGTGTTATGATCCCCGATTTTGGAACTGACCTACATCAGCATTCATTTGAAACTCTTAACTCTCAAATGATCGGGAGTCTCAGAGCTATGATCAGGGAAGCTGTAGAAAAATTTGAACCACGAATTACCTTATTGGATATTGTGGTAGATGCCGCTAAATACCTCGATGGTTATTTGGTGCTCACGCTGGAGTATTCCATCAATTCATCCAACACTCCTTCCAATATGGTATTCCCCTATTACCTGGTAGAAGGAACCAACGTCCGCTTCAAGCCTTTAACTGATAGCTAGGAATTATGGCCGACACTCAAGAACTCGAATATATTGCGCGCAAAGGTACTGCTCAGGATAGCCGTGCCTTGAACGCGTTAAATTTTGATTACATCAAAATTGATGAACGTAGCTTCAAAGACTTGCTGGTATTCGCACAAGAATTTGCACGTCTCATCAACTTCTATAACCTGAAAAATAAGGTCGATGGGAACTGGTCGGAACTACTTACTGACGAATCCATCATTCTTGCCTCGATGGCCGATGCAGACCCTACGGGCATTGAAGAACGTTTCAAAAATAATTTTGAAAAAGCCGTTCGTTTCAAGCGTAAGAACAAAAAAATATTTTTCCTTGAAAATTGCTTACAGGAAGTACATCAAATGGCTTCTTTGTTTTCGCACTGGCAGCTGCGTCTGCGCAAAGTAGAAAGCAATACCCTGGAAGATACGGTCATACTCAATGAAATTGACAATGCCATTTTCACCAAATTGGCTCATAGCCTGCAACGCCATCATAAGCTTTGCACGATGTTTTTTGAGTACAGTGAAACATCTTCCAACTGGTATGTAACCGATCATTTTGACAAAACCTGGACGCCTGAACAAGCCCAGGAATTCTATATCCCGGAAGACTTCGCCTGGGAAAGTCACTTTGACTTTTTTGCCCTGGAGGTACAAGAGGTTTTTCAATCGTTTTACGAAACCTTGATTTACCTCAAAATAAAATCGCCGGAATATTTAGAGCAATCGCTGAAAAAAGACAATCACTTTCCGGAGGTAGCACTATTCCTGGCATTCCTGCGTATTTACCAGGTTGCCCAAGGCGACATCAATCAGCTAAGCAAAAGGCATCTTGATTTTTATTACGAAGAAGTATTAAAACAAGAATTTCGCAAGGCTCAAAAAGATCAGGTATACCTGAGCTTTACCACCTACGACAACGTACCGTTTGCGAACATCAAAAAAGGCGAAGCCTTTCTGGCGGGTACCGATTCCGAAGGTCGCGATATTGTGTATAATGCCGACCAGGACTTGCGGGTGAACAAGGCACACATCGGAAAACTTAGAAACTTTCATATACCTTGGTCTACCTTTACCGTAGGCGGGAAGGATAAAAAAATCTATTTCCCTTTCAAAACCCAAGATATTCCAGCGTCTACGCTTCAGCGTAACGCCGACATGAAAGTCGCCCCGAAGAGTTTTGCAGCCTTCGGTGAATCAGATTCCACGCGGGCCACCGATGGGCATTCCAACGAAAATGCCCGGCTTGGCTTTTCCGTTTCTTCTCCGGTATTATTCATGAAAGAAGGATACCGCGATGTGTACATGACAATGCAATTTGAAAGCAAAAGTTTTAAAGCGTTTGAAAACATCATTGATACACTTGCCGAGCACGACAAAGTATCTAGCGAAGAACTTTTTGTAAAAGCATTTCTGGATGCTTTTGTGCTTCGAATCACCACTCCAGGAGGTTGGTATAAAATTGGACGTTATGTTGTAAGCTGTGACCGCAGCAAGCAAACCTTACGACTGGCATTCGACCTAACCGGTGATGAACCAGCCATTAGTTCCTATCTTTCTGCTTTACATGGTAAAGGATACGACACGCCTCTTCCTGTGCTTGAAATTTTATTCAACCATAATTCTTATCTATATCCATACATTCTGCTGAAAGATTTATTCGTGGAAGAAATTTCTATTTCGGTAGATGTAAAGGGTGTTCGGGATTTGAGTTTGGTGAACAACCTGGGGCCTCTCAATCCGGAAAATCCTTTTTATCCGTTCGGTCCTATTCCTTCTATTGGATCTTACCTTATGGTTGGAAACAACGAAGTGTTTCAAAAAACATTAGACGACCTGAAATTACATATTGAATGGTTCGACTTACCTCGCCATAACAGTGGTTTCTTCGGGTATTACGAAGATTATAACATCAAACTTGATAATACTTCTTTTGAGGTACAGCTAAGTATTTTGGATCAGGGTCGTTGGAAACCTGAAAAGCAGGAAGATCGTCAGGTGTACAAACTTTTCCGCACCGTCGACGATCCATTAGGGATTGCACCGCTGGCGAAATCCACGCTGAGCAATGCTACTAAAATCAGCGAGGTGAATTTGTCGGCGCTGAAGCTGGCTCCCAATTATTCAGAAATTACTTCCAACTTGAAGTATACTTCCACTTCGCACCGAGGTTTTATTCGATTGGAATTAACCTCTCCCGAACATGCTTTCGGCCATCAAGTCTATCCAGGCCTGATCACGGAAGTGACCACCAAAAATGCACAAGTGCAATTATTGAAATTCGGGGAAAAGAAGAACATCCCTATGCCAAAGCCCGCGCACAGTCCGCAGATGAAATCCATCATTTTGGATTACAAATCTTCGGCGGTCATTTCCCTGCGCGACCGTTCACGCAAAAACGATCCTGAGGATTTGCGCGGAGAAGTATATCACTTGCATCCGTATGGATGGGAACTGGTATATCCGGATACTTCCAAACAGTTGACCAAGCTGGTTCCTGAGTTTAATTATGAAGGGGCTTTATACTTTGGATTCCGAGGCCTGGTGCCACCAGATCAAGTCAATCTGTTGGTAGAAATGCAAGATGAATTTTCAATTTCCTCCGAGCAGGAACCTCCGGAAATTGAATGGTACTACCTCGCGAATAATGAATGGAAGTACTTGCGTCCTTCGCGCATTCTGCGCGATGACACCAATGGATTTATCAAAACAGGCATCATTACATTGGATATTCCATCAGACATCAATACCAATAATACCCTGTTTGAAAAAGACTGTTTCTGGGTGCGGGCAACTGTCATTAAAAATTCGGAATCGGCCTCACGCATTTCTTCTATTTACACCCAAGCCATCACTGCTACGCTAAAGGATTTAGAGTCGATTGATATTACGCACCTCGACAAACCTCTCGCGCCGTTTAGCATTGAACGTTCGGTTTCCAATATTGAAGGTATCCAATCGGTATTACAACCGCTGGAATCAATGTATGGGATTGGTAAGGAGAAAGAAGTGAACTTCTATATACGTGTATCAGAACGTTTAAAACACAAAAACAGAGCGCTTATGCCCTGGGACTACGAGCGCATGGTGCTCGATCAATTCCCGGCTATTTATAAAGCCGCCTGTTTGCCCAACATGACCAGTGAAAGCCTGGATGCACCGGGCTCTGTGCTGATGGTGGTGACTTCCCACAGTGCCAAAGCTTCCAACCCCAATGAACCTATTGTGAGTTCGGAGCTGTTGTATCAGATCAAAGCGTTTTTATCAAAATTCATTTCTCCATTCGTAAAAATAGAAGTACGCAATCCTAGTTACGAACGCATTAAAATCATTTGTTCGGTAGCCTTTACAGAAGGCTTTAACTACGGATATCATTTGCAAAAGCTGAACGAAGATCTGAATAAATACATCAGCAATAGTTTGGCCACAGGTTCGCCTATGATTGAGTTGGGAGGAAGAATCAATACCTCCGATATTCTTACCTACATGCGAACCCTGCCCTATGTAGACTTTATCACAAAATTCTCTATGGTGCAGGCTGCCCGCGACTTCAACGGCAATTATGTTTTGATCGATACCGCACGGGAAGGCGATGTGAAAACATACCTTCAGGCCAGCAAGCCTTGGTCTGTTCTGGTTCCGGCACTCGAACATCAGATCACCGTACAGGACGACAAAAACGAAATGAAATCCATACAGTCGGGTATCGATAGCCTGGAGCTTGGACACGACTTTATTATTGAATAATGCAGAATACTAACTACTCGTATGCCATTACAGAATAGAAATACACTTAAAGGTTTTTTTAAGAAAGGACAGCTCCCCGCCGAAACGCACTTTTTTGACATGATTGATTCCATGATCAATAAAGTGGATGACGGTATGTCTAAAACCCTCGAAGATGGATTGATGCTATCCCCGATCGGGAGTTCCAAAAAGTTGGCATCTTTTTACAAAAGCATCGAAGATAAGAACCCGGCCTGGAGCATGGAGGTTAATAATTCCGATGGAAATTTAAGTTTCAACAACCACGTGGGAGATCCGGTGGTTACGCTCAGCAACCAGGGCAAAGTAGGTATCAACAACAACAATCCATCGGTAGAGCTGGATGTAAACGGCGTGGTTTCGTTGCAGGGTAGAATTGGCAATCGCTATACCGGCCGCGTGCCTGGTGATGGCAAATGGCATACTATTTTGAAAGAATTAAACGGGTGCCATGCGCTGGAAATCGTAGCGGGTATTGGGAAAAAGAAAACCGGCCGTTATGCCATGCTGCATGCCTTTGCCATGAGTACCTATGGAAAATCAAAAAATAAAATCGATACACGCCAGGCTTACTATGGAGTGCGAAGCAACCGCATTGAACTGAGGTGGACAGGAACTACCTACAATTTTAATCTAGAAATGCGCACCAGAGGAAATTACGAAGGCGATTACTTTGTGCAGTATTTCATTTCTGATTTGTGGTTTGACCAATTCATGGATAATAGTTATGGAAAATAAAGCGAACAAACGCATTACCTTTGAAGTGACATTGGACGAGGCCAATCTGATTTTTAAATCCCTGGGCAAACAGCCCTTTGAAACGGTATACGAACTCATTGGAAAACTCAACGAACAGGCCAATGATCAGTTGCGTAAACCATCTTCGGAAGATACTATCAAATCTCTATTTCAGGCCAATCAATAAAAGGCCGAAAGTACTACCATCATGCAAGAAGCGGAAACTCTCGATATAAATGCTCCTTTAGCCCCCGGCCTGGATTTTTTCCACCTAAGGGCCTTAGGAATTAAACACCTGCA
Source organism: Cytophagaceae bacterium (assembly GCA_025454925.1). Lineage (GTDB taxonomy): Bacteria > Bacteroidota > Bacteroidia > Cytophagales > Cytophagaceae > JALONM01. Next base: position 60,868 of record JALONM010000011.1, read on the forward strand.
GGAATTAAGCGGTTCACTCTGGACCGACTATAACGAGCACGACCCTGGTGTAACCATGCTGGAACAGTTGTGTTATGCCATCACCGACTTAAATTACCGCACAGACTTTGACATCAAAGATCACTTTCATCCAAAAGGTGAAAAGTCGCAGGTATTTCTTCGTCCCTCCGATTTATTTCCCTGCAACCCTGTTACTGCCGACGATTACCGTAAACTATTTATTGACCGCATTTTTGAACTTAAAAATGTGTGGGTAGTTCCTTTGCCTACCCAGGAAAGTTCTATCAAGGGCCTTTACAAAGTGCAGCTTCAACTGCACGAACTGAATCCTACAGAAGAATTCAAGAAGGAGGTAATCGAGAAAGTACAGGATGTATTTTGTTCGCATCGCTCTCTATGCGAAGACATCGAGCACATTGAATTGCTTCAAACCTTGCCCGCTGAATTACACGCGTCCATTGAGGTGGATGGTATTCAGAAAATTGAAGAAATTCTTGCCCGGATTTACTACCTGGTAGAGGAATATTTTAATCCGGAGATTCGCTTTTACTCCATGCAGGAAATGCTGGATGAAGGGAAGAAGCTGGAAGATATTTTCCAAGGGCCACAACTGCGCCATGGATTTATTAAAAATGAAGACTTGCAGCCAAAACCTACCCGTATTTTAATTTCAGAGGTAGTTAAAATCATCATGCAGATTCCTGGTGTGGTGAGTGTGCGAAATCTTAGCTTACAGGTAGACGGAAAAAACTTCGACAATCAGGTAGAATTCCGCAAAGATCAATTGCTAAAATTATCTTTTGACTTCGAGAAAAAGCAAGATGCTACTGTTAAGTTTTTCCGGGGCACAGTCCCCTACTCTACCATTGACTATTATTTAAGCAAGCGCAAATACAACGAACTGCGGTCCGCATCCAAACGGGTATACCGCCTGAATGAAGAAAATCATCCCATTCCTTCCGGAGAATTAATGCCGGTGGAGGACTTCATTTCTGTCCAGAATTTATTTCCGATTGTATATGGAATCGGTGACGAAGGACTGCCCACTTCTGTTCCTGTGGCCAGAAAAGCACAAGCCAAACAGCTCAAAGGGTATCTGCTGATTTTTGAGCAAATCATTGCCAATCACCTTTCGCAATTGGCTCATGCACGCGAATTGTTTAGCTTGAATAAGAACCTGGATCAATCCTATTACTTCCAAACCCTCGATGCGGTACCGGATGTAAAGCCCTTACTCAAATCGGGGGAAGATGGGTACTATCAATTACTTCCCGAGCTGGTAAAAAAACACGACAATTTCCTGGATCGTAGAAATCGTTTTCTGGATTATTTGTTGGCCATGCACGGTGAAGCGTATCTCAAATATTCCCTTGGGCAATTCAACTTTTATTTCAAGCAAGAAGAATACGAACGCTACCAGATTCTATACAAAACCAAATTACTGCGCGCTCTTGGCTTCCTGAACCGTTATCGCTCCAAAGCTTATAACTACAAGGAAAAAGCCCTCGATACAGATAATATTACCGGTATTGAGGCGCGCATTGCACTCTTGCTCGGTCTCGGATTGATTGATGAATCAGACGAGCAAAAAGCACACTACGTCATGCATTCCTTGCTTGGTGTGTTCCACAAACATGGGTTGAAATTGGTACGATCTGAAGATACCTCTTTAGAAAAAATTACCTGGGAGGAAGAAGCCTTGGTTTCTCTTAGTGAAGAGGATCTTTTGTCGTTTGACTACATCGACGAACAGGATATTATTGGAAGCGATAGCGACCACAAGGATCTTGTATCGCAGACGCTGCCATTCAAATCTGGATTATTGACCGATGAATTGCTCCGAAACGGTATTGTTCTTGAAAAATTCAGAGTAGGCGAATGGCAAAACACCTGGACGGCCATCGTTGAACATGGCAATGAATGGTATCAAATTGGCCAGTTTGACAGCGAACAAGAAACGTTGCATGCTGTAAGCGGCATGATCGCTGAAATGAAGCAATTGAATATTGCTTCGGAAGGCTTGCATGTGGTAGAACACTTGCTGATGCGCCCGCACCTCAACGACCAGTCGTTTGGAATATTCCTGCTTGATAAAAATGGGGTGCCTGTATTGCGCAGTAAAAATGTATTTACCCATTCCAATCGTCTTCAGGTAATTCGCGAACTGCAGGAGTTTCTACCTAAAAACGAATACTACTCCGTTGAGGCTACCTCGGATAAAGATTTTGAAATTCATTTCAAAACGGGTGACGAGCGTTTCGACTTCATCAGTCTGGAAGCGGATCCTTCGGTAGAAATTACTCACAGCCGCATGGAAAGCCTGTTCCGATATATGGCCGACAAAGACCGCTCCGTTTCTTACCAGGAAAAGATTGGATTCTATGTGCGCTTTGCAGGGGAAACGATAATCATACCGGAAGACTTTTTCTCATTCCGGATCAGTATGGTATTGCCTACCTGGACGGCTCGTTTCCGTAACGAAGAGTTCAGGGCCATAGTAGAAGAGGTAATCAGGGAAAATCACCCGGCCAATGTGGCGCCCAATTTACTTTGGTTGGATTCCGATAAAATGGCTGCCTTTGAAGCCCAATATTTTGAATGGATGGAATTGCGTCGCCAGGAAGAATTGCAGCCACTCACAGTGCGCACCGCCAGCGCGCAATTGGCCGCGTTCCTCTACAATGAAAGCAAGCGAACAAAATAAATACGGCAAACGAATCTTACAGCGGCTTTCCTCCATAGTAGCGAAGCGCTCGATGGAAAAAAATTATGGATGGTAGATCCATGGCCGGTAATGCGGAATAATAAAACAAGGGCTCCGAAAAGAATTTCTTCTTTTCGGAGCCCTTGTTTTTATTATTGTTTCTATCTGGAAAATGTTTCCATGGAGAAATTCCGTGGAACTAGATGGCTGGTTTTGCGTGAGGGATAGAGTGAAAAGCCTGGATTGTGGTGTGGCGCCAGTAGCGCCACA
>JALONM010000063.1 GCA_025454925.1 Cytophagaceae bacterium
TCGGTAAACTTGCTCTTTTTCATATTCGATCATTTTAAGTTAGAAACTTTTAAGCAGTTTCTCTAACTTTAAATGGCCAACAAACGGGGAAGCTTACAGAATTACTTCTGGTGAACCTTGCATAAATGCTTCATAGAAGCACTTATGCCGCCATATTGCCAAACCGATGTTACCTGCCGTTAGTTTTCTTTTTTCAAAATTCTTATTAATGGTCTAATATCTTCAATTGTAAATTCTTTATTTAGTTGAAGGATTTGGATGTTTCTTAATTCTCTAGGTAGTCTGTTAAAGTCAATTTCACCAATTGATACGGGTAGAACTTTGATTTTCCCTTCAACCTGTCTTAATAGGCCAATTTCTAATTCCTTTTCTAGCCATTCAGAGTCGTAATAGTCTTTTGTGATTATAATAATCATAAATCTACTATCATTAATGGCATCGGTTAGAGTTCGTTGAATATCTTGACTAGGCTCCAACTCCATGTCATACCAAACAGAAAGTCTTTCGTCTAATAGAAATCTTCTTAATTTTTTAACGTCTTGAATGTTCGTATGTGAGTAACTAATAAAGGCATCAAATTTCTTTGTTGTCCTTTCTTGTGTCGATACTTCATTCTTAAAAGCATTCACTAAATCAGTCAAGAATGCGTCAACTTGTGAATGCGTAGAATCACTAGTATATTGAATTACTTCAAGTCTCTTATCTAGAAGTAGTCGTTTACGTTCTGCAAAATTGAAACGATTTTCTGGTAGAAGAATATAATGTTTGTCAATTGTCCTATTAAAGATAGTGCTAAGTCTCTCTAATACGTTTTCTAAATCAGGGTCAGAAGCTCCATAACCAATAAACAAAACAGTGTAGACCGAAAAGAGTGTCTCTAAAAATTGTCTGTATTCCGGTGAACGAAAGAACAGTTTCTGATAGTCTCTACTGCCAAGTATGATAGTATTGGGTCTGTCCAAATCACCATGAACCTTAAAAATGTAGAAATCTTCTTTTCTAAGTGGGGAAGAAATACTTATTAGGTCTTCTTGCGTGAATTTATTAGGTATTTTACCTGAATAATGAAGTGTGTATGCTCCTTCAATTAAATTGTCATAATTGGAAGTTAGGATGCTACGAAAGGGAATTTGTGGTAATAGCAAATGAGTCAAACTAGGAATTACTTCTCTATCTCTAAAAACTTGATGTAAGAAATCGCCAAAGTCATGTTTCCCAATAGTTTCTTGAAGCTCTTGAGCAGCCATGATTAAGTTATCGTTCTTAATCATCTCTTTAATATCGTCTGGATTTACAGAGAAAATTACACGTCTGTCTATGGCAAACTCCAATAGTTCATCTAAGAACCATTTCCAGTTCGGCAGATTGATTCCATTACTTCGTTTGACCTTGCTTGATAATCCTGCACCAACAAAAAGAATACATTTTTTGTTTCGAATAGAGTCTATCAACTCTCCTGGAATAAATCCTTTAAATTGTTTCATGTGTCATTGTTCTATGTAATGGCCGCTAACTATTTGCTATATGCAGTCGATTGCATATATATTTCATTTAACAGAAGAATTTATTAGAATACATATCTACCTCAACAAAATTACCAATCATATTTTCTGCATTCACTCTTTTCGAAGTCTATTATTTTCTAAGTCGGGATTACCGGCCATGAATCTTCGATTCAGGAATATTCTCCATTGTGTCTTTCTATAGTGAAAAGACGCTCAAAAATTTAAAATTAGAACTATTGAAATAAAGTGGTTAGGTATAAATACGTAGTGAAGAAAAATAATTTCAAAAGTATTGACAATTGTCAATAAAATGGTGGGTGCAATCTCGTTGGTATGGATGCCTCTGATTGTTTCAGGTCGCGCCTGTACTTGTCTGAATCAGGAGGCTCAGGAGGGAAGGGATTGCCAGGATGGTAATCGCCAACAGGAAAGGGAATGTAGAAATTTGTATTCAGGGTACTAGTGCCGCATGATTTTCTAAGTCGGGATTACCGGCCATGGATCTTCGATCCATGAGCTTTCTCCATCCTGCGCTTCGCTACTATGGAGAAAAGCCGGTTTAAAACTCGAATTTCTTTTTGTCAAAAGAAATTCTCAAACAATACATCGTTCTGATCGCTGCGGAAGATTGATTTCTTAACGCTATTTCCACAAGGGCCAATTTGAAAATGGAATGAACAATGTGAGCTGTAACTATTTACTTTGTTTAAATTCGTTGGATGGTTGCGCACAACGGTTGGGATTATTATTGTTGATGCCGGGCATCAAGGGCACCAGCGAGACGTTTGCGCCAGCAAAGGGGGGCACGAAACCCCGCCTATTGCAAATGTGCTGTTATAAGCCAGTTTTTTCACAGTTCAATATTTTCATTTCCGTCATCGTCTTCTTCCAAATATAGTTTCCAATTCAGTCTATTTGCAATAAGCTTAAATGTATCTATATAAACCTGTTGGTCTATATCTTGTCCTTTTAAGCATACAATTGCAACCAATGTCACAAATTGATTTTCCTTGTCAGATGCTGCAAAGTTGCCGTCATATGTTTCAACCAAAACAATATCAACCCAAGGAAACTTGTCCGAGTTTGTAAACGTCTGATGATTGGTCTGCTTGAACATTCCAGTGTTCAACAAGTAGTCAACGACAGTCGCTTTACTCAGCTTTTGGCTAAACTTCTCGTCAAACTGAATATTGTAATAGTTGTATATGTCGCTCCACATTCTTTTGTTCTATCGGTTCTTAAAATTGGCTATAACGGTTTGGGGCTTTGCGTTCGGGCGGGTTTCGGAGCACAAAGTTTCAATTTATTACTAAAGTTTATTACAAGCACAATGCTCCAAGTTTACACGTCAGACCGCCTGACGCAAAACCCTTGTTAGCAGCTGTAATTCTCTTAATCATTAACAAATTCGTTTAATCGGACTTTAATATTTTGCACACTAATACTTGCATTTTCCTTTGAGTTCAATTGTCGTCCAATTTCTAAATAGTAGTTTGACTTTTGTGCAGTCCATTTTTTTCTAAGTTCATTTCCAACTGAAGCAATTGTCGCCACACCTGCTAGTAAAAGTCCTTTGGAAAGTTCCGTTAAGTCATAGGCCCCATTTCTGTGTAGTGAAGCAATTGTTGAAGTTGCAAACATAGGTAATCCTGCGTATAAGAGAGAGTCTTCGGTTGCTTGTTCAAGAGATTTGAATTTTTCTTGCCAAGTCATTTTATTCTCTAAAAATGTTTTCTTGAAATGCTCTATTTCATCTATTGCAGTTTTCCCATCTTCAATTTTTGAAAGTTTTTCACTGAACTCATTCACCAACTTTCTAAACTCTCTTTTCTCTGTTTCTAATTTTTTATGAATATTTATTACGATTTCCATATTTAAAGACCTTATGTCCTTTGGAATCAGTCTTTCAATCATCAAATTGGTGTATGTTTCTGGATTATCATCATCAAAAAGCAGTTCATCAAAATTTCCTTTACCGTCAAAAAATATCATTGCAGCATACATATCTGGGTTGTCAGTCAGTTTGGCGATATTTCTTCTTCTGCTAACTGTGTCTGAGAGATAGAACATATAACCGTTTGCGATTTCTTGAGGAATTCGTAAAAAACCTTGGCTGTCCGTGTCTTCAGAAAATTCCTTAAAATATGCTTTTAATCTCTCGTCAATTTTGTCTGTATGAAGTCTAACTTCATATGTTCTACTATCAAAACCTGCTGGATTGAATTGCAACTTATTGCAGAATGATTCAAACTTATTGGCAGTTTGCCTTAGGTCTTTGTCGGTGAGTTCTATGTCTTCAATGAAACCGTTAGAAATAGCAATTTTTATTTCGTCACTGTCACGAGTTTTGTAATCAGCCGGGACGATTCTATAAATTTTGTCCCAAAACAATAGACTTGCCTTGACCCAAGTTTCAGATTGAAATTCTAAAGTCGGGTAGTAGAGAATACTTCTTGATGCAAAGGATTTTACTTCTTCTGGCATAAGTTTCTGTTTTGGTGGTTGTCAATATTATAGCTGCTAACGGTTTTCGGGTTTAAGAAGTTGGCGATTTCGAAGCACAAAATTATCTGCCAGCACTGAGCTTGAAACGAAGCACATCATTTTATTTAACTACAGAAGTGCCAATTTCTTGTAGGTGCTGTTAGCAGCATGTGCCTCTCTTTGTATCACATTCCTCCGCATAATGTTATTCTTGTCATAATATGAATACAACTGAAATAAAAAGCAACTTCCTTCAAAGCGTCTCTAACGTCCGACAATACATCCTCGGTTTGTTTGAATGCTTCTACGATGTTATCTGAATCGTCAATAAGAAGCATTGTAAAAGTTCCCTTCTTTGCTTCTGATATTTGCTCTTGAATTTCCTTTATGAACTGATCCATGTTAGTCGTTTTAAATTTCTGCATTGTGTATTTCTTGGTGTCAAGCGAACTATTTTTTGTAATTGGGTAACGGAAGTAAGAACTGTCTTGGTCGTATTTTGAAATTACGGGAAATAAGTATGTTATCTTCTTGGTTTCTTGCCAATCTCCTTTAGGAGCTTTTTCATTCAGGACGTCTATGTTTGGCAACAATAAATTGTTCAACCAGTATTCGTATAGTTTGTCGATGAAATGACAGGTGTATAGCTTTCTCCACTTTCCATCGTTAAAAATCTCTGGTTCTTCGCTATCAAAAGGCTCATTCCCGTAATTGATTTTCAGTTTTCTATGAAATATAATGATTAAGGATTTTAAGTAAAGTTCAATAGCGTGACGGTAAAGAAAATTTTGTGGCATTTCCGCTTGCTGCGTTACATCATAATGTTCAAAGCGATTTGTCATTAAATGCTCTGCACTTTTATAGTAAGAGTCGGCAGTTATCCCAAATCCCTTGTCTGGATGAAGCTCTATACCTGTCATTAAATATTGCATGTCTTGTCAGTTTGTGGTTCTTGGCATTGGTGCTAACTTTTTGCTATATGCAGTCGATTGCATATATATTTAATTTAACAGTAGAATTTATTGGAATACTTACCAACACGCTTCCTGTTTCCAAAGCTCTTATTCGATACGACTACAATCTTTTCCAGCGCTGCGTTTCTCAAAAATTTAAATTTAGAACTATTGAAATAAAGTGGTTAGGTATAAATACGTAAAAGAGAAAAATAATTTCAAAAGTATTGACAATTGTCAATAAAATGGTGGGTGCAATCTCGCTGGTATGAATGCCTCTGATTGTTTTAGGACGCTCTGGATGGAAGGGATTTTCAGGATGGTAATCGCCAACAGGATAGTATAGTTGGAAATTTGTATTCAGGGTATCCGTGCCGCAAGATTTTCTAAGTCGGGATTACCGGCCATGGATCTGCGATCCATGAACTTTCTCCATCGTGCGCTTCGCTACTATGGAGAAAAGCCGGTAGAATTTCCTTTTCACGCTTCATGGCTTCAGACTTGGTTTCAAATTTTTCCAGATAAACCAACTTCCAATCGTGTACCCTGCCCGTAAATCCTTTGTGATGGGAATTGTGTTTTTGAATCCTCGATTCAATGGACTGTCCGGTATAACCAACGTAAAATTGGTCCTTGGACGGATCCTTGGACGGAGAGAATAAAATGTAAACGCAAAACATGAGAGAAATAAAAAAAGTCCTGCTGTTGACAGGACTTTTTTTTTGTGGGAGCAACAGGATTCGAACCTGTGACCCTCTGCTTGTAAGGCAGATGCTCTGAACCAGCTGAGCTATGCTCCCTTATTCCGTTTTGGAGATGCAAAGGTACACAAAGTTTTTATTGCTGCAAGAGATTGCTCAAAAAAATTACAAAAAATTTTCAGTCGTAGAATTTTGTCCTGATTCAGGAGTATTTGCAATATCCGATTTTACAATGTACTTTTGAGGTATCCAAAGTCAGTTACCCATCGTAAAGTAATTGATTTATAGAGAAGAGGGGAGAGACAGGCTCACTGAACCTCTAGCAACCTACACGCTGAATGTAAGGTGCTAATTCCTGATCCTGGTATATACAATGACCGGGGAATATAAATTGAGTACGATCGTCACCTACACCATAAGTGATTGTTCGCCTGCATAGGCTCTAGTTCTCTTCTCTATTCGGATTAGTCATGTATTGCTTGAAGGAAATGCGTTTTCCATACGGGCAAAGTGTGTATTTAATGGTATTGCACATGCAAGGAGTAAAAGAAAATGTGTCTATGAAGACGGCAACAGTGGTGTTTAAAGAAGGCTTGTTATTGGAGAGTGGAGAGCTGCTGCCCGAATTAGTCATTCAATACGCTACCCTTGGGCAATATGTGCCCGGCAAAAGCACCGTTGTTTGGGTATGCCATGCGCTTACTGCCAACAGCGACGTGGCATCGTGGTGGCCAGGCATGGTAGGCGAAGGTTGCCTGTATGATCCGGAGCATCATTTTATTATCTGTGCCAATATTATCGCATCCTGTTATGGCTCCAGTGGCCCCTTAAGTCCCCGCCCCGACGGAAGCATGTATTATGGAGATTTCCCTTCGGTAACCATCCGCGATATGGTGCAGGCACACGAAAAGCTTCGTCGCCATTTGCACATCGAATCCATCGATACTTGCATCGGAGGATCTTTGGGAGGCCAGCAAGCCCTTGAGTGGAGCATTCAACAACCCGATCTTATCAAACACCTGATATTGCTGGCCAGCAATGCCTTTCATTCCCCTTGGGGAATCGCTTTTAATGAATCGCAGCGCATGGCCATACAAGCCGATCCTACCTGGAATACTCCCAGTGCCGATGCCGGCCAACGAGGCATGGCCGCTGCCCGCGCCATTGCACTCCTCTCCTACCGTTCTTACGAAACCTACGCACGCACGCAATCCGAAGAGGATTGCAATAAAACAGAAGGCTACAAAGCCATTTCCTACCAGCATTATCAGGGTCAAAAATTGGTAAACCGTTTCAACGTTCATACCTATATGCTGCTTTCCAAAGCCATGGATTCTCACCATGTGGGTCGTGGCCGCGGCAGCGCAGCACAAGCACTTTCGCTGGTAAAATCAAATACCCTGGTAATCGGCGTTAGCAGCGATTTATTATTTCCAGTGTGCGAACAAAAATACCTCGCCCAACACATTCATCAGGCCGAATACGCAGAAATAGAATCGTTGTATGGGCACGATGGTTTTTTGGTGGAAGTGAAAAAAATAACAGAGCTACTAAAAGATTATTACCAGCGACAATCCAATTAAAGAAATTGAGGCCATCGTTGAAATGGTGAGCCGCTCACGCACCCAGGTCTTTCATTCCTCCGACCTTACTTTTTTTGTTGCAAAGGTGCATCCTGGTCACGAAAGATTTTATTATTGAATACTTGAGTTAAAAATAATTAGTATGCGGCTGATCCGGCTATCGCTGCAAGGCCGCGCCGGCGGCAGTGCTTGAGAAAACCTGCCATCCGCGGGCTTTCCGCTCTATCCGGGCCGATGGCACAACCTTTGATTTTGGGGGAGGGAATACTTTTGCTTTTGCCTCGTGCCTGTTTTTGATTACCATTCCTTCCCATGCAATGAGATACATTCCATCGGGTTGTTGAATCAAATCAAGAGCAGAGGTAGTTTCAGTACTAAGTCTGCTAGTACTCTTTTATGTCCATGACTTCAAAAGCATAGCCTGCTCGATTTACTTGGAGGGTAAAATTTCCGCAACCTGAATTAGAATAAACGGAAACATATTTAGAGTAACTTCCCCATCACCAAACCGATCCTGGCTCTTCCTTCCTTTTGCGAATTAAACCGATAGCTTTTTGCCTTTAGGCCTTAAATTACCCTACGATTAACATTTTTATGCTACTCAACCGAAAGATGCTCCATGGAGATGTCTATGTTCCATACCCATCTATCTAATTTTTTTATCATAAAAAATTGAAATATTAGAATTATTAAACACTTAGAAGTATGGTTCGTTCAATAGGTTCCTTGATAGTGCTTTTGATTACTTGTCACCTAGTTGGTCAACAGGCACTTATTCAAAAAATACTACAAAAGGAAGGTCAATACCTTGCCGACAAATCCATTCAAGTGCTAAATGATTCGTCTGGTAAGTTCAACCTATCGCAGGTGCAACAACGTCAGGATTGGTGGGTGCCCTCTTTTGCCAAAGGTTTGGTATTCCCGGAACCGGGCGTGTATTGGTTGCGCTTTTACGCCAGCAATGAAAGTACAAAAGAAAATTGGATACTGGAATTTCCAGATATCCATCAGGCCCATGTAGACTTCTACCGGCTATCGTCAGAGGGAAAATTGCTCGATCAACAGCAGGCCGGCTACGACCAGGAATTTTCTCGCAGACCCTACGACCATAAAAATTATTTTTTTGACCTACATCTACCGCAGGGTGCCAAGGGGTGGTATTACGTGCGCATCGCTACCCGTTACCGCAGCAGCTATGGCGCATACATCCGCAGCACACAATTTGAATTCTCCTATGTGGTGCGCGAATACTACTTGCTTGGCTTTTTTTACGGCATATTGCTGATCATGGCCACGTATAACTTATTTCTCTATTTCTTTACCAAAGAACGGATTTACTTGTTTTACGTGGCGTATGTATTGGCTGGCGCACTTTACAGCATGAACGAAGATGGCACCGGATTTCAATTTGTCTGGAGACAATGGCCGGCGTTAAATCATTTTCTTTTTGTGTATTCTCCTTTGTTTTTCCTGGGAACTTTTCTGGCGTATGGATATGCCTTTCTTCAGCCCCCCATGCGGAATTCCTATTTTCGCCTCCTGGTGCTGAGCCTGGTTGTATTAAACATCCTGTCCCATACCTTGTATGAGTGGGTGCCTCCCTACCTGAGGGCTCTGCTGTACATGGCTCCCTTTTTGTATATGTATTTCCTGGCTATTCATTTATTTCGCAAGGGCCATATTTCTTCCCGATTTTTTCTGGCAGGCTTTTCCATTATTCTGATAAGTTTTTTTGTGTATTTCTTCCGTATGGCCAAATGGATCCCTACCAACTTGTACACGTTTTATGTTTTCAATGTGGGGATGATCCTGGAAACAGTAATCATGTCATACGCATTGGGCGAACGTTTCAGGTTGCTGAAAAATGAGAAAGAATTTGCGCAGCAAAAAATCATAGAACAATTGAAGGAAAACGACCGGCTTAAAGATAAAGTGAACCAAGAACTGGAAAGTAAAGTAGCCGAACGCACCGAACAGCTAAGGGCCCAGTCGCTGGAACTTATGCAAGCCAATGAAAAATTGAAGGAACTCACCGATGCCTTGAATTCCATGAACATTGCGCTCGATAAAGATAATTGGGAATTAAAGAAACAGGTAAAAGAAGAAAAGAGATCCAGGATTCTATTGGAGAAAGTAAGCTACGAGGAGTTTCTGAAGATTTATCCTACCGAATACGGATGCCTGAGTTACCTCGAGCAGTTAAAATGGTCGGAGGGCTATCACTGCAAAAAATGCGGCAATGCCAATTTTGTAAAGAATGAAAAGAACCTGGCCAGGCGCTGCACACGTTGCAAATATTCCGAATCGGTGACAGCCGCCACGCTGTTTCACGGCATAAAGTTTCCGCTTACCAAAGCGTTTTATGTCATGTACGATACCTGCAATTCCAAGAATAAATCCACCCTCGACGAGCTGTCGGATAAAATAGACCTGCGCCGTGTGACGGTATGGATGTTCAGGAAAAAGGTAATGGAAGCCTTGGCAAAAAACCCGAAATTAAAAAATGCTGGTTGGGAATCCCTGGTATTGCTAGAATCCGTGCAGCCCACCAAAAAAACAGCCTAAAAGGGCTATGGATGGCCGAGCCAGGCCACCATTTTTTTTATTTTTTACTACCATATTTTATTCCGATTTTTGGGCCTCAAATATTCTAAACATGAATACGTTCCAAAAAATCCTCATCGGAATTAATGCCTTGCTTCTTGTGGCAGTGGTTGCCGTATTAGCCTTGTATGTTAAAGCCAAGCCTTCAGATTCCAGTTCTACAACGCCGGAAGGATTGGTGGTAAACACACCAGAGCTTCCCAAGGCTCAGGGTAAAATCATGTACATCAACATCGATACCTTTCAGTCCAAATACAAATATTTTAAAAAGATTCAGAAAGAACTCGATGACCTGGCTGCCCGAAACGAAAGAGAGCTGAAAGGAATGCAGGACAAATTGGTAAACACTTATAAAAAATATGAGAAGGATGCCAACCTGATGACTGACCTGGAAATGAAAAATGCACAGCAGGACCTGGCCGGACAGGAGCGCAGCATGCAGGAGCGCGAAGAGAAACTCAGTATGGATTATGCAAAAATTGCCCAGAATAAACAAAGCGAATATCTGGACAAAGTAAAGGATTACATGAAGCGTAAAAGTGGTGAACATAACTATGCCTACGTGCTGGCGTATCAGCGGGAATCCAATATTTTGTATGCGCAAGATTCTCTCGACATCACCAACCTGGTGGTAGAGGGCATGAATGCGGAATACGAGGCGGCACAAAATAAATAAGCGCTAAGCCTGCTGCCAGATGAAAAAATTTCAACGTTACATGGTCATCGTCGTGGTGATCTTGCTGGCCGAACTGGTGAACGCCTATTTTCTGCTTATTCTTCAGAAATACAAAAGTGAAAGTCATCCATATCGATCTACTATCATTCACATGGCAGTGATGCTGGTGATCTATTACCCTTTAATTACCTACCTCGACAAATACCTGAAGTCGGGAAGTCAGCAATTGGTAAAACAATCGCAAACCATTACCAAGAACAGGAATTTGGGAATGCTGATAGGTTTTACCGCAGTAGTGGTGTTGATTTGGATGGCATTGGCAAAAATTTGGTACGATGCCGATATGGTGGAAGATCTGGAGCGCTGGATCAACAAAACCCTATAACCAAGCCAGGATAAATTTTTAATTCAATTTCTGTGTCCTTTGCGCTAAAAGCGTATTTTTACAATTCTGTGCGAAAGGCTTTGGGCATTGCGCCGGTGGATTGCTACTACAAATATGAAAGTACTTAAGTTTGGCGGAACCTCCGTTGGTTCAGCAGAAGCCATGAAGCAGGTGGTTGACATCTTGCTCGGCTACAAAAAAAGAAAAGAAGAAATAGCGGTTGTTTTTTCGGCAATGTCCGGAATTACGAATCTGCTGCTCGAAATTGGTAAAAAGGCTTCCGAGAGCGATGAATCGTATAAGCAACTGCTGGATACGGTAGAGAATAAACACATCCAGGTAGTAAAATCACTGATTGACATCAAAGTTCAGAGCCGCGCCATCGCTCAGGTGAAAAATCTGGTTCGCGAACTCGAAGATTTGTTGCAGGGGGTTTATTTATTGAAAGAATTATCGCCTCGTACCCAGGATCTGGTAGTGAGTTTTGGCGAGCGTTTATCCAATATGCTCATGGCCGACCTGATCAGCCAGGCAGGCATGCCCGCAGAAATGCTCGATGCCAGAAGCGTTATTAAAACCGATGCTGCATTCGGCAATGCACGCGTGGATTTTAAAACCACCGACAAAAATCTGAAAGAACATTTTAAATCGGCTAAGAAGACTCAAATCATCACCGGGTTTATAGCCTCTACCGACAAAGGCGAAACCACCACCCTGGGACGGGGAGGTTCGGATTATACCGCCTCTATCGTCGGAGCAGCCCTGGGCGCAGCGCTCATCGAAATATATACCGACGTGGACGGTGTCATGACTGCCGATCCGAGAAAAGTGAAACAGGCCTTTACGCTTTCCGCAATTTCCTACGTAGAGGCCATGGAAATTTCCCACTTTGGTGCCAAGGTCATCTATCCGCCAACGCTACAACCTGCCTTTAATAAAAAAATTGCCATCACCATCCGCAATACCTTCAACCCTCAGCATCCGGGTACTTTAATCAGTGAGAAGACGGAGAAAAACGACTTCATGATTAAAGGTGTTTCTTCTGTAGAAAACATATCCTTGCTTACCTTGCAGGGAAGCGGCATGCAAGGCGTTACCGGCGTTTCGGCCCGCTTGTTTGGGGCCTTGGCCAGATTGAAAGTAAATGTCATTCTGATTACGCAAGCCTCTTCCGAATACTCGATTTGTTTTGCCATCGAATCCAAAGATGCACTAAAAGCGAAAGCCGGTATTGAAGAAGAATTCACCAATGAAATAGCTTCTAAAAAAATTGATAAAGTACTGGTAAAAGACGAATTGGGTATTGTGGCCATCGTTGGCGACAACATGCGTCACACACCTGGTATTTCGGGTAAGTTATTTTCTGCTTTGGGTAAAAATGGCGTAAACGTAGTTGCCATTGCGCAAGGTTCTTCTGAACTGAACCTTTCGGTTGTTATTGGTAAAAAAGATTTATCCAAAGCACTCAACGCCCTGCATGAATCCTTTTTCCTATCCGATGTAAAAACCATCAACGTGTTTGTGGTAGGACTTGGATTGATAGGCACTACCTTGCTGAAGCAAATACAAAAGCAATCTTCCTATCTTCAAAAGGAAAAACACATAAAAATCAATGTTGTTGGAATTGCCAACAGTAAAAAAATGCTGTTTCACGAAGGCGGCATTGCATTGTCGAGCTGGAAAGAACGCCTGGAAGAAAAGGGTTCCAAGGCAGACCTCAAAGCATTTGTGCAGGAAATAAAGAACCTTAATCTTCAGAATTCTATTTTTATCGATAACACTTCGAGCAAAGAGGTGGTGTCTCAATACGAAGAAATTCTGAAAGCACGGGTTTCCATCGTTACGCCGAACAAGCTTGCCAACTCGGGTCCTATTGCAGAGTATAAAAAATTACATCAGCTGGCCTTCCGCCATGGCATTAAATTTTTATATGAGACCAACGTTGGGGCCGGATTGCCAGTGATCAATACGCTGCAGGATCTGCGGTATAGCGGCGACGACATCCTTCGCATTGAAGGAGTATTGTCGGGAACCTTATCTTATATCTTTAACACATTTAAAGGAGAAAAGAAATTTAGTGAGGTGGTTAAGGAGGCAAAGGAAAAAGGATTTACCGAGCCCGATCCTCGCGACGATTTGAATGGTAAAGATGTGGCGCGTAAAATTCTGATCCTCGCGCGCGAAGCTGGCTACGAGCTGGAATTGGACGACGTTCGCATTGAAAATATTTTACCGGAGCCTTGTGTAAAAGCAAAAACGGTAGACGAATTCTTTAAGCAATTAGAAAAGCATAACGAAGTTTTTAGCAAGCGTCAAAAGGATGCTGAGAAAAAAGGAAAAGTGCTGCGGTTTATTGCAAAACTCGAAAACGGGAAAGCCACCATTAAACTAGAATCGGTAGATGCCAACCACCCGTTTTATTCCTTGTCGGGAAGTGACAACATGATCTCCTATACTTCGGAACGCTATAAAGATCGTCCCCTGGTCATTAAAGGCCCAGGTGCCGGTGCAGAGGTTACTGCAGCGGGCGTTTTTTCAGATGTTATCCGAATTGCCAATTATTTAAAAGGATAAAAAAATAAAGCCCGGAATACATTCCGGGCTTACATTATCTGGATTTTTTCTTCAGACTTTTCTTGATCGGATCTTCTTTTTTAGCATTTTTCGGATCGATCTTTTCACCGTTATTCACAATAATATTTCCTTTGTCATCCCACTCCCGAATAATTACCGGCGGTGTTTTATCATAAGGATCTTTGGGATATTGAGTTTCACGCTGCTTTTTTGTTTTATCGGGAAAATAATCCACCCACATGCCTACCTTTTTCCCATCAATATAGGAGCCTTTTGTAATCAATTTTCCTGATTCCGAAAACAGGTAATAGGTGCCTGTCGTTTGGCCATATTCACGAGGCATTACCTCTTTTATTTTTTTACGTTCTACATCGTAATAGGTGATTTGAGCTTCGCGCTGCCAGCCTCGCCAGTATTTGGATTTGCCAATCAGTATATCATCTTTATTGTATTTTTCCCACCGACCGTGTTTGGTTCCTACGTAGAATATGCCACGCTCCACCAGTTTGCGATTTACATATTTGGCATATGGACCATGCAAAATTTTATACGGTATGGTAAGCTTGCTAAAATCTTCGTAGTTCACCTTAATGATTTTTCCTTTCGACAAATCCCAAACATAGATTTCGTTGACGTACGGATTTACCTCCAAGGGTTTTTTAAGACAATAGAATAATTCAGCTACTTCTTTAGGACCGGCTCCTTCTTTAGCAAAGGCGCGTCGACATTTCTGTCCATAAAAAACATTTTTTTTGGGCTTAGGCGCTTTCTGGTCTTTTTTAGTAGTGTCTTCAAAAATGGCCATGTCGGGAATGGAGTCTGTATTAAACTCCTGCGCCCACAGCGAAGTACCGAGGCTTATAAAAGCCCAACATAATAGCCTGGAAAATGCACGCGCCGTCATATGTGAGAATAATAAAATTGCCGGACACGAGGTCCGGCAACGAATATAACGCAAAATATGGAATTATTAGTATATGGCTTTCTCAGGCTGAAAGGCCTAGTTCAGGCTTAGTTGCACACTGCGCTTTATAAAGTCAGTGAGTTCTTTGCCGGTGAGCATGCCTTGCGACAACAAGGCCAAATCTACTGCCTGGCGTGCCATTTCCGACTTACGGCCATCTTCCACTTCCAATATTTTTTGTACCGCCGGGTGATTACTATTGATGGATAGGGTGAACATTTCAGGCATCCCCATGCCTTTGAACATTCCATTGGCTTGTTGCATTTCCTGCATACGTCGGAAAAATTCCGGAAGGGTAATTACCACTGGTAAATCCTCGGCCGAAAGCGCCTGTACCTCTACCGTGGCCTTGGTTTGCAATGTAGCCTCAAATAATTTCTTCAAGGAATCCTGCTGCTCCTGATTCAGCAATACCTCCAGCTTCACTTCCTGTGGAATCAACTTTTCCATGGTATCGGCATCTACTCGTTTCAGCGATACTTTTTCTTGTTTTTCCTCCAGCATCATTACAAAATGCGAATCGATCATGCTGTCCATCACCAACACGTCGTAGCCCTTCTGCTCTGCCTGGCGAATGAACAGATCTTGCTTGGCGGCATCTTTGGTATAAAGCCAAACAATGTTTCCGTCTTTATCGGTTTGTAAAGTTTTTACATGCTCCTTGTATTCTGCTAACGTAAAATATTTTTTCTGGCAATTGGAAACCAAACAAAAATCTTTCGCTCGTTCATAAAATTTTTCATCGCTTAACATGCCGTACTTCACAAACATGCTCACGTCGTTCCATTTTTCTTCAAAAACAGGACGGTCTTTGTTGAAAATTTCCATGAGTTTGTCTGCTACCTTTTTTGTAATGTGGCTGTTGATCTTTTTTACATTACTATCGGATTGTAAGTAGCTACGGGAAACATTCAACGGAATATCCGGAGAGTCGAGGACTCCATGCATGAGCATCAGAAAATCGGGCATCACATCTTTTACCTCGTCGGTAATAAATACCTGGCGGGAATAGAGATGAATTTTACTTCTGTTCGGGTCAATGTCTTGTTTCAGCTTGGGGAAATATAAAATACCTGTTAGGTTAAACGGATAATCCACATTCAAATGAATCCAGAACAAAGGGTCAGGATTCATGGGGTGAAGTTCTCGGTAAAACTTCAGGTAATCGTCATCGCTAAGTTCGCTGGGTGTACGCGTCCAGAGCGGCTTGGTCTCGTTAATGGTTTCTCCGTCGAAAGAAACACTTACCGGAAGGAATTTACAGTATTTGTCAAGTATTTGTTTGAGACGGTATTTTTGTAAATACTCTTGTGCATCTTCCGAAACATGAAGGATGATATCGGTACCCCGGCTTTCTTTCGCAGCGGCACTAATTTCGAATTCCGTGCTGCCGTCACAAACC
Organism: Cytophagaceae bacterium; assembly: GCA_025454925.1. GTDB lineage: Bacteria > Bacteroidota > Bacteroidia > Cytophagales > Cytophagaceae > JALONM01. Next base: position 15,832 of record JALONM010000063.1, read on the forward strand.
CAACGTGCTGCACTGGCACCTTCCTGATGCGAAAGGGTTACGATTTCTACTTGTCCGGCCACCATAAATGCGGAGTAGAATCCCAAACCAAAGTGTCCGATAATCTGTTTTTCGTCTCCCTTATCTTTATATTTTTCTAAAAACTCAGTGGCTCCCGAAAAGGCTATCTGGTTGATGTACTTTTTAATCTCCTCAGCGGTCATCCCAATACCATTATCACTGATGGTGATGGTTTTGGCGGTTTCGTCCAGGGAAACAGTGACGTTCAGTTCTCCCAACTCGCCTTTGTATTCGCCCAAAGAGGCCAATTTACTTAGTTTCTGGCAGGCATCTACCGCATTGGAAACCAACTCTCTTAAAAAGATTTCCTGGTCGGAATACAGGAATTTTTTAATAATCGGGAAAATATTCTCCGTGTGAATGGAAATGGAACCCTTTTCTTGCATAAATGTCAGATTTTTTAACGATTCATGCCTATTCAAAAGCCAGACCAAACCCCATATCATGTAACTTTGTCAGTGGCAGGTCTTAATTAACCATCGGTATGGATTTTTTCAGAAAAAATTCACTACTTTGTAACCAAACGGAAACCGATACCCCGAATAAATAAGATAGTATCGGAAAATAGGTAGAAACAAGATCGAAGCGTTATGAAAAATATATTCAAGCAAGACAAATCGGTATCGTTCTGGTTTTCATATTCCTTCCGCTTTTCACTTTTGTTCTTTTTATCCTTGCTTATGGTAAACTACCTGGCTCAGGGAAATTTTCAGGCCCAGCACTTCACTCAATTTGCCTCTCCTGGTGAACACCAGATTTGGTGCGTCGATCCTTCCTGCTTGGTTCCGGAATCGGTAAAAGCCCTCTTCCGTCTGGATTGGCTCTGGAGATAACATCCTTAGCCCCTCTTCAATTCTCTAAAAATTTTAATACATATTGCCTTGCAGCAAGGAACTTCAACCGCTTCGGTTGTATGATAATTGTCAATTGTCAAAGCAAAAAATAACCTGCATATTCGTGCATGCAATCGGGTAATAGAGTTTCCATAGCAGGAGCCGGTTTGGTAGGTACGCTCCTTTCCATTTTTTTATCGCGCAGAGGGTACAAGGTTTCCATTTTCGAGAAGCGTCCGGATCCCAGAACTGCCGCAGTGCAGGAAGGCAGATCGATCAACCTGGCCCTGAGTCACAGGGGTATTCAGGCTTTAAAGGCGGCGGGTCTTGAACAAGAGATTTTAAAATCTGCCGTACCCATGAAAGGCCGGATGATTCATCCCATCGTCGGGGGTACTTTGTTTCAGCCCTATGGAGAAGAGGACCAATGCATTTATTCCGTTTCACGCGCAGGCCTCAATAATTATTTACTGAATGCTGCTTCCAAGGAAGAAAATATTCATCTGGAATTCTCCAGCAAAATAAAACTTCAACACCAAAACGATTCCTATCAATTGCTTCAGGAATCAGATTCCGGCGTGCCAACATCCGACTTCATCATTTCCTGCGATGGAGCATTTTCGGTAGTTCGCGAAGCCTTGGTGCAAGCTGGCCATTGCCAGGCGGAGCTCGAAAAATTATCGCACGGTTACCTGGAATTGGATATACCTGCCGCGTATGCCGGTGATCTCGATCCACATGCCTTGCACATCTGGCCTCGGCAGGAATTTATGCTTATTGCCTTGCCCAACCAGGATGGATCATTTACCGGTACGCTTTTCCTTCCGTTTGAAGGGCCTTATTCTTTTAGCAGGCTCCACAACGAATCGGAAGTGCAGGTGTTCTTCCGTCAATGGTTTCCTGATACGCTCGACTTGCTTCCTGATTTGGCGGCGCAATATTTCAGACAAGCTCCATCCTTTCTTGCCACCGTGCACGCGTTTCCCTGGTGGCATAAAAATGTATTGCTCCTGGGCGATGCGGCACATGCCATTGTTCCGTTTTATGGACAAGGCATGAATGCCGGCTTTGAAGATGTGCGCATTTTTAATGAATTACTTTCAACGCACAGTCTCGAACAAGCCATGCCACTTTTGCAAACCCTGCGCAAGCCCAATGCAGATGCCATAGCCGAACTTGCTTTGCAAAATTTCGTGGAGATGAGAGACCTGGTGGATGATCCCGATTTTCAACTGATCAAAAAGGTAGAAGCGCGTCTTCATCGCGAATATCCTGCATTTGTTTCCCAGTATGCCTTGGTTACGTTTACCGATACACCTTATGCTGTGGCCCTGGACAAAGGCAAAAAACAATGGCAGGTACTACAATCCATTCTTACCATCCCCAGGATACACGATACCTGGAACGAGAAGGAAGTTTGGGAAGAAATAAAATCCCGGATACTGCCTTCCCTGCAAGAAATCCACGCCTGATCGGGGCTATAGTTCTTGCCGGCACATTTTCAAATATTGGTGGAACTGTGTAACTTGTCGGCTAATGTGAATGTTGAACTTCCGCCCATTCATGGCATAAGATTGTTTTGATATTCACATGGAATGTATAGGGAGTATTCAACCGAATTTTCTCCATAGTTGTGATGCGCACGATGGAAAAAACTCAAGGATATTAGATCCATGGCCGGAAATCCCGATATAGAAAATGGCGGGCTTAGTAAAGTATTTCTTCTTTTCGATTCCTTCTGAAGCCCATGATTTTAGTGGACGTTTTTCTATGGAAAAATTGGGATTCAAGGATAGCCGAAAACATTTCGATTACAACTTCGTTTAAAAATTTGTATGTCAGTATCCGAAAAAAAAATATTAATTACCGGAGGGGCCGGTTTTATTGGCTCTCATGTAGTTCGTCTATTTGTTCAGAAATATCCGCAGTACCACGTGTACAATCTCGACAAGCTTACTTACGCTGGTAACCTGGAGAATTTGCGTGATGTGGAAGCACTTCCCAATTATACCTTTCTGAAGGGAGATATTTGCGATGCCGCTTCAATGCTAGAATTGTTCACCAAGTATCAATTTGATGGGGTAATTCACCTGGCAGCAGAGTCTCATGTAGACCGTTCGATTGCGAACCCCATGGAGTTCATTTATACCAATGTGGTAGGAACTGTTACCCTGCTAAATGCTGCCAAAGAAGTTTGGAAAGGCAAAACGGGTAAACGCTTTTATCACGTATCTACCGATGAAGTATATGGTTCCCTGGGCACCGAAGGGTACTTTCTGGAAGATACTTCGTACGATCCTCAATCGCCCTATTCGGCTTCCAAAGCTAGCTCTGATCATTTCGTAAGAGCCTATCACAATACCTATAAATTGCCGGTAGTACTTTCCAATTGCTCCAACAATTATGGACCGAATCAATTTCCTGAGAAACTGATTCCTCTCATGATAAACAATATTCGTCACAAAAAGCCATTGCCTGTATATGGCAAAGGAGAAAACGTGCGCGACTGGTTGTACGTGGTCGATCATGCCCGGGCCATCGACACCATTTTTCATACTGGTAAAGAAGGGGAAACGTATAACATCGGTGGCCACAACGAATGGAAAAACATCGATATTGTTACCCTTGTTTGTTCCATAATGGACAAAAAATTAGGACGTGCATCCGGCGAATCCGCCTCGTTGATTACCTATGTAACCGATCGTCCAGGCCACGATATGCGCTATGCCATTGATGCCGGAAAAATTGAGCGTGATCTGGGCTGGAAACCATCGTTGCAATTTGAAGAGGGATTGGATAAAACCATCGACTGGTACCTGAGCAACGAAGCTTGGTTGAACAATGTCACTTCTGGAGAATATCAGAAATATTACGCTACTCAATATCAATAAGCCTTCTACAATTTTTTTTCACTATAGCTGAACCAGAATGAAAGGGATAATTTTAGCCGGAGGATCCGGAACACGCCTTCATCCGCTTACCCTGGCGATGAGCAAGCAGATGATGCCCATCTACGATAAGCCCATGATTTACTATCCGCTTTCGTGTTTGATGCTGGCAGGGATAAATGAAATTTTGATAATTTCTACACCGCACGACCTGCCCAATTTCCAGAAACTTTTAGGAACCGGAGAGCAAATAGGCTGTCGTTTCTCCTACCAGGTGCAGGAAGTTCCGAACGGACTGGCTCAGGCCTTTGTGCTGGGGGAATCGTTTATTGGAAACGATGATGCCGCTTTAATTCTTGGGGATAATATTTTTTATGGTTCTGGCTTGAGTGAGTTATTGCAGAGCTGCACCAAACCTTCCGGAGGAATTGTTTTTGCCTATCATGTAAACGACCCTGAGCGTTATGGCGTAGTGGAGTTTGACAACGCCGGCAAGGCGCTTTCTATCGAAGAAAAACCTAAGGTTCCTAAATCCAATTACGCCGTACCGGGAATTTATTTTTATGATAACTCGGTCGTAGAAGTGGCCAAAAGCATACAACCCAGCCCTCGCGGTGAATATGAAATTACAGATGTAAATAAATACTACCTGGAAAATGGCAACCTGCAAGTGCGGGTGTTTAACAGAGGTACCGCCTGGCTCGATACCGGCACCTTTGCTTCGCTTAACCAGGCAAGTCAATTTGTACAGGTGATTGAAGAACGCCAGGGATTAAAAGTGGGTTGTATCGAAGAGGTAGCGTATCGCATGGGCTTCATCAACGCGGCTCAATTGGAGGCCTGCGCCAAGCCTCTCATGAAAAGTGGCTACGGCCAATACCTTATGAGTTTGATTTCCTAATCGATGCCATGAACGCTGTCCTGCTGTCTGCTCTTTTTATACTTACCACGGTATTTTGCGTTGCTTTTTTGCTGGCGGCTAGTACCCGGCGCAGACAAACGGCAGTGCTTGTATCCCTGATAGCAGCAATGCAAGCAGCCCTGGCGATATCCGGATTTTATTTCCAAACAGATTCATTGCCTCCCAGGCCCACCCTCTTGATTCTTCCTGCGGCCTTGGTGATTGCGGTAGTCTTTTCTCAGAAAAAATGGCGAACCTATTTGTTACAATTTGATGAATCGTATCTGGTCTTGCTGCATACGTTGCGTATTCCTGTCGAGATTTGCCTCTACTACTTATTTCTTGAAAAAAAAATTCCAGCGTTAATGACCTTTGAAGGAAGGAACTGGGACATCCTTAGTGGCCTGAGTGCTCCTTTGGTATGGTACCTGGGCGTTAAGCGCCAAGTGCTGTCTAGCAGACTAAAGCAAGTTTGGAATATAGTGGCCATGCTGCTCTTGGCCAATATTGTGATCAACGCTATATTGTCTTTGCCAGGACCCTTGCAACTGCAAGCCTGGGAACAACCCAATGTGGCGGTTCTGGAATTTCCCTATTGCTGGCTTCCTTCCTTGGTAGTACCCATGGTACTTTTTTCGCACCTGATTCTTTTTATAAAATGGAATCGGCCCAATGAAAATGAAACGCTCAATGAACATCAGAAAGATCGGACATCCAGATGAATAGTGCATACCTGATTTACGCTTGTATTGGAATTCTGGTGGAGCTTCCATTGGTTTATTTTTTTATTCCGGCCAAAGAGCGCAGGCCTGAATTACTCCTATTGGTGGTGATTATCAATTTTATTACCTGGCCATTGAGCATGAGTTTAGGAATGATTTTTCCGCATCCCATCTTGAATTTTTTGTTTTTCATGCTCTTGGGTGCTGCCGAGGGCTTGGCCCTGCATTACGCCTATTCACGTGCCTTGCCCAAGCTTAAAATGGCCCTTATTACCGGGGGCATTTCCCTTTTCTCTTTTATATTCGTGAATCTGTTAATTCGAATTTAAGTACTTCCTTTATGTGGGTCATTCCTCCTCGATTAGAAAAAGGCGACCAGATAGCTGTAGTCGCTACCGCGAAAGTGTTTAATGCGGAGGATGTAAAGGCCGGCATGGAAGTTTTAAAATCCTGGGGCTTACAGGTAGTTCCAGGCAAAAATCTTTGGAAAACAGATCGCTATTTTGCCGGCACCGACGCCCAGCGACTTTCCGATTTGCAAACGGCCATCCAAAATAAAAACATAAAAGCCATCCTTTTCGCCCGCGGTGGCTATGGCACCAGCAGAATTATAGATCAGGTAAATTTTTCGGCACTCAAAACGCATCCTAAATGGATGATCGGTTTTAGTGATTTAACGATTCTGCATACTGAATTGCAAAGGCGAGGAATCGCTTCCTTGCATGGAAATATGTGTTTGCAACTCGCCAATCCTGCGCATGCATTGTCGGTGCAGGCACTGAGAGAAACCTTGGCAGGGATTCCGTATGCGCACACCTTGCCATCTGCTGCTCAGCAGCGCGTAGGCAAAGCCAGAGGCATACTGGCAGGAGGAAATCTGACATTATTGGTGCATGGCATTGGCACCGCCTCCGAATTGGATACTTCCGGAAAAATTCTTTTCCTCGAAGAAATCGGTGAATCCATCTACCATATTGAACGCATGCTGATCCAGTGGAAGCGTGCAGGTAAATTCAAAAAACTTGCCGGATTGGTCTTAGGCCAATTTACCGATATCGGCGATACACAACCGGCTTTTGGAAAATCCGTGGAACAGGTGATCCGGGAGCTGGTGCAGGAGTATTCGTTTCCAATCTCATTCGGCGTATGCAGCGGCCATGGTAGTCCCAATTACCCATTGGTATTTGGAGCACCGTATGTTCTTCAGGTACAAAGCTCTGGAGCATCCTTATTGCCGGATCTAATTTATTCTCGATAAGCGTAATTTCTCTCAAACGCTCGGCTTTTTAACCCTAATTTTTCAATAGAAATTCTTCTATTGAAAAACGACTACTAAAATCAAGGGCTTTTGAAGGTATCGATTAGAAGAAATTCTTTTCTAAGCCCATGATTTTCTAAGTCGGGATTACCGGCCATGGATCTGCGATCCATGAACTTTCTCCACCGTGCGCTGGAGAAAAGCCGGTTAAACCCTTATTTTCCATAGAAATTCTTCTATGGAGAAACGACAACAAAATCAAGGGCTTTAGAAGCCCGTTGAGCTTCCAGATGTGTTGCGGAAGCCCTGATTTTCTAGGTCGGGGTTACCGGCCATGGATCTGCGATCCATGAACTTTCTCCAGCGTGCGCTGGAGAAAAGCCGGTTAAAAATGCTATAAATTCCGTACCTTGAGATTTCTTCGAATGACATAACGAGGACATTTATGGATACTGGTAAACTTATCATTTTCAGCGCTCCTTCGGGATCCGGCAAAACCACCATTGTAAGGCACTTGCTTGATACGGATCCACGATTAGGGTTTTCCATCTCGGCTTGCACACGCACCAAGCGCACCGGAGCAAATTCGGCAGAGGCACATGGCAAGGATTATTATTTCCTTTCCAGAGAAGAATTCAAACAAAAAATCGACGACGGTGAATTTGTAGAGTACGAAGAAGTATACCCGGGTGCATACTATGGAACCTTGCGGGCAGAGGTGGAGCGCATTTGGTCCCTCGGAAAACACGTAGTATTTGATGTGGATGTAAAAGGTGGGCTGAAACTGAAAAAAGCGTTTGGCGACCGGGCCTTAGCCGTTTTTGTAAAGGTGCCTTCCATCGAAATATTGGAGCAACGCCTGCGCGATCGAAGCACCGACTCCGAAGAAAGCATACAATCCCGATTGTTTAAAGTGAAGTTTGAAATGGGATTCGAAAAAGAATTCGATGTAACCATCGTCAACGACAACCTGGACGCTTCTTTAAAAAAAGCAGAAATATTGGTTAATAATTTTATTCGCTAATACTATGAAGGATGAGGCTTCTAATAAGGCCAAGGTTGCGATTTCCGTAATTCAGTATTCCCAGGATTTTTACAAGGAGCATCGTATCGAGAACCCTGCTGAGCTGGCTCAATTTTTTTCCAATTCCGATACCATCAGCTGGATCAATATTGAGGGTACTCATTGCCAGCTCACCAACGATTTTATCATTCAACAGCTTTGCTTGCATCACATCGTCCGCGATGAACTTGGACACATAGAAAGCAGGCCCAAACTGGAAGATTTTGAAGACCACATTTACCTGGTCCTCAACATGCTTCATTTCGATAAAACCAGAAAAGGCACACAACGCGAACAGATAACTTTTCTGTTGGGGAAAAACTATGTTATTACCTTTCAGGAAAGCGGAAAAGACGGAGATGTTTTTGCTCCCATACGCGACAGGCTGAGCAATGCAAAGGGCAGGCATAGACGCTACCAATCCGATTACCTGATGATGTCGATGATCGACACGGTGATCGACCATTACTTTGATGTGCTGGAAAACATCGGTGAGCATATTGAACTGCTGGAGTCCCACATATTAGTAAGTCCAAGTACACAAAAGCTGCACGAAATATACAGGCTCAAGCGGGAGCTGATTTTGTTGCGCAAATCAGTATGGCCACTAAGAGAGGTGCTTACCAAATTAGAGAAAGAAAATCACGAACTCATTCATGCCGACTCCTATGCCTACTTGCGGGTAGCTTACGAACACACCATACAAGTAATCGAAACGCTTGAATCGTACAGGGATATTGTAGCAGGCTTGCTCGATATTTACCTTTCGAGCATGAGCAATCGCATGAACTCGGTGATGAAAGTGCTCACAATTATTTCTACTATTTTTATGCCCCTTACATTTATAGCGGGTATATACGGCATGAATTTTAAACACATGCCTGAGTTGCAGTGGCAATATGGCTATTATGGAGTATTGTCGGTGTGTTTTATTTCCGCGCTGGGCATGATTTACTATTTTAAAAAGAAAAACTGGCTGTAACTATGTGGATTTATAGCGTTACCATTAGCATTGACGAATCCATTCATGAGGCTTGGGTAAGCCGCATCAATAAAGACTGGTTGCCATTATTACAGCAGCATCCTTCCATTCATAATTTCAGATTTTTAAGAATGCTCTCCGACGAACACAACGGAGGCATTACCTATTCGCTGCAAGTAGAGGTAATGGGTGAAACGGAAGCAACCGCCTTCGAAGCGGATTTTGATGTACAATTGATGAACCCTTTGTATAAGGAGTTTGAGAAGAAATTTATGGAATTTCGTACCTTATTAGCAGTATTGATCAGTAAAAAGTAATTGCTATGTCGAGAGTGGTATTTGTTGCAGAAAACATCAGCGAGGTCGAACGGGCCAATGGTTTAAACAAGCTCAAAGACATTACAGGCTTGAATCTGGTAGAGATCAAAGAGCGCATCATGGATAAGTTTCCGCTCGCCAACTACCTTCTTTTTCAGCCCGACCACAAAGAAAAGGTAAAACAGTTGCGACAATGGTATTCGCTGGTGGAAGCGAAAAAATTCAAAATCCGGATGTATGAAATAAACGACGACGACGATTTTGTAGCCATGGAGGAAACAGATCCTTATGAAATTGATCTGGTTGTTTTACAGGAAATCATCAACGAAAAATTTTAATGCGCTATTTTCTTGAAATAGCGTATCATGGAGGCGCTTACCATGGTTGGCAGCGTCAACCCAATGCACTGGGCGTACAAGAGGTGATTGAAGGAACTATGCGTACGCTTTTTCGCGCTCCAGCCCTGGAAATAACCGGCAGCGGACGCACCGATACCGGTGTGCATGCCAGTTACCAGGTCGCTCACTTCGATGTGGAACAGGAAATAAACGGCCACCATCTTTTCCGGCTCAATTGTATGTTGCCCTCCGACATCGCATTGCTCGGTGTGCACCCGGTGCCCGATACCGCCCATGCCCGCTTTGATGCCATACGAAGAGGGTACGAATACCACATCGGCAAACGCAAATCTCCCTTTGCCAAAGGCTTGTCCTGGACCTACGAACGTCCGCTTGATATACAGCTCATGAACGAAGCCGCATCGCTCCTGCTCCAGTACGAAGATTTTCAGTGCTTCAGCAAAACGCACACCGACGTAGACCATTACCGGTGCCGCATCGAACAAGCATTTTGGAAAGAGGGCAACCATGAATATATTTTTTACATCACTGCCAATCGCTTTTTAAGAGGCATGGTGCGCGCCATCGTAGGATCGCTCTTGCCTATTGGTCAGGGCAAAATACCGGTTTCGCATTTTCGTTCTATCCTCGAAAGCCGCGATCGCCGCCAGGCGGGCGCCGCCGCATCACCCGAAGGCCTCTATTTATGCCGCGTCGATTATCCACCAGACTTGTTTCAACCTTCTTGCCATGGGTAAAATTTTGCAGGTATGGTTTGATCTCGACAATACCTTGTCGGATCGCAATGCGGCCATGGAAGAGGCTTTGCGCGTTTGGATCACAAGGTATGCACTCGAGCCGGACCCCTCGACACTGGATTCGCAGATTCAGAAATGCATGCAGGAAGATCGCTGGGGTTATACTCCCCGGCCTGTATTTGCCTCCTGGCTGCTTCAGCATATTCCTTCGCGATGGAATAAGGAGGTGCCGGCACTGGTCAATGAATTGTTGATGGGCGTAGCCGCCCATACCAAACCTTACCCATATACCAGAGAGGTATTGGCTTTTTGCAAAAGTCGTGGTCCCATTGGCTTGCTTACCAACGGGCCTTCTCAGGTACAACGTGCTAAAATTGCAAGCGCCGGAATTGCAGAATTTTTCGAGGAGAAAAATATGTTGGTTACCGGTGAGTTCGGATTTCATAAACCAAGTTACCAGGCTTTTCAGCAGATGATTTCTGTGGCTGGTGTTTCTGCGGAAAACATTTTGTATGTGGGCGACGATCCTCACAACGATGTGTGGGGCGCTCAGCAAGTGGCGATGCCACATTGCTGGATTTCCCATGGACGCAGGTTTTCAGAACATTCCATTCAACCCGATTATATAGCACCGGTTTGTTCCGCCGAACATTTGATAAAACTGCTTGAGGGATGATACAACAACTTCGTTCCATTTTAAAATTACATCGACAACTACTTCCGATTTTACTCCTCACTGTTTATTGCATGGACGCCCTTATAGCATCTTATCGAGGTACCATAAATATGGCAGGAATGAACTATGATTTTGAGTTCACTTGGAAGCATGGTGTTGCCCTGGGAGCAGTACTCATTAATGTTGCGTGCTACTTTTTTCTGCGACAGTTTTACAAATACACCTTAGCATTGACTATACTCGTTGGCCTATTAGGTAGTATTACCTTCCCAGCCATTGAAACAAAAACTGCCATTTCTATAATCGGAATGAAAATTCAATTCCAACCATCTGCATGGTGGGCTGGATTTCTGACCTACATCATCAACGTTAAAAGAGTCCATGAATTCTTGTTTACTGTTTTAGCAAGAAAAGATTGAGCTACAACTTCCGCTAGTATTTTATCCTCTTGCTTTTGCTCCAAGCACTTACTGTGGGTCGGGCTATCGGCGCCATCCGCTCTATCCCTCACGCAGAAGGAAGTGTAGCAATTAAAACTTGATGGTCGTGTTAATTCCACCAAGGACAATACCGTTTGGTAAGACAAAAGATTATCCTGCTTTCTACACTTTAACCCTAATTTTTCAATAGAAATTCTTCTATTGAAAAACGACTACTAAAATCAAGGGCTTGAGAAGGAATCGAATAAAAGAAATTCTTTTCTAAGC
>JALONM010000064.1 GCA_025454925.1 Cytophagaceae bacterium
TAAATTTACCGCATATTAAGTACACCTTAAATGGTACGGACGGACATATATTCTACGAAATACCAAATTAAATATGAGAAAGCAATCTGAATATAAATTTGACGATTTTTCTAAATTTGAAGAAATTGATCAAACCACGAAAGAGTTAATCCTTGAACATTATAAAATCCATAAATCTGGAGAATATTCTTACTTAGAGGATCTTTTAACTTTTATTTCAAGTGCCTCAGAATATTTTTATTTGATGTCTAATGTTTTTTTTACCAAAAGGAAGGATAAAATTTATCCAGGAAGAATGATTTTGGTATCAAAGGATGTGTTGATTTCAGAGTATTATAAAATTCCTGAAGGATTCATGTTAATGATAATGCCTAAATCTTTGGAGTATTCGATAACCGTAAACGATGAAGGAATGATTCAATTATGGAAAGCAAGCGAATCTTAATATAAAAGTAAAGTAGAATTGATTTTTATTCAAGGCAGGTAAAATAATTATCTGCCTTTTTTATTTTCTGAGATTCCAACGGTCCCATCAACAAAGCCAAGGCGAAGATCAAAGAGAAGTTGCCGAAGATCAAGCGTAAGGCAGTTCCTGAGCAGACTACAGCCGAAGTGCCACCGGTATTGGTAACCAAAGCCGATGATGTATTCCTGTCGCGCTATCCGAAAATGCGCAAAAAACTCAGCGCATTATCCAAGGAAGAATTTACAGTGTTTGATAAATATTTGCGAACTTTACCTAAGAATGTTTTGGATAAGCTGGAAGCCAATCCGGACATTGTGGAAGATTTTGCAAGGAGAACGCTCAAGGATAAAGATTTTGCAGAGGCTCTAAGGAAGGGCGATACAGGGAAGATTGATGAACTGAAAATTCAAATAAAAAATTTATCTGATAATTCGGTAAAGTTGAATATAGATCTTAATAATCTTAAAAGTGCAAATGGATCAAAGGGTGATGTTTTAATTGATAGGAAGAAGACCAGCCCTAGCTCAGCAGACGAGGCAGCAACATTTGCTAAGGAAGTTAATCTAGGTAATAAAGCGGCAAAGATTAAAAATGATAAATTAATTCTAAATACAATGGAAAGTGAACCAACTGTTGATGGAATTTGGAAATCTACAGGACAAGCTGTGCAGTTGAAAACAGTAGGTTTCAATAAATTGACAACCAGAATAAATCAATCATTTTCAAACGTAATTGGAGATTCCTATTGGAAAGGTAAAGGGATTGATGTTCACATTGAATGTCCTGATGGGAAAGTTCAGTCCGTTCAAAGGAAATGGGCTGATGATATTAAACAAAGGGATTCGCCAACCAAAAACAACAATGGTAGTATTAAGAGTGTAACTGTATATTGTTCAGATGGAATAATTTCGTTATTTATACCTTAGTTTTTTTAATAAAACCGATAGTAATGCGTCTTACAAGTGATTTTTTTGACATAAAAAACAGTTCGTACTCTGAGATAGGATCATGGACTTTTAGTAAAGGGGTATCAGAAAGTGATATTAATTCAAAGTTTATATTTGAATTTTTAAAATCAATTGAACTGTGTTTTGATTGGATAAATTTTTCAAAAATAAATATTTATTCTAATGATAATGGAGAAGCTGAATTTAATTATTGGAATTTCGACGGAATAATTCCTTTGTCTGATTTCGTTTTAGGTATGAATATTAAACCCCATGAAGAGCATAATGAAATATTGAATTGTAACTTTAAATTAAGTTGTATTATTGATGAACAAAATGTTTTCATTAATGATTCGGGATATTTTTTAATAATTTATGATTTTGAGCAAAAAAATATCGTAATCATTTTTACTGTTTATGTTAATATTTTTTCAGATTGCATTTGGTGGTTTGATCAGTTAAAAAGAGAGAAAGTAGAACTTTCTATAGGAGAGGAGAATTCTTCATTCAATAGAAAAAAATTAATGGAGTCAATTAAAAAGTTTGTTATTGAAAACAATCTTAAAGTTGATGACTTTGAATCTGAAGCGATGACTGATATATATGAATTTGGCTTTAATGATGGAACGAAGCAATATCGATTGTAATTAAAAGGAATTATCAAGCGTATCACCATGTGTTTGCTATAGGGTAGGGAATTTGATGAATTAAATAGTTTTGAGAATAGTTTTTTAAAGAAACAGTTATAGGTGAGTTTTTATTTAAAATTCCAGAAACCTCGGAGATTTTCTTTCAGGATGAGTTGAAGAATCTGACAATAGAAACGGGTTTAGATGGGTTAAAGTTTGATCGGTATCATGAATTATTATAATTCTTTTTTTTGAAATTTATTAACTCTAGAATTAAAAACAACGAAGTGGTATTTTGTAATTGCACTGGATGGGCGCTCCGGTTGGGTGCAGAAAGATTTTGTATCAACCGACCTTCCAGGTAATGTTGACGCCTACATTGTGCAGCAGGGCGATACACTCACCGATATTTTCAAGAAGCATTATTCAGATTACGAAATTAAAGACGGAGATGACTTCCGGGTGTTGGCAACCGCCATACTGGTTGCCAACCGATGTCGCAAGGGTGTTCAGATCAACGAAGATCAATTCAAAGCCAGTCTGCGCAATAATGTGCTGGTAAATTTTGCCGATCCGTGGAATGCGGAGAATCGTGCGGTCTACCAATCCATACAGGTAGTGGAAGGCACCAACATCATTTTACCCGACAAGGAATACATTCAGATGCTCAAAGACACAGGCGTGGTAACTACGCGACCTGAATTTGTGCAGGTGGCCATGGAGATTGCCAAAGGTCTGGCAGGCTTTACGGCTGGCGTGTTGCAAGGATTTTACGAGGGCATCGTCGACATGTTTGTGGGCATCTGGGATCTGGTGAAATCGGTAATCGATGTGATCGACAAAATACTGACCGGCGAAATCATCGACGACATCAAAACCTTGTACGAAGAGCTTAGTAAGCTGGACATGAACAAGCTCAAGGAATTGGGACTTGATATTCTGAAAGGCGCTATTTCCGGTCTGGAAGAAATGCTCAACAACTGGAACAAAGCCAGCACCTACGAGAAAGCCAATATGATCGGCAAGATGGTTGGCAATCTTACCCTGGAGATATTGCTGGCGATATTTACAGGAGGTTCGGCCAATGCAGCCAAGTGGATAGGACGGATAGGTAAAGTTTCGCCACGTCTGGCTGCCACACTTCAGAAGGCAGTAACCAAAGTAGATAAAATACTTCCGGATTCATTCAAAAAGAGTCAGAAGAAAAACGATCCGGATTCGGATTCGGACAGCACCGAGGGCCAGAAAACAAAAGCGATTATAGCCGCCAAGGCCATCGTGGAGATGAACGATGCCAAGGATACGCCAGTGGTAGAATTAATTGAAGAATTAAATCTACTTAAAAAGCGTTTTAAAGTAATTAAGAGATTTGAGTATGATACTGTTGGAGAAGGTAGATATAATATTTGGCAGTGTTCAACCTTACAGATTCCTATAATTCTAGAAGTTTTACAAGGAGGGAACCTCCAAGGTTGACATTGAATGTCAACCAAATGTCCACTTCGGTTAGGTTTTTGTCCTCTTGGCCCCCAATTTTCTTTTTCCTACAAACTCTTTTGTATAGCTTCCGTATTGGATTTGACGGTAGACCTTTTTTCTATTTGTAATAACCTTACTACAGATAAAATGTTCAATCCCACTTTATTGAAGATCGATGGACAATCGATTGGTATGTCCCTTTACCTACATCTATTCCCTACGGAGAATTCCTTTACCCTTATTTATACATTTGAATTTGAAATGATACTATGAAAAAGAAGTTACTCAGCGTAATCGCAGCAAATTTACATTGGTTTGCTGTTGTCGTATGTTTTTGGCAGGCCAATGCATGGGCGCAAAGTTCGCTGCATTTCGATGCTTCCGGATGCGGAGCAACACATGTGTCCATCCCATTGGTGGTTAATACCACTGAGATTACACATGAATTCTGGTTTAAAACGAGTAGGTCCAACGGTGGCTTGTTTTCGATATATGAGTTTAGACTCGGTGGTGGTTACGATAGGGGAATAAGCATAGTAAATGGAAATGTCCAGGCGTATGTATGGACTTCTTCCAATCCTGAAACTATTATCACTTCAGGAACTAATTACGCTGACGGTAATTGGCATCATATCGCTCATGTGATCGGAAGTTCGGTAGGAGGTCAACGATTGTACGTAGATGGCCTGCTGAAAGCGTCTGGAGTAAATACAACTTCAGGATTTAATTGGAATACAGTGGTCATATTAGGTTATTCTCCGAATGGCCAACAAGATTATTTCGATGGTCAAATTGACGAATTACGAATATGGAATGTAGCTCGCACTGACTCGCAAATTAGTAGTCATATGAATTGTTCGTTTCCAACTTCTGCTCCAGGTTTAAGAGGAAATTATCATTTCGATGATGGAGTAGCCAATGCAAACAATGCGGGTCTCACCACACTTACAGATGCATCAGGAAATGCTTACAACGGTACTTTATATAATTTTTCACTTACTGGTTCTGTTTGTAATTGGATAACCAATGTATCCGATGTAGGTAATCTTCCTGCGCTTTCCATAAGCACCACCGGAAATAATGTTTGCGCTGGCTCCAACATAACTTTGACAGCCTCCGGGGCCTCCAATTATTCCTGGACAGGCGGTATTACGAATGGAACTCCGTTTGCCATTAACGCTACCAATAATTATGTGGTCACGGGTTCTAATGGTGCCTGCGTTCGAAAGGATAGCATCACCATCACGGTTTTTAATGGAGTGCCCTCTGTAAACTTAGGACCGGATGGGGTTGTTTGTTCTGGTAGTTTTGTTGTTTTAGATGCTGGCTTTCCCGGATCAACGTATCTTTGGTCCGATAACTCCACGGCACAGACGCTTTCCGTTACCTCACCAGGCTCCTATTCTGTAACGGTGACAAATGCTTGTGGTGTGGGTAGTGATAATATTGTGCTTACGAGCGCTCTTTCACCTTCCGTATTTCTTGGCCCAGATACTTCACGTTGCAACGGAAGTGTAACACTAAATGCTGGCAATCCTTCGGCATCCTATTTATGGTCGGATAATTCTACCGCCCAAACATTGCAGGTAACGAGTTCGGGAACGTATTTTGTAAAAGTGACCAACGCCAATGGCTGTTATAAATACGATACAATTCGTGTAAATATAAGTACTTCTGTTCCTATTATTAATCTTGGAGCAGATCAGAAGGTATGCGGCACAACCACCAGTTCAGTAACCTTGAATCCGAATAGCAATCAATCCAATGTTACGTATGTATGGTCGCAGGGAGCTGCTACCAGCCCTACATTGGTCGTTACAACAAGCAATAATTATTCGGTCTCGGTAACCAATAGCTGTGGAGTTTCAAGAGATTCTGTTTCTGTAGTATTCGAATCTCTTCCTGCTGCTGACTTCTTAGGTTCTTCGATAAAACAATGTGGTTCAGCGACGATCCATGCGAACGTTGCAGGTGCAACGTACTTTTGGTCTACCGGAGCCACTACCCCAAGCATCACAGTAACCACTTCCGGACTTTATAAAGCAACCGTAACAAATTCCTGTGGTGCCAGTAAAGATGAAGTATATGTTAATATTGGGACACCGATTTCCCTTAATTTAGGAGCAGATGCTACTATCTGTTCTATTCCGGGTAGTTTTCAAATCAATCCAACCTTGTCGCATAGCACAGATACTATTTTGGCTGTAGAATCAAATTCCACGAACTTTGCTATACCAGATCTTAATCCAGGAGGAGTGTTTTCACCTGTTACGGCCGTTTCATCGTTGCCGGCATCTACCATGCGAGCCGTCATCCTTAATGAAATTACGCATCCCTTTTTGGCGGATTTAGATATTCGATTAATCGCACCCAATGGTTCCACCATCGATATTACTACGGATAATGGCTTTGATGGTGATAATTATATTGAAACCTATTTTAGCAATGTAGGTACTCCTATTACTGTGGCAGCTCCCAATACGATTATTTCTGCTTCCTATGCTCCTTTTACCGGAAATTTTCAACCCGAACAACCCTTTACTCAATTAACAGGTACCGCCAATGGGATTTGGAACTTGAAAGTTTCCGACGATGCAAGCCAGGACGTTGGTACTTTAAAAAAATGGACACTCATCTATGCTAAAGAGGCCAATACTCCTGTATTTACCTGGAATTCCTCTGTAGGATTGTCTGCCACAAGCATCTTGAATCCAATAGCCAACCCAACCACTACCACTACTTATGCACTTACTGTTACAGATACGTATGGGTGCACGGCTACCGATTCCATAACTATATTTGTGCGCAATGGTCCGCCTTCTGTAAGCCTGGGTGCTGATCGCAATCATTGCGGACCGCTAACATTGGATGCCGCAAATTCTGGCTCTGCGTATACCTGGTCCGATGCGTCTACAGGCCAGACATTGTTAGTTTCCACTTCAGGTACTTACCATGTAGCTGTTGATAATGGTTGTGGTATTGAGAAGGATACGGTAGTGCTTACGATAGATCCTGTCCCAGCGGTAAATCTGGGGGCAGATATCAGTCAATGCGGAGGCACGATCAATCTTGATGCGGGTAATTCAGGGAATACCTTTAGCTGGTCTAATGCAGCCACCACCCAAACGATTACGGCTGCTGTAACAGGAACGTATTCGGTTGTAGTTACCAACGCTCAGAATTGCCAGGGCAAAGATTCTGTGGAAGTGTATATACAATCGGCACCAGTGGTTGACTTGGGAGCCGATGTAACACAATGCGGTGGCAGTGTAAATTTTGATGTTACAAATCCAGGTGCTACATATCTTTGGCATGATGCCAGTACGATGCCAACGAAAACGTTGACTGCCACGGCAGGAACCTTAAAGGTGAAAGTTACGGTTACAAATGCTTGTTCAACAGTGAAAGACAGCATGAACCTCACCATTCATAGTATTCCAACAGTCACCCTTACATTAACTCCCAATACAGTATGTGATAATGTCACCAATCATAATTTGAGTGGAGGCTCGCCTGCTGGCGGTATTTTTTCCGGTACGGGTGTCAGTGGAAGTGTGTTTAATGCAACCACTGTGGGTGCAGGAAATCCAATCATTACCTACACCTTTACGGATGCCAACAATTGTTCCGCAAGTGCTCAGGCTACACTAACCGTCTCTAATTGCGCGTCTGCTCTTTCCTCCGATGTAACTACCGAAGCGGCCTTGCAGCTTGCGCCCAATCCTACTTCAGGTGTATTCGTGTTGAGTTATTCCGATATCAGCAATTCTAGTATCGAAATTTTTACCTTGCAAGGAGAACGGGTAGCATTTCAACTATTAGCCAGGCAGGAGGGTGCCTATACCTTAGACATCAGTGGTCTTTCTGAAGGAATGTACCTGGTGTATATTCGAAGAGGAGAAAAATCGGAAATCAGAAAAGTGATGATTCAAAAGTAGCGGATAGAACGATCTGATTTTAATGACTTCTCGATTATTACAAGCAATGCGGTAATACAATACCTAAAAGTATAAATGTGTAAACAAAAAAGAGTGATTCTTCTCATGCAGAAGGATCACTCTTTTCTGTTTTATACTATTTGCACAATTCTTCTCATAAAAAAATGAATTGAAAGCACCATGAAAGATTTTCTAAGAGGAATTTCAAGCATTCTATTCCTTAAATCAATTTTCCGGATATCCATTTTAACTAATTAATAAAAACAGAAACACGGAGGGGTTACTTTTTATTGTTGGCTTTATGTGATGGTAAGAAAATCATATGAACGAAACGATGAATAAGATAGTTTACGATTGGTGTAGGAAGCCCATTGTATTTGGGTGGTTGCTCTTGTGGGGACAACTTGTTTTGGCTCAGAATTTCCAGTGGGCGAAGCAATTGGGAGGCACTGCCTCACAAACGATTACAGGAAGTGCCCTGGATCTTTCCGGTAACCTTTATGTTTGCGGCAAGTACAGTGGATCCATAGATGTGGATCCTGGCGCTGGAACCCTTACCTTTTCTGGTTCCGGATATTATTTTGGCAAATACGATGAAGGAGGGAATCTGCTATGGGCAAAACCAATTCCCAATGGCGGTTTTTTGCGTGAAATATATGGAATCACGTATTCTTCCAGTGATAATTCCATCACGGTAGTAGGTGTATTTGATGTATCAACGTCTACCAGTTTAGATTTTGATCCAGGGTCAGGAACTGCCTATGCACCCAGTGTTCAAGATAATAGTAGTTTCATTGCCAAATACTCCGCTAGCGATGGAGCTTTTCAGTGGGTTCGATTTCTTATGGGGAACATTGTGCTGGCTTCCTGCGTCACAAGTGATGGTTCAGGTAATTTATATATAGGAGGAACATTTTATTTAACTATTGATTTTGATCCAGGTACAGGAGTTCAATCATTAACGGCAGGAGCCGCGGATGGTTATGTTTTGAAACTTAATTCCTCAGGAGCATTTCAGGCGGTTTACCGGTTTGGAAGCCCGTTACTAAATGACGATGTGCATTCCGTGGCAACCGATGGGGCGGGTAGTTTGTATGTGTCAGGAAGTGGAAATCAGGATCTGGATATGGACCCTACTGCAGGCACTGCATTAATTCCATCGGGTGGTGGATTGCGGGAAGGATATCTTACCAAACTCACATCTGCAGGAGCTTTTGCGTGGTCAAAATATTTTTTGAGCACGGGAAATGATTTGCCCATGTGTGTTAAGGTTAGTCCTTCCGGTAATCCTCATATAACAGGTTCGTATGGTGCGGCACTCAAAATAAATAATACGACTACGAATAATTTAGTAGCTCCTACTGGAACAAGCGATCTTTTTTTGATTTCATTTAACGGTTCCGGAACTTTGCAATTTGCGATTAATTCGGCCGAAGCAGGCGATGAAAGAGGCTTAGACATTGCCTTCGAAGCTGGGACCGGAGGCACCACTGTGGTAGGATTGGCTACGGTCAGTTCTATTAATTCCGCACTTATTTACAAGTATACTACCGCGGGCGTATTTTCTGCCGCGTCCAATATTTCCGACGGAGTAAATATGACTGCAACCTGTGTGGAAGCAGCAGGAAACGAAGTAATTGTTTGCGGAAATTTTAGTGGTACAGCGGATTTTAATCCAAGTGCGGCTACTGCCAATCTTAGTTGCACCACTCCAACGGATGCGTTTATGCGTAAAATCATGAACGGAACTTGCGTTACGGGCACGATTACTAATATCACGGCCTCCGCTGTTGCGGTTTGTCCGGGTGGTTCTTCCGTATTGTCTGTGAATGGTAATTTGAATAACAATAATTCCTGGGAATGGCGTACCGGTTCATGTACCGGAACACTTGTGGGGACGGGCGTTTCTATAACAGTATCTCCTTCCGCGGCTACTACTTATTTTGTAAAAGCCATGGATGGTTGTGCTGCTGCAAGTACATGTCAGTCGCAAGCATTAACCATACAAACCTTGCCTACCATTACTGCCACAACGCCAGGCAGTAGCTGTGGAACTGGTGTAATTGCACTTACTGCTACTCCCAGTTCCGGATCCAGTGTGCAATGGTTTAGTACTTCCAGCGGAGGATC
The DNA here is from genome assembly GCA_025454925.1 of Cytophagaceae bacterium. Lineage (GTDB taxonomy): Bacteria > Bacteroidota > Bacteroidia > Cytophagales > Cytophagaceae > JALONM01. The sequence continues at coordinate 9,590 of JALONM010000064.1, forward strand.
GGTAATAGGCACCGGCAATGCTTTTGCTACTCCTTCGATCAGCACTACCACTACCTATTATGCTGGCGCGGTTATAAACGGCTGTACTTCTTCTTCCAGAACAGCGGTGTTAGCAACCGTTCATCCTATGCCAACCGTAAGTTCCACTACACCTGTTACTCGCTGTGGCGCAGGTTCAGGAACGCTTTCCGCATTTTCAAGCAATGGTACCCTTCAGTGGTTAACAGAAAATAATTTTTTCCTGGCGAATGGGGCAACCTATACCGCTACCGTGAGCAGCACTACTAATTTTAAGGTGCAGGCAATTACCGCAAACTGTACTTCTCCAACCACAACGGTTGTTTTTACAGTGAATGCAATTCCCTCTATCATCTCTGCCAATGAAGGGCTGGTATGTGGCCCCGGAACGGTAACGATTTCCGCATCGCCCAGTGCCTCGGCTTCCATAAGTTGGTTTGCAAACGCTGCTGGCGGCAGTGCTCTTTCTACAGGCACTTCTTATACAACCAACGCCATCACTACCTCTACTACGTATTATGCACAAGCCACGCTAGGCCCTTGCCATTCAGCACGTACTCCCGTGCAGGCATCTGTGGTTGCGGTGCCTGCGATCACCTCTTCGCTGGGCGCTAGCCGATGTGGTTCAGGTAGTCTTACTCTTACGGCAAGTCCCTCACCGATTGCCTCAGTAGAGTGGTATGCTTCCAGCAGTGGAGGGCAAGTATTAGCTACCGGAAATACGTATGTTACCCCATCTCTTTCCTCCACCACGGATTATTATGCGCAAGCTGTCAACAGTGGTTGTGCCTCCAATCGAGTGCCGGTATCTGCCTCGGTTAGTCCGTTGCCAGAAATTATTTCCTCCACACCAGGCGAGCGTTGTGGCGCAGGCTTAGGTACTATTTCAGCTACTTCCAATGCTGGAAATGTGAGGTGGTATGCCAATGCAGCGGGTGGGGCTATTCTGTTTACCGGAAATTCCTATAGTCCTAATGCAAATCTTAGCACCACGTATTATGCAGAAGCGGTTTCTGGATCTTGTTTATCCGCCAATAGAACTCCCGTTGGTTTAACCATTCATCCACAGCCCTCTTCAGGACTTAGTTTGAATGGAAATGAATTATCGGCAACGGAAACAAATCCATTGGCAAGTTTTCAGTGGATCGATTGTAATTCTTCGTTGCCTGTTTCTGGAGCTACTTCTCAGGCATTTATTCCGAATATATCGGGTTCCTATCATGTAGAGGTTTCTATCAATGCTTGTTCCGTGGTATCATCCTGTCAAGCAGTAGTCATCAATTCCCTTTTCATGGAAACAGAAGGCGATGTTAAATTCAAGTTCGAAAATCCCGTTCAATCGGAGTTGATATTTACTACAGATGATTCGGAAGGAGAATATCTGATTTATACATTAGACGGAACATTGCTGGAGCGTGGAAGTATCGCTCAGCAAATGGGCAGCATTCCGATGGAGGATTTGCCGCCTGGCATATTTATTCTTCAGGTAAAGGCTGGTACTTTTGCCGAATCGTTTCGGTTGGTGAAACAATAAAAAAATTTCAGATACCGAGGTGTCTGAAAATAAAAATCATCCTCACACATATACCCCAAAAGCCCTCATGAAGGGCTTTTGGGGTTTGGTATGGAGAACAGCTCTTTCATAAACCGGCTTTTCTCAATAGATAAAAATGGTTCAGAATTTTGGATTAAAGCTTACTAAACTTACCCAGCACGCTGGAGTTGAATTCGATGTAATACATTCCAGGTGCGAGCATTTCAATCGATTTCTCCCAACGAGTTCCCATGATACGCTCTTCAATTTCAATCTTTCCATGCATAGAAATAATTCGAATCGTATTGGTTTCAGAATTGGTTGAAGTTTGTAGAGTAAGTAGTGTTGTTGCAGGGTTTGGGAAAAAACTAAAATCGCTACCTGCAATCGAAGATTTCAAGGTATTGGTGGTAGGAGATAAGGAGCGTAAAGTCCACTTCACCACAAAGCCAGTGTTTCCATTAAATCCATCGTTTTGGTCGCCTTGATTTTCGGAGTCAAAATCAATCGTTCCAAAATTATCTTTCACACCACAAACTACGAATACGGAATCCCGGTAATTTAATTTTAGATTGGAAGGGCTGGTATTTGTTCTTGAGCTGGCCGTGGTAATGCGGCTGCTGATGTACTCTCCGTTGCTGGAATACCTTGCCAGGAAAGGTCTTTCTACGGTGTAAGCAGTTAAAAGTCCGTTAGCAATTCCGTCCGGACTTAAGTCGATGTCTGCGTCTTTATTCAGATATCCTACAATGTAAATTTGATCGTCATTCCCTACTTTTAAATCGTTTATAAATACTTCATAATGGACACTGTTAAATTTTTTCTTCCAGATTTCAGCTCCGGTATTCTGGTTGATTTTTACCATAACGGTACTGTCGTTCATTCTGCCTCCAGCAATCACATCCCCTTGGGAGGTAATGTCGATGGCGTATGCCTTGTCGAGGTACCCAACAGGAAGTGGTGATTCGTAAGTCCAGAGCGATTGGAGTTGATCGTTGAATTTGGTGACAGCAAACCTGCTTCCATTGTAGTAGGTATAACCACCGATGTAAATAGCATCTGAAGGTCCAAATAGGGTACTCAACGAGCCGGTATAATCGATACTTCCTATGCCAGGCACTGCTGAGTTGATATAGTTACCATTTCCATCCAGCAACACTACGAAGCGGTTTCCGTAACTTCCGGAAACATATTCTCCGCTCGATGAAACGGCAGGGTTGAAGTCGATAGCACTATAAAAGTTGCCACTCACCGCTATTTTGCCAGTGCTATTGCTTACTGCAATACTAGGTTGATTTAGTAATGTGTAGCTACCTCTTGGATATGTTTTTATCCAGGCAGCGCTACCTGATGTATCAGCTTTTAGTATAAATAATGAATTTCCAGTAAAGAGATAATTCGATTGTCCGGTTCCAGGATCCAAATCAATAGATCCGGATTGTGAAATGATATTTCCACATAAATAGATGTTGTAATTTTCGTCGCTCGCAATGTTTACGTTGGCGTTGCTCGTGGCAAAATTTTTGGTCCATCGCACATTCCCTAAGCTATCTATTTTGGTTAGGAATAATCCAGAAGAATTATTCCCTAAGGCCATCACGTCGCCATTAGGCAATAGTGTGGAACAGGAAATTTTGTCCTCCAAGGTTTTTACCCATTGCAATTGCTGGGCAGATAAGGATAAGGCGAGGGTGGCGATTAAATAAAGTTGAAGTAGAATTTTTTTCATAATAGTTTTTTAGTAAAACTACCACGAATCCAGGTTCCTAGTACTACCCATTATGTGTAGTAGGAAAGTTACGATATGAAACCGGAATTTTTTTCTAATCAAAAAAATTATTCTTTTTCTATAAGGTATTTAAGATCATAGCCTTCAAGGATTTTCTTCAAACACTTAACTTTCATCAGGAAGTATAAATAGGTGGATGAATAGCGGTTGTCCAAGGTTTCTATAATCAAATACCAACCCCCTTGTCTTTTTTTTAGTACTATTTTTGTTACGATATTCCAGGGTAAAAATCCCTTATCAGAGGTATAAATTCCTGCAGAAGAAAATTTCAATCTTTCACTGCCTAGTGTTAAATGTCGTACATAAAGTACCGGGATTGCCATTTTAAACAAAACCAGCAATAATGAAAATGGACGAGTTTTAATATTTATTATAATAAGATAAAGAATAATTAGAGTAAAAATAAAAACGCTTAGATATATTATCATTATTTTGGTTTTTGATTTTTCAAATTCCCAATCGTAAAAGGCTCTGTATATTTTTTGGGGTGAATGAATTTTAATTCTTCAATCGCACATTCTTCTTTGAATTCCTTTACTCTCAGCCAAAGATAGCTTATGGTCAACGTTAGCATAGTAAGGCCAAAAGCTCCCAGCTTATCTTTTTTTAATACAGGAAAGGTTTCCATTGAAATAAAAAGGAGAGCTGCAACCCCCAATCCGATTAGAAGGGTATGGGAAATTATTTTAGTTTTCCTATCCATTTATTATATGTAATTGATTTTAGGAGTCGGTATTTCTTCCATGGATCATATTTTCATACATTAATCAATAGCGAAGTTGCCAATTGTTTAATTCATCCCTTGTTTCCGGTAATTTTATTGATGTATTTTCCAATAATGATGGAGATGATGATGGAGGTATAAAAGTGTCCGCTGGTACAAAGAAATATAGCTAAGGTTTTGGCAATGGGCATATTGGGCGTCATATCTCCGTACCCTACGGTGGTGATGGAAATAAAACTGTAGTACATATAATTTTCAAATTTGAAGTGGGAAATATTTTGAGGGAAATTATACGAGGCTGGATTGAGCATACCAATGATGGAGGCCAGTGTAGCGCCTAAAAGTCCCAACACCAAAAATCCTACAATGGCGGCATAAATCAGGTTAGGAGAAATTTTTTCTGTTAAAACAATTTTAGTCATCAATTCAATTAAAAAATAGAGGAAGTAAAGTGCATAGATAAATTGTGTAGTAAGGTCTAAAAAGTCGAAACCGGCGAAGAGATAATCGACCCAGGTTAAAAGCACTGCCAAGCCTCCCAAACTTACCTCAATGTAATCTATCCTTTTTGATTCAATATCGGCATACAGGCCGGAAATTAATACTACACTGATTAGGAATGAAAAGGAAAGTTTGGCGAATGAAGTTTCGGTAAAGAATGGTGAAACCAGCAATAAGATGACCAGTGAAAATAGGTGTATTAAATATTTGGATTCTTTGGCCGGGATTTTATGAAAAAAATGGACGCGAACTAGGGTTTCTTTTATGGCATTCATGGCGTATAAGTTGAATAGCGGTAACGCAATCGTTTCAAATGATGATTCTAAGATACGATAACCTATGGATCAGTGTAAAAGTAAAACTAGTTTTATTGGAAATTAGTCTCATTTTTTTCTTCGAATACGAATTTTCTGCGGTATCCAAGTTGCTAAAGAAGTTGTTGTTGCTTCTTTTCAAATTGTGTATTTTTGGGCATGTCAGATCGATCTTTGTGTGTAATTGTTCCATGTTATAACGAAGCCAGCAGGCTTCCGTTGGATCAATTTGCTCGTTTAATTTCCGGAAATCCTGATGTTACCATTTGTTTTGCAGACGATGGAAGTACGGATACCACGGCTGCTCTCCTACAATCATTCTGTCAATCACATCCCCATCATTTTTTCTTTCTTCCCAAAACTGAAAATCACGGTAAAGCTGAAACCATAAGACGTGCAGCCCTGTTGCTATACGAAAGGAATACCTATGCCTATATTGGATATTTGGATGCGGATCTTTCCACCCCGCTTGATGAAATGTTTCGGTTGTATCAGGTAGCAAAGGAAAAAAAGGAAACGCTTTTGGTAATGGGGACTCGTTTGCGTCGAATGGGCGCTTCGGTAACACGATCTTCCCTGCGGCATTACCTCGGCAGAGTGTTTGCAACTCTGGCTTCCTTGTCTCTTAAAATTCCGGTATATGATACCCAATGCGGTGCTAAGATCATTCGAAGCACACAGGTGCCTGTGCTTTTCGATACACCATTTATCAGCAAGTGGTTTTTTGATGTAGAACTGCTGAAGCGATTGTTAGCATCTCCAGGATTTGAGCTTCAGTTCTCCAGTATTGTTGAAGTACCTTTGAATCGATGGAATGCAGTTTCCGGATCTAAAATTAAAGTTACTGATTTTTTAACAGCCCCTTGGGAACTCTATCGCATTCATAGGCATTACCCTGCTCCAGCGATCGACTATGATGATATAATTGCTAAACAATCTGTATAATGTCTTTTTTTTCTCGTTGGGTATCCTTATCCCTGGTGTTATTGTTGGTCGGTTTGGCACTGGCAGTTAACTTTTATCCGCTCTCTATTCATCCTAATGACTATTTATTTTCTACCGAAGGAGATGGCCTAAAAAATTATTATGTTCCCTTGTACCACATACATCACGGGGATGATTTAATTTTTCGGGGTATGTTCTATCCGTACGGATGCCACTTGTTGTACGGAGACTCAATGCCTTTTCTGGTTTACTCCATCAAATTTCTTTCCGAATTCTTTCCTGGAATTTTAAGCTATGGTGTAGGCATTATCAATGGTACCTTGCTGGCTTCATTTCTATTAGCTTCTGTTTTTGTTTTTCTTATTTTTGAAAAGTTTCAATTCCCTGGTTGGGCAAATATATTAGTAACAGTACCTGTCGTCTTGCTCTCTCCACAAGTATATCGCTTGGGTGGGCACTACGGCTTGGCTTTGCCTTTTATAATTCCATGCTGGTTTTACCTCATGCTACGATATTATTCGAAGCCACACTTTCTTACATTGTTATTTCTCTTTTTAAGCTTCTTACTTGCTTTTTCTTTTCATCCCTATTACGGGTTAATTGGCTTAATTTTCTTTGCGAGTGTTGCATTCGCTTCGTTGTGGTTGGAACGAGATAGGCCATTTCTGTTAAGAATTAAAAAGCATCTAGGGCTTTTGTCAAGTATTGCCCTGGCTTTTGCCGTATTCCTGATTTTTATGAAAGTGAGTGATCCTGATGTAGATCGGGTAAGCAATCCTTATGGAATGATGGAATACAGGTCCAAAATGGAAGGCTTGTTTGTACCCTTGTACGGGCCGGTATTTGAGTGGATCAACTCCATCATTCCCATATCCATACCCGGATTTGAAGCGTATGCCTATGTTGGTTTTCCAACTTCTCTTTTTTTCGTTACTCTATTGCTTGTATACGCTATTGGAGTGTTTAAAAAAGATCTTTTTTTGAAGCACTATTTCAATCAATACTTTTTTAAGAATCCTGTATTCAAAACCTTGTTCTGGGCTGCAATGCTGGTTTATCTATTAGCAATGGCTTATCCGATGCGATTAAACATGATGTTTTTGTTGGATGTAATTCCTCCATTAAAGCAATTCAGATCTTTAGGACGATTGGCGTGGGTGGTACATTATATTTTAGTGTTTAGTGCCCTGTATTTCGGATGGGTCATTTTTAAAAATGAATACTTAGAAAAAAAGAATACCCGGGTTTTGATTGCGTCCGTGTTATTGCTAGGACTTTGGTATGCTGATGTGTATATTCATTTTACTGGGATGCAGCATCGCATTCAGATGGGACCCAATGTATTTCATTCCCGGTTTAAGTCGGAATATAGTCCTGATTCGGTCCCATTGGATCGTTACCAAGCGGTTTGTTCTGTTCCCTTATTTCAAATTGGTTCTGAAAAAATGGGATCGGATTATATTTCTCCTACTGCCTACACCACTATGTTGGTTTCGTTTCATTCAGGAATGGGTTCTTTGGATGCCATGATGACGCGGCTTTCTATTGCGAAAAGTCAGCGTGTATGGTCTGCGCTCGAGCATCCGGCCTTGCTTTCTGGTGTTTGGGAAGATATGCCAAATACAAAACCAATATTGTTGGTGTATGACAAAGCGCATCCTTGTTTTTCCGATAGCATTCTGAAAAATCTGACTTGCGTATTTAAAAAGGGTACCTGGGAATGGTATACATTGCCAGTTGATTATTTCTCTCAAAAGCACCAAGAATACCGTCGCTTGATTTTCCAGGATTCGTTAAAAGTCAATCGTGTGGATGATGAAAATGTGATGCACGAATCGTTTGAACAACATCCTTCACCGCATGCATTTGCTGGCAATGGGGCGGTCTATACCAGCGATGAACGAACAATTTTGTTGAACCGGAAATCTGTCTCTGATGGACCTTTGGAATTTTCCTGTTGGGTATATTTGAATTATGGGACCATTGCCATGCCATCCATCAAATATTACGTTTATGATGCGAAAGGAAATGAAAAGTTTCAATCGCATGTTTCTTCTGGCTCCTCTTACGATCTTCACAAGGGGTGGATGCGTTACAGGACTGTATTGGAAAATATATCGAAGGGAGATAGTGTGAGTTTTTCTGTTCGATACGAAAATACATGGATCGATGAACTCGAGATTCGACCTCTGCGCCAGTCTTCTTTTAAAGAGATTGGTACTCTGCAATTGATTGATAATTATCCGGTTTTTCCTAAGCCGTAGCTTAAATCCCTTCGTAAATGGGGCTATCTTTTAATCATGGAAGTGTTTTCCTGATGTCCATCCATGTATTGGATGATTAAGGAATAAACACCAGGGGTTAGGTGTGATGTTTGCAACTCAACCACCGATCCTTTTAGAGGCGTTTGGATCATAAGGTTTCCATGTATGTCAATAATTTTCGCAGAGACCATGGATTCGCTGATTTTTATAACTACTTTTTCTGCAAAGGGATTGGGAAAATAAATTTCAGTGGTTGTGTTTTGTTTGGTAGCGTCGGTCCAATCCGATTCATGTGTGATGAGACAAGAGGTCAGATCTTTACAAAAAGTTTTGTAGCCTGGCGCTGTTTGGTAACTTACTCCCACACAAATCTTCCCATCTGTTTCATATTGGCCTGTATGTAATGTTATCTCATAAGGCTTTCCTGGTGTAGGAATTAATTCACTGGCACAGCCTTGAAACCACCATACATATTGGATTGCCTGTTGTTGGAAACGACTGTCGAGTGTGAATGTAAGCGCCGTGTTTTTACTTATACATAAAGGACCCGAAATTTCATTTTCCGGCAAGCTCGTGCAAGAGGGTAGGCGGGAGGGATCGTTCGCATCGTTTTCAGCACTTACTCCAAGTATACCATTTAACCCAGTATTCACACGGTTGTTGATTTTTCCTCCAAAATTTTCATTCATCTTCCAATAGGATAAAAGCGACGCAGGTTTTTCAATAATTGAAGACTGATGGTGCTTTAAAATCTCCTCGGCACATCGCGCAACATTCCATAAACGAACTTCCGCGATCTCTCCTTTAAAGTGCATTGATCCTATGCTGTAAGCGGCATCGTGACCTATTCGGAAATTACCATGGGATTCAATGGTGTTCCCATTCGACAAAATGGGCCGCGAAGTATTTAAATTTCCATCTAGATAAAAATATAATTGATTTTCAGCTCTTACTACTGCAATATGATGGCATAGATTGTCGCGCAGGTCAGGACAATTTGATGCAGGGTAGTTGATGCCCGCGATGTTTATCCAAACTTTACCACTGGCCGAGGGAGATGAGCCAGTATGGATAAAAACAACAATACCTGTGGTATGTCCGGTGCGATTTGAAAGAATAATAGGATACAACGATGTATTTTCCGGACTTACTTTTATTCGGGCTTCCATGGTAAAATCTCCTTCCCCAATTGCATTGAAGGAGGTTATGGCGGGAGCTTCTACCAAATCGTTCATACCGTCAAAGGAAAGAGATGAGGATGTGGTTTGGCCATAGGCCATTACGTTTATCAGCGCAATGGCAATAAGATAATACATCGTTTTCATAGGTTGCTGTTATGGTAAAATGTCGAAGGAAATCCCTCTGCGTATTGTCTTAGATTGTTTTTTTGCGAGGAGGTTTCCAAACGAATAGTTTTTTTTAGAAATTGTTTCGGACAGAAACATAGATGTTTTTGATGGAAGATAAGAAGTGTTGGATGGTATCGTTTTCCAATGGTATGGATAGGCGGGCCATTTTTAATTATAGACTCGATTAATCGGAACGAATATTCTGGTTAGAAACTAAATGATTTTCCGGTAGGAATTATAGGGCATTATTTTTCCTGCTAAAGGAATTCAATAAAATCCATGTATTTCATGTTGCAATGGAATTGGAATAAATTTTCTTACGATTACATTCTAGGCAAATGTGATGTAGATGGCAGCTACGATTATCAGCAGAAGTAGGGAGAAGAAATGAATTCTTTTTTGGAAAATACTATTTTTTCTGCTAAGCACTATCTCCTTGCTTGGCCATTGAAATACCAAATGATCAATGGATGTTATTTTTTCTTCTTTCCAAATAAGACTTATTACGATAATAAGTACTGCACAGAGAGCAAAAGAGGCAATACAAAATTCAAAGAAATTAAAACTTCCAATGGACCTTAGCCAAGGTTGTGAGAAGGGTGCAATGGTATGCGTGAACGCAATAATAAATTTCGATACTCCAAGTGCTAATCCAATCAACAAGGTAATCGTTGCTGCCTGAGATGTACATTTTTTCCAAGTGATTCCCGCCAGAAATACGACAGCAAAGGGTGGTGTAAAATAGGTAAGAACGGAACTTACAAAATTTATCAGATTTCCTGGAATAGACTTCAGCAATACCATCCAAACCATGGATACGATAACGATGAGTATGGTGGCCAGTTTTCCAATGTTCATGAGCACAAAATCATTTGCCTTGGGATACATTTTTCTATAAAAGTCGAATGTAAATAATGTGGCGCAGGCATTGAAAGACGCAGAAAGCCCGATGAGTGCGGATGCAATAAATCCCACCAAGACAAAACTTTTTACTAGTTCAGGAACATAGGTGTCAATTAGTAAGGGGAAGACGGAATATTTTTCTGTGGAAGTTCCCAGCAGTTGATAGGCCATGAGGGCTGGACAAATGACCATGATAAAGACAAGTAGTTTTAAATATCCATGAAATAAAGCTCCTGCCTGAAAGTGCCACTCATCTTTGGATGCCATGAATTTTTGCACTAATTCCTGGTTGACGCAGTGGTACCAAATACCTATGATGGGGCCGCCGATAAGCACATGGACCCAATTAAAATTAGAGTTTTTCCAATCTCTGAGCAGCTGAAAGTATTCGGACGGAAAATTTGGTTGAGGGAGAGCGGAATATTCCGCCCAGATAAAGAAGTTTAGTAACCCCGTTCCCACAAGAATGAAAACGCCTAATAAGATGCCATTCATCAGGATGGTTCGTTGTCCGCCAATAACGGAATAAACGCCGCAGAATCCACACAGGATAATACTGCTGGTATAAATGTCGATTCCCCAGAAATAGTTCAGAAACACACCGGCACTAAAAAGTACTACAGAAATTCTGCTTACGATATACATGAAAATGAGTAGAAAACTGGTTATGTAAGGTAGGATTCCGCCAAATCGTTTTTCCATGTATTCGGCTGTTGTATATATCTTATTGCGATGATAGATTTTAGAAAAAAGAAAGGATAGTATGACGCAGCAAAGAATTCCTGTAAGTTCAAAATTGAAGGCAATCATTCCTTCCCGGTAGGCCCATTCGCCAATATTAATGAACACGGTGATGGAGCTATTGGTGGCAAACGCAACAAAACCTACTATCACCCAATTAAATTGACCTCTTGCAAGAAAGTATTCAGCAAGCGTAGGTTTGCCTTTACTGCTTTTAATGGCAATGATCAGGCAGGCAAAAAAGAAGAGTCCATAGACGGTAATATTTAGTTCTGTAAGCATTTTGCTTAGGTGCGGTCTGACCTAATGTCTCCGGTATTATATACTGATTTTAACACCATTTAGTTGTATGGGCAATATTTTTATAAGCGATGGAAAGCCTTGCAGTGTGCAGTAGCCTATGACCGGCCGTTTACTTTAATATTTTGACGAAATTTCAATACAGTTGTTTGGCAAAAACAATATATTTATCCTATGATTAAATATGTGTCCTATCCTTCTGAGTGTAAGTCGGTATTTAGTATCCTAATACCAACGTGGAATAATTTGAGATTTTTGCAAGTTTGTATTGATTCTATACGTAAAAATTCATCTTTAGAACATCAGATATTGGTGCATGTAAATGAAGAAATTAGAGAAGTGTATTTGAAATACAAACGAGCTAAGCGTTTAATGAATAAGAGTACTTCTTGAGTTGCATTTTTTTTATCCAATCTAACCATCCAAGCGAATCAGACTGGACAAAACTATTTTGATTTGAAATGTATCTGTACTCTAATCAACAATAAAGTACTCGATTTAAGGTGTCAGGAAGCTTGATTTGAATTTTCATTTGGCTATTTGAACTATTCATCGTGATATTGCGTTATAACGATAATGGAATTAGTAAAACCACTCATTTTTCAAAAAGCCAAAATAGACTGGCAGCCTTGGCTAAGGCCATAGGGCATCCTGCCCGTATAGCTATTCTTGAGTTTCTAATTAAGCAAAACTCCTGTATATGCAGTGATATAGTGGATGAATTGCCCTTGTCGCAGTCTACCATATCCCAGCATTTGAAAGCGCTTAAAGAAGTCGGAATTATAAAAGGTGAAATAGAAGGATCTAGTGTTTGCTATTGCATCGATGAAAAAGTTTGGAAAGAATGC
>JALONM010000116.1 GCA_025454925.1 Cytophagaceae bacterium
AACACATCATTCGTGATGAACTTTCTTTCGAGGCTATTTCATCCTATATCATTCAAAATCCTGCCAACTGGAAGCCAGATAAACATTTCAAAAAATAAATTGCCCAATGCTGCCGAAAAAATCCTGTAAAGGCTGGATTTGTATTTTCTCCTGCTGAGTACCGATACAGCAGCGCTATCGATTATGAAACCACTCGAAATGGATTACTTCCTATTACGTATGTATATGAACAAACATATGGAATCTGAAGATCCCGAAACAAATGAACTTCGTAGTAATAAATCTAGATTATTTACACACGGATGACCCGGCTACGCCGGAACATCCGCGAGAGTGATGGGGGCGCTAGCATTGGGGCTTGAACCAGCCACTTGCGCTAGCATTGGGCGAATTATTTGGCGATTAAATGTTCCACAATCAAAGAAAAGATAGCTATTAACAAAAGCAAAATTAAAGGAAGAAACGCAAAAAATAGAAATAGCAGATACTTCCATCTATCAGAAATCTTATTACCTAAAATTAAATGATGTTTATTTCTCAAAACGTACCGATTAAGTAATAAATAAATTATCAAACTTAACAAACAGCAACCAATAAACAAAAACAGAAGACTTCTCCAAAAAAACGACTCGCTTACCAATCCACTTGTTAATGCAAAAGCCCCGAGTATCGTACCGAACCAAAATATATACATTACAAATGAAAATGAAATTAAAACACATGGACGATCAAAATTACAGTCTTCCAATGTCTTTTCTCCATACAATTGACAACACACAATAATAATATTATCCAATCTTTTTTTCATAATTAAAATATTTCCTTTAACATCAACCAAATTTAATATTTTAATCCCCCCTTGCTGGCGCAAGACCCTGTCTTGTGCCGTTGATGCGTAGCATCAACTAACTTAACGATATACTACGAATATTCAATAGCAATCGGGGCAGTTAACCCCGCAAAATTTCTAGCGCTACTATTAGTTCTTTTATTAATTTTGATGAACATGCCTTAATGCTACCTACTAGTCGATCTAATGGCACAGTACTTCTTCTTCCAATAATGAGATGTACATGGCTAGGCATAATGCAATAGGCATAAATCAACAAACCATTGTCAATTTGCTGCCTTTTGATTTCACTTATGAATATCTCCCGATATTGGTTTCGAATAAATAGATCAATCCAGACTACTATCGTACATGTAACAAAATGCGGACGATCATGATCGCCAATTTTATGCTTGCGGATCATGAACTTTTACCTTTTTACAGTAAGACTCAAGCACAACTAAATAGTTCCCTTTTGAAGGGAATTATTTCCATCTGAAAGATTAGTTGATGCTACGCATCAACGTGTTGGTGCAAACTTGTTCTATCGTTGTAAAACAACAATCCTGTAAATCCCTTAATCGGACGAATCCAAATTCCGACTATCCTAGTTGATGCTGCGCATCAACGGAACAAGACAAGGTCTTGCGCCAGCTTACGGGGAGAATGGACTAGTTTTCAATCAGCAAATATGTACTTGCTCGGGTGGATACGTATTTTCTCCTGCTGAGTACCGATACAGCAGCGCTATCGATTACTGCCTATTATGTATTTATATGAACAAACATGTGGGATCTTCAGAAAGGAATAGACCTAATCTGCTATCATAAATCCTAGCTCCAAATTCATAAGCCCCCTCAAAATTTTCAGGGTCTTTCTCCATTCCATTGAACCCATACCTACTGCCTCCACTCCTACGGTTCAGAATCGTCATACCGAAAGCGTAGTAGTCGGTTACAAAGCTTACGTCGGCTACGTAGTAATCGGCGCGCTGGTCGGCGTTGGCATCTTTACCCAGCTTCTGGTTGCTGATCAGCACGCGCACGTTGCCCAGGTGGTCGCTCAGCTCAAAGGTTTTCTGCTTAGGCAGGCTCTGGTAGCGCAGGGCCTGTGCCTGCGGCCAGGCCTGTACTGCCTCGCAATTGGGCACAACGCTGGCCCCCGGGGTAATTTCCTGGGTTTCCACCCCATTTGCATCGCAGTAGTTAATCTTCCCGCTCAGGGTAGCTCCGGTGTACCAGCGGCTAATGTTCACCCGCACGGTAGCCGCCGTAGCTCCCGTACCACTCAAGGTTCCCCGCAACAACAGTTCCTGGGCTTCCAAATGGGCATTGGCGGTCATATTCAGGGTAGCCGAACTACTCAGGTATTCAACCGTATTGGTCTGCAGGTAATACGAGTTGGTAAATACGGTATTGGATGCCAGGTTTAGCTTTTCCTTCACGACCATGCGGTTGGTATTTTGCACGATAAGGTTGCTGGCACTGGTAGCCAGTAGATTCGCACACTCCAGGTAGCCATTGTTTTTCAATGTAGTGCCTGCGTCGGACAACATGATATTGTTGGCCGATAGAGTACCCCTGTTATCGATGGTGCTGCCGGTATTTTTGAGCGTTATATTGCCGGTGGTCTGTAAGGTACCCCTGTTGGTAATTTGTCCTCTGGCATCCCAGGAGGCCGCTGCCAGGCTAAGGCTGCTGTTATTCCATATATGCAAGGTGCTGCCAGCAGAGGTCACCAGCGATGCCGGGGCTGCATTACCCAGTATATGCAAGGTGGCTGTTCCGGTAAGGGTAATGTTTTTCGTAAAATTAAAACCTGCCGGAATCACAAGCGTTTGTCCGGTACCTGCGGTATAATCCAAATCAGGGTTGTCGGCGAAAATGGCATTGGCAGAAGTCAGCGTTGTACCCACCGGAGTAGGAGGCCAGGCCATCGGATCGTTCAGGTAAATGGTACCGCCGCTCATGCTGAGGTTTTTCACACACAATATGCCGTAATTGAAAATACTGGTCTTCACCACCAGGTTATTGAGATTAAGTTGCGCTTCCGGATATACAAAAACCTGAGAGCTATTTTCCGAAATCACGGTTGCGTGCGGAGCCGTAGTGCCCAGTATATGCAGGGTAGCAGTACCCACCAGGGTTACACTCCCTGTAAACTGCACCCCTTTAGGAATAACCAGTCGTCCTTCGCTGGCCCCAACCACCTGGTTGGGACTGAGAATGATATCGCCCGGCAAAGGACCAAATACAGTACCCATGGGGGAAGTAAGCGACACAATGGCAGCCTTTGCCATTAAGGTACCCGGCTTATACGAACCAATGCGGGAAGAACCGTACATAGGCAGCTCGTCGAGCGTGGTAAGTATCTCGTTGGAGGCCGCCGCTTTTTGTTTGGAGTAAATCCCCATCACATTGCCCGAAGCATCGTTTACATAATAGGTATATTTCCAGCGGGCAGGATCGGTTTTGCCATTGTGCGGAATTTCTACCTTCATCGTTCGGCGACCCATGGCATCGTAGTAGAATACCAGGTTGGATTTGGTAGATGTGCCTGAGCGGTTTACCCGCTTTACTTTACCATAAAGGGTCCATTCGATGCTTTCAATTTCATCTTTATCGTCGCGGATCAGATTTCCGATTTCATCGTAGGCATAGTTATTCCTGCAATCCCCGCTTTTGCAAGTCATTGGCTGGAAGCTGATGTTATTAGGATACAGCAATGGCCCCTGGTCCTCCATGTCGTTGTCGGCGGCTGTACTAAGTGCGGTAGGATCTTCATTGACATGGTAGAGGCGGTTGCTGCGCAGGTATTCGTCGCCGCTGTTGGCTTGTGCAGGGGTTGAACAGGGTTATTTTAAACCATAAAGATAGCATTGTTTATGCCCAAGTCATGGAGACTGAGGAGCAGGAGCGCGTCCAACCACGCCTGAAGCGCATGTACTATTGGTATGCACAGCACGACATCAAAAACAGTCGTGGCGATTTCAGTGGAAAACTCCTTCACGGTCCTTATGCCGCTTATTATCCAGATAAGAGTTTAAAGTCTAAAGGGAAGTTCAAAAAAGGAACCAAAAAAGGAAAATGGAAATCGTGGAATAAAGAGGGTGAATTCACATGGAGAATGCGTTTTAAAAAAGGAAATCCAAGAGGAAAATATTTCCTGTACGACGCTCAAGGAAAACTAAAAAAAAAGGAATTATTAACGCCAAGCAAGAACAAGTCAGACGCAAAGAATTCCCTAAGCAATTAAAAAAGAAGCTATCTAACACAGATTCTTCCGCAAACGAATACAAAAAACCATTAAATAAAAAATCGAAAAAAAACCTAGAATCAAGCACAAAGACTTCTAAAAGAAAAAATAAAAACAGTACCTCTCCCCTGCCACCACCGCAGGACAAAGAGCCTATAACCCCAGAAGTTGAAAAAAATAAAAAAGAGAATAGAAAGAAAAAAACAGATAAAAACTCTATCAAAATCAAAAGAGGCTTTTTCATATTCCCTCAAAAATCTCCTGTTAAAACAACATAATAGCTATCTGGCTTAGCACTATAATGTATGGCATTTGATTTATCAAGCATATCCAAGGAAAAACCTAAGCAGAACGTTTCAGAAAAGAATCAAAAATCTTTTTTTGACTTTCTTAACAAGGATATTCAACTAGGAGGAAATCAATTGGCTGACAAAAAGAAGGAAGCGTTTTATCATGAACTTTCTATCTTATTGACGGCTGGTGTTGACATACGAAGCATTCTTGATTTAATCTCAAAAGAACAAAACAAACCCAAAGACCAGGAATTATTTCAGCGCATTCATGACCAGGTAATTGCCGGAGCCACCTTGAGTAAAGCCCTTCAGGAATCAGGCAGATTTTCTTCCTACGAATTTTATTCTGTACAAATTGGGGAAGAAACGGGAAAACTTCCTTTAGTATTAAAAGAATTAGCTGAATACTTCCAGCAAAACATTAAACTTCGTCGACAAATAGTAAGCGCACTTACCTACCCCGGTATTGTTTTGTGCACTTCAGTAGGTGCCATCATTTTTATGCTGAACTTTATCGTTCCTATGTTTGCCGATATCTTCAAACGCTTTGGAGGAGAACTTCCGGCGATCACTGCATTCATAGTATCCGTTTCTCAATTCTTCAGGACTTGGTTTTGGCCTTTTGTATTGATGAGCTTGAGCGCAGGAATCCTGCTATATCAGCAGCGCAGCAAACAATGGTTTAGAAAAGTGAGCACCAGAATGCTACTAGGAACACCTATTTTAGGATCCATGGTAAAAAAATCTATCTGGCTCGATTTAGCCATTCCATGGCCTTATTAATTTCGTCCAAGATCCCTTTGCTTCGAGCCATGGGATTGATTCAGCAAATGATTGGTTTTTTACCCATCGAAACGTCCATTCAACAAATGGAAAAAGATATCCTGCAGGGAGAAAGTCTTTGGAAAAGCATGTCCAACTTTTCCATTTATCCAAAACGAATGATCAGTCTGATTAAAGTAGGAGAAGAAGTCAATCAACTCGACTCATTCTTTTCCAAAATAGCACAGCAATACACAGCGGAAGTAGAACATCAAACCAGCTTAATTTCCAGCATGATTGAGCCTTTCATGATCATCTTTCTGGGCTTAATAGTAGGCTTCATTCTAATTGCCATGTACCTGCCCTTATTCCAGTTAAGCAGCTCGTTCTAATCGAATTTTTCCCTAGAAATTCTTTTATAGGGTCTCGACTTTATAAAATCAACGTCTTACTTGATATAAAAGATTTTGGTTCTGAATTCCCATCCACCTGTATCCACAAATGCTAGATATCAATCAGGGCGTGCCCCTGCGCTACGCTTGGGTCGGGCTATCGCTGCAAGCCCACGCCAAGGCGTGGGTCTTTCCGCTCTATCCCTCACGCAAGGTCAGTCAGAATACATAAGAACGCCAAGTAAAATCGCCTGTAAATTGAGGGGTAGAAAAATGAAATAATGAATTGGAAAATAAATTCCCCAATGTTAAATGTCACGCCATGGTGGTCATGCCCGATCATTTTCATTGCATCATCGAAATACAATCCAACGTAGGGGCCGACCTACGTGTCGGCCCGAATCATGAAAACATCGGCCCCAATCCATATCGAACGAACGCGTTTTGATATCGAACGAACGCGTTTTGAAATCGGGCGAACACAAAGGTTCGCCCCTACATCGCATTGTACAATGGTTTAAAACCATGGCCACCAACGAATACATCCATGGCGCTAAACAACACCATTGGCCACCATTCGACGGAAAATTGTGCGAGACCGTCGAACCAGCACACCGCTACTTACTCCAACGTTAAGTCTTTTATCATGTAAGGACTAGCAATAGAGAAAGGTCCAAGGGGACCTTCGAACCGGCAAGACTACGTTTTAACCCTAATTTTTCAATAGAAATTCTTCTATTGAAAAACGACTAATAAAATCAAGGGCTTCAGAAGGAATTGAATAGAAGAAATTCTTTTCTAAGCCCGTGATTTTCTAAGTCG
>JALONM010000065.1 GCA_025454925.1 Cytophagaceae bacterium
TAAGCAAGCCATAATCTTCGGTTTCACCAAAATCCAATGCAGCACAGGCCTGAGTAACCGTAGAAAATCTTGAGGCTAAAATCCTTAGTCTGGTAGTTCCATTATAAGCACCAACTGGTATGGTAATGTTGCCCGTATAGTTTAAAGGAACAGCACTGCGCAAGTTTTCACCTGCATCATCAAAATCACCATCCTGGTTAAAATCCGCATATACATACCCAAATCGGGTAAAACCAGTATTACTGATTTGTATATTCAGGTTGTAAGTAGCCCCAGCCACTACCGAGGCTGTATGAGTGGCTACATAGCTTTCCACCCCACTGGAGCAGTTCGTGAAATTATCGATGGTGGTAACTCCTGTCAATACAACACGACTCAAGTAACTGTTCAAGCATGCATCGCTGTAATCAGGCTTACAATAAATGGTACCCACACTTTGCTGGGCCACATTGCTGTATGCATTGCAAGCACCGTTGATTGGTTTTACTCTGTAATAATATGTTTTATTGGATTGCAGATCGGTATCGGTGAAGCTTAGAATATTATTGGCCACTCCACCATTTTTTAACGCTTTAAATCCACTACTGCTGGAAGTTTCGGAACGTTCTATCATATAACCCAATTCGTTGCTGGCATTATCAGTCCAGCTTAAAACGACGTTGGACCCGTTGAATGTGGCACTCAGACCACTGGGCACATTTACAGCGGCGGCAGCACAAGTAAGCGAATATGCCGAATGGCTCAGGCGCACACTCAAGGCAGAATTCATTCTGGAAATTTGATTCGGTGTAAAAATTCCACCGCAATCATCGGAATAATATGACATAATGTTATCTATCGGAGGATTGTAGGTGGCGCCATGAATATCGGTAGCACCGTCGGTGTACACGCAGTTGGATTCATTACCCGCAGGATCCGCTTGAGTATCGCAAAGCTCATCACCATCAGTAAGGCAGTTGGCCTGGACTCCACTGCGGGCAACGTTTTCGGCAAGCGCATCCGAAGGACCATTAGATGTTCCGTTGTGCGTATGATACAAATTAAAGTGATGTCCAAATTCATGCGTTACGGTTCCATTGGGCGAAAAAGCCAAATAGGCTTTATCAACTACCGATACCGTGCTCGTGATGCTATTAAAGGGATAATACGCATATCCGGCTACTCCTCCAGAGGTAGAGGTAATGGAATTTACCAAATACATATTCATGGCGTTGGTCACCGGAGATTTGGCTGTAGTCAAAGCGCTACTTTCAGTGGTTTTGTCATGATCGTAATGAGTATCGCTGTTGAGGGTGGTATAAGAACAAATATAAAACTCAATGCCTGCATCCAGAAAATAGAAATTAAGATTTGCTATTGCTTTCGCTAGGTCGGTGCGACTGGCAGCACCCGCTCCGCCATTGGTAAGAATATCGTGCACTGCAATAGGGATGCAGGTAGTACCTGAATTGGCGATCCTGGCCCCTTGAAAGCGACTCAAGGCTGTACGCATTTGGGCACGTTCTTCAGGGGTAGGTGCCTCGGTACCACAGGTGCGTTGTGCAAATGCGGAAAATCCTGTAATAAAGAGTATTAGCGTCAGAAGAAATCTTGGTCTCATGGCAAAGGGAGGTATATTATCCTATATAACGGGTATAGCTATAAGGAGTTTCAAAAAAGTCCATCTCTTTCTTTCCTAGTCCTGAATAAGAGAATCCCTGAAACGTTTCAATTTCCCTGCCCGCCAAACTTGTCAGGGATTATGCCTGCTTTAGACTGAAGGTTGATTAAGTGCCTTGAACCGTTCAAACGAACGCTTGCGTATCCTTTCCACTCCTTTTGAAATTACCTCATTCAACAACATCGACAAGCCAATGACGCTGGCAAAATAGCCTATGGCTGCCCATACTGGAGAAACGTCCGGTGAAATATACTTTAATCCAAACAACAACACAATGTGAGTAAGATACATAGGATAGGACAACTCACCAATATAAGTATCCCATTTCCAATTTTTAGTTAGATAAAATAGAAATGGGATGCTCAGAAAAAATACACAAGCATACACATATTCACTTCCCTGAAAACGTAACACAGGATAACCGATGCTATACAACAAAGGAACAGAAGCCAGAATTTTTAAGCGCACCGGCGTTATCCATGTGGCAGAAGGTATGTAACGGTAAATTCGATACGATATACTTCCTAATAAAAAATAGGAAATTTCGAGAGGAAAAAAGCGGTAATTCCAAGGATCGTGAGACAAGCCACTTTGATATAAAATAATTCTAAATGCAAAACACAATACGATAATAGAAATTAAAAGCGCCATAGAACGGCGCAGAATAAAAGGAGCTATTAGGTAAAACATCAATTCAATAGAAATGGACCAGGCTTGTGGTACTAGCAAAAAAGAGAACGCAGGTAAGGGCTCCGTTTTATACCGTGTAGTGAAATATAAAATCCCTTCAGCATCCACACCGAAAAACATCGCAACATCTTGTAAAAAAATAGTGAGATTCGAAATAATGAAAAAAATCCATGAACTCACATGCAATTCACTCCCGTGTTGAATGTATGAATCCATTGGATTTCCAAAAAACAAATAAAAATCGGGATTGGTCTGCTTCAATTGCGAAGCGAGATAAAATGCAAAAAAAGAGATGACAAGAACTGCAAAATAAATGGGGAATAAACGCAAGGCTCTGTTTTTTATAAATACGCCATACGAATCGGGTGTAGTATACTTTTCATTAAGTATTAACGCCATATAAAACCCAGAGATAATAAAAAATGCTTTTACTGCGAGAGGTCCTCCCAATATATTCACTTTGGTCAACCCTACTGAATGCGCCATTATAACGGAAATGGCAAGTATAAATCGTAAAGTTCCCATACTAAGCAGTCAAAATCTGTTGGTAATAATGTGTTAATTCTGAAAAGTTTTTCTCTTTGGTAAAATGAGACTGATACGATTGGTATGCCTGCTCGCGCAGCTTAAGGCTGTGTTGCTGCTCAAATCGGTTCAGAACATCTGTTAAAGCATGGTTTTTAAATGGATCAAATAAAAACCCGTTGTATCCGTCTTTTATCAATTCAGTCACTCCCCCCATGGCAGTTCCTACAACAGGAGTGCCGTGAGCAAAAGCCTCTACAATCGTTCTCCCAAAAGGTTCGTGCCACTTGGAAGGAAAAACAAGCGCTTTGGCCCCTGAAATTACCTTATACGTTTCTTGTAGTGGCAATTTACCCAACAATGAAATATTCGGACTGGAAGCAGATTGCTGTTTCAACGATTCTTTCAAAGGGCCGTCTCCGATTATTTTCAATGGAAGATTTGTATTTCGAAACGCTTCCATGACCAAATCAATTCCCTTCTCCTGGGAAAGCCTTCCTGCATAAACATAATATTCACCGGGTTGAAAACTAGGTTCCAACTGAGATACGACGAAGTTATGTTTTACATGCAGTTTGTTTTCAGCGAACCCTCCTTCCATCAATTGTTTCTTTACAAATTCACTGATACAAATATATCCATCCACTTTATTCCTAAAAGTACCCAGGAGGTGGTGGGCACTCAACATCGCTACGGCTACGGCAGAGGCTGCTCGGCTATCCCGGTAACATTTCCCAGTGATACCAGGAAAAGGAATTGATTTACCTACACATTTTTCGCATACTTCATCGTTGGTAAATAATAAGGCATTGGGACATACTAATCGATAGTTGCGCACTGACATCACAACCTTGACTCCACATTTTTTGGCTGCATGAAATATACTCGGAGAAAGTAATGGAAAAAAATTTTGAACATGCACTAAATCGTATTTCTTGGAGTGTATGCGCTGCACAATATCCTTGTGTGAAGAAATAGACCACACAGTATTCAATGCCGCCTTCCAGGAAGGCATATGATCCAACGCATCGTTATGCACGCAATGTAAATCAATATCAAGCCCTCCCTCTTTCAGCATCTCATATTCCGCCTGAGTAGACACATCCTCTCCTCCGGAAATTTTATACTTGTTATGCAGCATTAATACTTTCATACGCTCAATATTGTTGGGATGGATGTTTTATTTTAGAATGCTTGGCACAAACTTGTTCATAAATAGACAACAAACTTCTAAAACTTTTTTCTTCGTTAAATTCCTCTATAAATCTGCGCTTTGCGTTTGCTCGCATTGCTGCCGGTTCCGGAACAGACTCGAAACGATCCAACGCACCTTTCAATGATTCTATCCTTTCGGGCTGAAAAAGAAAACCGTTGTACCCATCTTCTATCAACTCCGTAATTCCTCCCATTGCAGAGCCTAACACCGGAGTACCTTGCGCAAATGCTTCTACTATGGTTCTGCCAAAGGGTTCATGCGACATAGAAGGTACAATCAAGGCCCTCGCTCCTGCCATATACCGGTGGGTCTCTTCCAGGCTTCTCTTTCCCAAATACTCTATAGTTGAATGAAGCGATATGGTTTGTTGCACCAGTGAGAGCATTGGTCCTTCTCCAATAATTTTCAAACGTCTACCCGAACCAGAAAACGCTTTCAATAAAATCGGCACGCCCTTTTGATCACTCAAGCGTCCTACAAATAAATAATAACCCTCTGAATCTTCGAGCTTACTTTCTGGCAAAGTGGTGTGAGCCACGTGATTGTATCGAACATGCAGGGGTACCGAAGCAAACCCCGCCTGAGAAAGTTGTTTTTGAACAAACGAAGAAACGCAGATAATGGCATCAAGCTTCGACCAAGTCTTCATGAGGTTATGCACCCCAAGCATGGACGCCGCCACGGCAGAAGCTGCGGTATTGTCGCGATAACATTTTTTAACAATGGCAGGATATGGTAGTGTTTTAGAAACACAGGAATGACAAACTTGATTATCGACAAATAAAAGAGCGTTGGGGCAAATGAGTCGGTAATTATGGGCGGTCAATACGACTTTGGCTCCCGCCTTTTTGATGGCATAAATAATACTGGGTGATAATAATGGAAAAAAGTTCTGAATATGAACCACATCATATCCTCCTTGTTTTACCATTTCATACACCTTTCGGTAATACCTGGATGACCAGATGGTATTGGCGGCCAGCCGCAAGGGATGCATGGTTTCCACCTCGTCGTTATGAACGGTAAACAAATCACAGGAAATCCCATGCGCTTTCAGCAGACGCAATTCCTCCATGGTTTGAACATCTTCCCCACCGGAAATTTTATATTGATTATGCAAAAGCAAAACCTTCATGGCCTGGGAGAGATTAAAGTGTCTGCAAAATTTTCGGGAGAAAATTGAGAATAGAAAGAATGAAAATGGGAGGCAGGAAGTTTCAGAGAACACGAAGAGGTGAGTGCTGCCGCAATCGATGAAATACTATTCGGATCGCAAACAATTCCTAACTGATACTTCTGAATCAATTCATTCAACAATCCTACATTGGTACCTACCACTGGCTTTCCATGCAAGGAAGCACGACCTAGCAAGCCACTGGATCCAAAGAAATCTTTATACACCAATAAACAAACCGATGCTTGAGCGAAGTACACATCCATTTGTTCATTGCTCACAAAACTGGAATGCACTTCTATTTCCTTCTCTGCATGCAACGATTTCAGCGAAGCGATCAATTCACTCAGATATTGAAGATACGCCGCATCGGAAGAGCCTACAATCTGCAAGGTTACCGGAATAGAAAAGGTGGCTTGATCAAATGCATTCACAATATTCGTAATATTCTTTCGCTCGTTGATCGCTCCAAAAATCAGAAATTTAAAGCGCGTCGAATTCCCTGTTTGCTGCACTGAACTAGGATAAGAAAATACCGGATCCGGGAGATAACGAAACTGGCGGCTTCCATGGAATCGATTTAATTGCTCCACACCTGCCTCATCGTTCAAAATGAAAATATTTTCTACCTGCTTGGTATAGGTAAGAAATTTTTCTGCGATTATTTTTTTTCTGCGTTGTACCCAGGAAGACCAGGTCGCTTTCCACCCCTCATGACTTGGCTGGATGCGATGATGCGGCCGGAATAGCACTCCCGAAACCTTAAAAGAAAAAGAAGTTGCAAAGATCGGAATCTGATATTGATCTAGGTCCATAAAAATTAAATGATCTGCACCTACCTGCTCGGTAATGCGCTTTACCTCTTTAAACAACTTGAGCTTTTCTCCCAAGGATTTACTGGACCATGTATTGTATGATGTAAAATGTATGTGCTGTGGATCTATTCCTTCGAAACTTAGTAAATCTCTCGCTTCCTCATTATATAAAAACGCTACGGTATCGTTGGGTCGTTTCTGTGCAAATGCAGTCTGATAACTTATCAAAAACTGATTATATCCGATATAATGCCCTTTCTTCTGGATATTTAAATCACAAATTAAATATTTCATACCGATAGAATAGAGGTTAAGAATTGAGGAATACGATTTTTCCAAAGTTGTTGCTGCCCAAAGCGATAGGCATTTTCACGAAGTGCTGCATAAGGAACGTCTGGCTGAGCAGCTTTTTCGATGGCAGCGGCCAATGCCTTAGGATAATCAACACCAGTCGCTACAGGAACTTTAAAGCCTCGACTGGCATCTATCTGGTCTTTCATACCTTGATGATCCAAACTTATTACAGGGATTCCGAATGCCATCGCCTCAAATACTTGCATTGGACAAGAGTCAATAAGACTGGGAAAAAACAAATAATGGCTTTGCTGATACAAGGGCTTCAATTGATCGTAAGCCACTTTCCCTGTAAACGTAACGCTTTTGTTTATGCCCAATTGAAGCGCTTGCTGCTTGCAGGCTTCGAGGGTCGGGCCATCTCCTACCACAGTAAGATGACAGGGAAACGATGCAGGCAACGCTGCTATTGCCTGGAGCGCAAGGTTCAGACCTTTCCGAGGCAATGCTCTTCCTATCCAAAGCAACTGCAAAGGCTTATCCAGGGATTTTGAGACAAATGGCAATTCAAACTGATTCGCCAATCCCGCATCAAACATACGTATGATTTTCCCCGCATAATACCTGCGCACCAAATTTTCGGCAATGGTGTTTGAAATTAGAATGACAGAAGCCGATTGAATGGATTTTTTTACCGATGGGTTCAGCAAGGAAAGTATGTGTCCGATGGCAAATTTTATTTTTTCGAAGTAAATGCTTTTATCAAGATACTTTCGTAAACTTCCATGAGGCAAGCTCCCTCCTCCTAATGGACCTAAATAAATTGGAAAAGGTAAATCGTATAAAGGCGTTCCAAATTTAATAGAGCTATACGTAACATGGTGCGCGTGATCATAAGCATGCAAGCTGGCGAGTGCCTTTACCTTTGGACGGGCATTCCACAGCCAGATATAATAATGCAGATAATCTCCAAGCAAGGGTATGCGCAAGGCCGGACGAGAAAGATTGGTACGACAAAAATAAAATGTCAAAGCCAGGTGAGGATGATTCTTTTTAAAATCCTCCAGTATCGACTGATAACGGTCTGAAGTAATACAATCCACCTGGTAACCCTGTTCCAAATATCCCATCAGCCAGTTCCATCCATTTCCTGGCTCAGAGCCCCTATTGGGACAACACGTATATGCAGACAGTATAATTCGCTTCATGCCGCTTACATCTTTTGCAACAACTCTTTATTACTTACTTTTTCAATATCCGAATACTGCGCAAGAACCTTAAATACATTCTCCAGCAACGGCCACAACTGAAATTCTTCTATCTCCCAGGAATGCCCCCAGAGATGAAAGCAGCCTCCTTCATTTTCCAACTTTTGTAAAAATGTATGCAACAACTCAGTCAGCTCCACAGATCGGTAGCGAAAGCTGAGTTGCGCTAACGAATCAAAGCGGTATCGTTTGAGTAAATGCTTGATATATGTTATCCGGGTATGCGGATACAGTTGAAGCGTAGTCGGCGCTATGAGCCCTGCATTGAAATTCAGGCGCAACAACTCGGTACTTCGTAAATATTGAAATCCGGAATCCCTCGCTACTTGCTCGGCCAACGAATGAAAAACTCCTCCTGGAAAACAAAAGGAAACCGGAACATCCCCAGTAAGTTCATGCAACCAATCAAAACAACCTTTTATCTCCCGAGTGAGAACCCTCTCATCCCTGGAATGCAATCGCACATGATTCATCGTATGACCACCAATCTCGAAGCGTGTAGACAACTGTTGCACCTGCCTCTCATTCATAACTTCATGCTCATGATTGGAATGTGGAACATAAAAAGTTCCGGATAATCCATACTTATCCAACAAATCCGCTAGTTTAAAATCTAAAGGATGCCCATCATCCCAACTAGTTGTAATCACTTTCATTCCATTATCGCATGTAAAGTACCCAAACGATTGTGTTTTATTTCATACATCCGTTTCAGAATATAGCCGCTTAAAAAGAAAAGCAATGAAAACTGAAAGCTGAAATACGGAATATTCTCTATGAACATGAGCATGAGTTCCACAAACAAGAAAATGGAAACATGAAATATCAACGGATCTTTATGATACACAAAAATTCCTTTTATGCTGCTGACCAGCATAGGAGTGATAAAGAGAAAATACCAGAAAAAACCTCCTTTTAAAATTAACTCTAAAAAACCTACCTCAATGGAAAAACGGTCATAATGATCCGAATAGGTATTATAGTGAATTAAGATCATTAAAAAATATTCTGAAAAATAAGTACCTACAAAACCACGTCCATAAAAAAGCTCCATTCCCTTTAATTCACCGAATAATTCACTCCAAAGAAATCCACGTGTATCGTCATCGTCGAAGGACTTCAACCCTAATAGTTCTTTAAATAAGGCCAGTACGTCCGCCAGGTTCGCGATGAAATGATACAGCGCAATGCAAGAAACCAAAAGAATTAAAAACTTCAGAAAGCCCGATTTCCTTACCACCGTTAGTCCTACAAGCAAGCTACCAAAAAGTAAAATGCGCATGGCAATAATCCGATAATCCGATAAGCCACTAAAATAAATTCCTACCAATAGCAGCAGCGCAGCAAATACCTTGTACCGTTTCAGATGCAGCGAAAGAATAAAGAAAGGAACAAATGCGTATGCAGAAATATATCCCTGGTAATATTTTACCCTGCCAAAGATCGGAAACGATGCTACTACACAAAATGCACAAAACGCAATGAGCAACACATCAAAAACCTTGTCTAAACTTTCCGAATTGGCTCCAATCATGTACAACATAATGGGCCCCGCGGAGAGTAAACAAAAAGGATTATTGATCAGGGTAATCCACTTCAGACTGGGATTGGTAAGATCCAGGCTTAAGGCAATCAAAATAAAAATTCCGAGCAAGGGTAAATAAAAATAATCGAACCAGGCAGCCCGGAATAAATTTTCCTTTTTATAATTCTGATAATAAAATCTACCGATTTCAAAAACGGCAGCATAAATACAAATGGAATACATGATCCGCTTGTATAAATACAAGGTAGGATCATCATAAAATAAATTGGCAGTTAAGATTAAAAAAATCAACCTGGCGGAATAGTCTTTATAAAAATAAATCAATTTCCCCATATCAATTCCAAATCCAGTTTTGTTTTTCTTTTGAAATAATCTGATGGTATTGAATCTTCCACAAAATAAACCCTAACAGCACCCAAATAATATTCAGCAACAAAATGCCATTGATCCCCATCAGCAACACCTTACTGAACAGATACGCCAGGGGATAATGCGCCGCTATAGTAGTTATGCTGTAGAGCACTTGCAAATTCAATCTTCCGGAGCCATTTATAAAGGACACATATGTTTCCTTAAAAATTGAAACTGAAACAAAGATGGCAAGCAAATAATTTATCGAAGGAGGAATCAAAATATCGGGGCCTACCCAATACCAATAAATGGTAGATGAAAAAATAAGCATGCCCAACAATGGAATCAGGAGTAAAAAATTTAATTTATTGCTTTTCGATATTACATTCCTGATCCAGTTGAAATCCTTTAAGGTATAGGCATCGGTAAAAGCTGGCCATAATGGGGTCATGATCATCGTTTGAAATATGATAATGATACTAAATAGTCGATACGAAAAATTATAATAGGTTACATAATCATTTCCAACAAAAGAAGAAATCAGAAAATTATTGGAGGTAAAAATGGTAAGTACCGACAATTGGATAATCAGAAACTTAGTACTGATTCCAAAAATTTCCTTTGCGAAAGACATTGAAACAAAGGAAAAGGAAGGAAGAATAGACCGGAATCTTCCCTGATAAAAAATAAGGGAGGCAATGAGCAGTGAGATCGGAAAAGAGAATGCCAAAGACATGCACATAAATAGAAACTTATTTTCAACCGATGGTCCCCAAAGCCAAATCAAAAATAGCGCCCCCAGGTTGGCCGCTACCTGAATAATGCTGATTACAAAATGTTGTTGGCTTGCCTTGAGCAGGTCGATCAACGGTTTAAGCAAAAAAGTAAGGCAAAAAGAGGCAAACGTGATCCATACAGCCGACCGAATAACTTCAGGTTTTAACTGTGTATTGAAAATAGAATTCCAGTCGACAAAAAATGAAACCGGAATAAAGATGAAACAGATGGGGATTAAAATAAGTAATAAAAGGAAATAGGTTGTAGAAAGAAATTTACGGGCTTTTAACGTTTCGCCTAAAGCGAAAGAGGAAGACAATTTATTGGTAAGACCATTGGAAAGGCCCATATCAAAAAAGTTCAACCATAATATCACCGACGAAAGAGTAAGCCAAACACCATAGGTAGTTTTATCAGTCAGTTGCAAGGATATAGGCATCAATGCCAAGGTAACCACCATGCTAATCACCTTAACAACCATAGAAGACAGCACATTGAACGCAAGCTTTCTGCTTCGTTCATCCTTGAGCATCGCCTGCCATTTGCCTTTAAGCCGCTGCCACAGTTGGGTCATTTATATCCTGAATAAATCTTCTTTAACACGTTGGGGAATATTGTCTGGAAACAACTCAACCTTGAAAACTTTCGTTTCCATATCCAAATCCAGGTCCTTTTAAGAAACCTCTGGACTTAACCCCATTAAACACAAATCCTACACGAGATTTCGCATGAGCCAATATCTGCGTCATACGTTCTTTCATGATTGCCTTAGAGGTAACTCTATGACGCCCTACGACCAATACATGATCCGCTACGTTGGCAAGCAGCAAAGAATCGCTCACAGGATCCAGATAAGAGGTATCCAGAATGATAAAATCACATTGAGCATACAGCTCATCCAACAAAGCAAACAACTTACCAGTATTGAAAAGCTGCGCATAGGTGATTTCATTTTTACCAGGAGCAATATACAAAAGCCCTTCGATGGAAGTTTGGCTCAGCAACTGCGCGGCATTTGCTTTACCTGTTAAATAATCGTATAAAGTAGCGTTGGTGCCTCCTGATAATGGATTAGAACCCTGAAAATCCATATCCAGTAGAATTACTCGTTTGCCATTTGCCACTAGAGATTGGGCAAGTGCATGAGCAACAAAACTTTTTCCCTCTCCTCTTCGGCTGGAAGTAGTTAGAATTCTTTTCCCAGTATTTTCCGGCGATAGAATGCCCATGTTCGCGATGGCTGCAAAAATCTGACGGCGCAATACTTCTGGATTCGGCTTTTTAGATGACTGTTCATTAATTTCTCCCCACACAGGAACCGGGGCTATATCGGATAACTCGGAGCGAAACAGCAAGGAAGAACTGATAAAATCTTTCAGTACAACAAAAATTATGGTTAACACCAACGAAAGAAAAATAGCTCCGCCGAATACTATGATTTTTTTGGGACTCACCGGTTTTATAGAAGATTCGGCAACATCCAATACCCTGCTGTCTGGCACGGTGGAAGCATACGATATGGCTGTCTCTTCTTTCTTCTGCAAAAGAAAATCGTAAACATTATTTATGATCGTTTTTTGCCTGCTAATTTCCAGAAGTCTTCTCTCCTTTTCTGGAATTGTGTTGAGGGCTTGTGCGTATCGTGTATTCGTTTCTTTTAGTTGATTGATGCGAGCAGATAAATTTACCTTTTGTACGTTAATACTTTCCAATATGCTCGGCTTAATCTGATTGATTTCGTTGGATAATGATAGGAGAACTGGGTTATTTTCAGCGGTTATTGTTTTAAGCTTTTGATATTCTATTTCCGCTGCAGAAAGTCTGTTCAACAATTGAGCTAAAATAGGATCTTCTACTCCAAGTGTAGATGGAGCTATGCCCGCCGAACTCTGACCTGCTTGAATGGAACGGTAAACTTTATTCAACACTGCTAACTGCGTATTCAACACGGCGATGCGTTGATCATTCTCTCCCACATTTTTAAGGAACAAGGTACTTTGTTCGCTAAGATTTACAGCGCCCTGACTGGAGCGAAACTCTTGTATTTGCTTGTCAACCGAATCTACCTCCGACTTCACATGGTTAAGACGTTCTTCAATAAAAGTAAGGGTATTATCAGCCAACACATTTTTATCGTTAATACCAGCTTTATTATAACTACTGATGAGTTCGTTTAATACGTCTTCGGCACGCTCTGGAACCTGATCGGCTAAGTTGAGAATAACCACCGAAGAAAGTTTATTCGCCGCACTCACTCCCAATTTAGTTTGGTAATGTGTTACTACTTTTTTTACTGGAATTAAGGAAAAATAAAGTTGCCGTATGGTAGGATACTTTAGCTTTTGATTTCTTTTGAATTGCAACGTTCCATAAGGAGATTCTACCCAGGTATTCAAAACGAATTCCTGTTTTCCTACGCGCACCACATTACGCACGGTATCGAACTCGAAATAAACTTTCTCTGTTTCTTTTAAATTTTCTGGATCCTTATGAAAAACAATCACAGGAGAACAAACATAGGCCGAAATCGTCTTTACTTCTTTTTCCATGCTGATAGGCGCATACAAGGCCAAATTCAGCACGACTTCTTTGATTAATGCCCTTGATTTAATTACCTCAATTTCGTTTTCAACGATTTTTTTTGTCCCGAAAACGTTCAGCGCTTCAATCATGCGGGCATCGTCCGAGCCCTTTTTTTCGTCTTTAATGAGAAGCGTGGCATATGCCTCATACGTAGGAAGGGCAATTTTTAAATACGCATAGGCCGCAGCCAAACATCCCACTGCGAACAATACCAACACAGGCCAATAAGGCAGGAAACGAAACATCAGAAAGGAGGCTATATTTATTTCATTCTTCTGTTCGGTATGCATGTCTGTTTTCATTATCTAAAAACTAATCGATCCAGTATTACAATGATTAATGAAGAGCCACTGAAGATAGCCGACAACCAAGGTGCCACAGGCCTGGAATTAGCCACTTTGGCGCGGTTGTGCTCTACATACAAAATATCTCCTGATTTTAAATAGTAATAAGGAGATGTGAAAAGCTCATCGGTGTTCAAATTGATGCGTATCACCTGACGTTGTCCCTTTTCTTCACGAATCAACAATACATTATCTCTGCGTGAATAAACAGTAAGATCTCCTGCCAAGGTCAATGCTTCCAGCAAGGTAATCTTTTCATTCGGGATATTGTAAACGTTTGGACGCCCCACTTCTCCCATGACGGAAATTTTAAAATTCAAAAAACGAATTGTAACGATGGGGTCAATCAATAATTTTCGTTGGAGAATCCGCTGTACAATACTGTCCTTCAAGGCTGCCTGCGTCAGGCCTTCTGCTTTTATATTGCCCAAAACAGGAAGCTGAATTGCCCCTGTCTGATCTACCAGGTAGCCAAACGTTTGGGTAATGGTACCTGACAACGTATTGGTAAGCGCGGCGCTTCCGCCTAAATTAAAAATGGCGGAGGCATTGGGATTTAAACTGCTGATCGAAATGTCTAATAGATCATTTTTTTGAATCACTGGAGCCTCTACTACCATTGTGGTGGCAATGGACTTATCTTCCATGCCATGAAAATATACCGTCTTCTTGGTACTTACACATTGTGCAAATAATACCAGCAATACTGAAACCGATAACAAATTACGCATAGAGTATCTAGCTAATACTTGGATATTTTAAATGATATTCAAATCTGGCAACACGTTGCCAACTTAGTTAAGTTATAAAAGTAATGTTTTTTTCTGTCACAATTAAAATTATAAAAATAAAGTAGTGGCAAATTGATGATCTATCAGAAATTATAGAACTAAATCAAGATATTTCAATAGTCTTAGAGGCTTGTACTATTACTATTGAACTATTCCATTATAAAAACGGTTATTGTTTCAGTTGAGCCACAAAAAAGAGTGATTATTACTCATTTCATCTATTTGGCGTATTGGATTATTTAGAATTTTTCTTATTACTTATTATAAAAAAACCTTAGTTTTAGGGCTTAGAAATTCTTGAAAACGTTATAAAATGTAATAAATTTCTCTTTTTTAATCTTTCATATTTTATAAAGAGCATAGTACGTATTAAAACGTACGCTTTTTTATTACTTATCCAATTTCAATTAGCATCAAAACAGTCTCCTTTTATAGTTTTGAAGTTTTCAAGGTAAAAGTTGTAATGTACCAAATCGGTCCTTTACGAAAAAAATCACTGGTTAAATTAGAGTAATTTCACAGAGCTATGATTAAACGAAGGCTGCTTGCAACCAGATTAAGTACTGGCAAATACCAGTTATTTGTTGAGGAGATTATAGCGCTATCGCAACGAAAAAAATCGTCTTATGTATGCATATCGAATGTGCACATGCTCATCGAGGCCCATCAGGACAAAACCTTTCGTTCGGTAGTAAATAATGCCAACATTGCCACCCCAGACGGCATGCCCTTGGCAAAATCATTAGGTGTATTATATGGAAAATCCCAGGATAGAGTGGCGGGGATGGACTTATTTCCCTC
Source organism: Cytophagaceae bacterium (assembly GCA_025454925.1). GTDB lineage: Bacteria > Bacteroidota > Bacteroidia > Cytophagales > Cytophagaceae > JALONM01. The sequence continues at coordinate 14,836 of JALONM010000065.1, forward strand.
TTTGTTGAAGGAATCCGAAGAGCGGGGACTTTCCGTTTTTCTTTACGGCTCCACCGAAGAGGTATTAACCAAAATTATTGAACGAATAAAAAAAGATCATCCAGGATTAAAAATAGCGGGTTACTATTCACCCCCTTTCCGGGTACTTACAGAAATTGAAAAGAAAGAAATTATTGATTTAATCAATGGTTCTGGTCCGGATTTTGTAATGGTGGCGCTCGGTTGTCCGAAACAGGAAAAATGGATGGCCGAACACAAAAATAAGATAAACAGCTGTATGCTCGGAGTGGGAGGAGCGTTTCCTGTATATGCAGGAGTGCAAGATAGAGCCCCGCAATGGGTTCAAAACATAAGCATGGAATGGGCATACAGATTAATTCAGGAACCTAAGCGACTTTGGAAACGATATGTAATCACCAATTCGCTTTTTATACTGTTAATGGCCGGGTTTAGTGCCCGCCATGTTGTTAGAGTGTACAACGTTAAACGAAGAATGAAATGATGGGTAGCGGATCTCAAAAAATTAAAATGGTAAACCTGATCGGGGACTTGCTGATCATTAACCTCAGTTTCGGCGTGTTTGCTTTTCTCGAGCACGATAAAAATGAAGTACTTCCAGATTTATGGATTTATGGGTTTGTATTGTTCTCATTGAATGTTGTATGGTTCTTCCTGAATCAGAAACAAGAAATACATGAGCGAGGAAAGCGCATAGATAAACTCCTTAATACTGTAACCAAATCGTATATTCTGTTTATCCTTATCTCCATGTCCTTTATTGCCGTGTTTAAACTTTCTTATTTTTCAAGAGAGAGCTTATTCATCACCTTTGGAATTCTTTTCGCCTTCATGATCTCATGGAAATTCATTCTCTTCTACTTTATACGTCTGGCAAGGATTGCAGGTTTTAATTATCGCAAAGTAATTATTGTTGGTGATGGAGCCATGGCAGATTCCATCCATGATTATTTCAACAAACATTTATTTAATGGTTTCAAATTCGTGGGTTATTTCGCTAACGAAAGTTCTGAAAAACATTCTGCCTGGTACCTGGGTAATGTGGACCAAGTAAAAGACTATTGTGAACAGGAAAATGTCGATGAAATTTATTGTACACTATCGTTGGCCGAATCGAAAACTATTTACGATTTATTAAGTTTCTCCGACAACCACTTAATTCGCTTCCGGATGGTACCTGACTTCAGTGGGTTCTTCAACAAAAAAGTAAGCATCGACTTTTACGATAACATTCCCGTGCTTTCCGTTAGAAATGAACCTTTGGGTGAAATGGTAAACCGGATCGTTAAACGCTCTTTTGACATCGTATTCTCGCTTTTGGTGATTATCTGCATCTTCCCGATTTTATTCCCGGTGCTCGCTTTGCTTATTAAACTTTCTTCGAAGGGGCCCGTTTTCTTTAAGCAACTAAGAACCGGTAAGGACAATATTGAATTCAATTGTTATAAATTCCGCTCGATGACGGTAAATGCCCAATCGGATACTATGCAAGCAGTAAAAGGAGATGCACGAATCACCTGGATTGGAAAAATAATGCGTAAAACCAACCTTGATGAATTGCCACAATTCTTTAATGTTTTGATGGGGCAAATGTCGGTGGTGGGACCTCGTCCACATATGCTGAAACATACCGAGGAATATTCCCAATTAATCGATAAATTTATGGTTCGCCATCTGGTAAAACCGGGTATTACAGGTTGGGCACAGGTGAATGGCTTCCGCGGTGAAACCGGTCACGATGATCGTATGGAGAAAAGAGTGGAGTACGACGTATGGTATCTGGAAAACTGGAACTTCGTGCTCGATTTAAAAATTGTGTACCGAACGCTATTCAATATGGTAGTAGGTGAGAAAAACGCCTATTAATTACCTTTTACAAACATTCAATTAACGTTTTAAATCTAAATGAAAAAAGCCTTAATCACTGGTATTACCGGGCAAGATGGAGCTTACCTGGCCGAGTTGTTATTGAACAAAGGATACGAAGTACATGGAATTAAAAGAAGAAGTTCCTTGTTTAATACCGACCGTATTGACCACTTATACCAGGATCAGTTTGAATCTGAAACAAAATTTAAACTTCACTACGGAGACTTATCCGATTCCGCGAATATCATCCGCATCATTCAAATGATTCAGCCCGACGAAATTTACAATCTCGGTGCCATGTCTCACGTAAAAGTGAGTTTTGACTCTCCAGAGTATACCGCCAATGTGGATGGTATCGGAGCTTTGCGCATTCTTGAAGCTGTACGTTTGCTGGATTTAACGCATAAAACGAAAGTATATCAAGCATCTACTTCTGAATTGTATGGATTGGTGCAAGAGGTACCTCAGTCGGAGACAACTCCATTCTATCCTCGCTCACCTTACGCAGTTGCTAAACTATATGGGTATTGGATTACGGTAAACTACCGTGAAGCCTACAATATGTTTGCCTGCAACGGGATTCTGTTTAACCACGAGTCTCCTTTGCGTGGAGAAACGTTTGTAACCCGCAAAATCACTCGTGGTGCTGCCCGCATTGCGCTAGGTTTGCAAAAGAAATTATACTTAGGTAATCTGGATGCCAAACGTGACTGGGGGCATGCCAAAGATTACGTTGAAGCAATGTGGCTTATTCTCCAGCAAGAAAAACCAGAAGACTTTGTAATTGCAACCGGTATTACTACCACTGTGCGCGATTTCGTTCGCATGGCATTCCTAGAATTAGGAATTGAATTAGAATTCAAAGGTGAAGGAGTGAAAGAAGTGGGAATTGTGAAAGCTTGTTCCAATTCTGAATTCAGCCTAGAGATCGGTCGTGAAGTGGTGGCGGTAGATGCAAACTATTTCCGTCCTACGGAGGTAGACCTTTTGATTGGTAACCCTGCCAAATCAAAATCTAAACTTGGGTGGGAACCTAAATACGATTTGCCTGCTCTTGTAAAAGAAATGATGGCTTCTGATTTAGAGTTATTCCGCAAAGATGAACTCCTCAAAAAAGAAGGACATACTGTTAAAAATTACTACGAATAGTCAACCATGAATACAACTGATAAAATATTCGTAGCCGGACACCGTGGAATGGTAGGTTCTGCCATTGTGCGCAAATTGCAGTCGGAAGGGTTCCAGCATATTATTGTAAAGACTTCCAAAGAATTAGACCTGCGCAACCAGGCTGCTGTTCAGCAGTTCTTTGCAACAGAAAAACCCGACTATGTTTTCTTATCTGCTGCTAAAGTAGGTGGAATCCATGCCAACAATACGTTCCGTGCAGAGTTTTTGTACGACAATCTAATGATTCAGAATAATGTGATTCATAGCGCATACCTGAATCAGGTGAAGAAACTTATGTTTCTGGGTTCCTCTTGCATTTATCCTAAACTTGCACCACAACCCCTAAGCGAAGATTCTCTTCTTAGTGGATTGCTGGAACAAACCAACGAACCGTATGCCATCGCTAAAATTGCTGGCATCAAAATGTGTGAGTCTTATCGCCGTCAGTATGGTTGTAATTACATTTCAGTAATGCCTACCAATTTGTATGGTCCCAACGACAATTACAATTTGAATAATTCGCATGTACTGCCTGCTTTATTAAAGAAAATGGAAATTGCGAAAAACGAGGGTGCAAGTCATGTTGAAATTTGGGGCACGGGTACTCCGTTGCGCGAATTCCTGCATGTAGACGACCTGGCGGATGCTTGTTTCTATTTGATGCAACAGTACAACGAGGAACCATTCCTGAACGTAGGTGTAGGCGAGGATATTTCTATTAAAGACTTAGCTTTACTTATTAAAGACATCGTAGGTTTTAAAGGAGAGTTGAAATTCGATTCTTCAAAACCAGATGGTACTCCACGCAAATTAATGGACGTTTCTAAACTGCATAGTCTGGGCTGGAAACATAAAATAAACCTGCGTGAAGGCATCGAATCGGTTTACCAACAAGCTAAATCCGAATTGACGCTTCAAGCTTAGTCGTTTTTTAATATCTGACAAAAAAAGAAAAGGGGATACTTTACATATCCCCTTTTCTTTTTCGATACTCAGTGTATTTATTTTCCGGCCTTTCCAATAGAAATAATTACCCCATCCTAAATTCATGGATTGCAGATCCACGAACGCTCATCCCGACCTTGAAAATCGTAGGCTACAAAAAGAATCTCTTTTGTTTAACCACTATTCTTTTACAAAAACCTGACTCTTTCCGTTTTCTAATTTTAGAATATAAACACCACTGCTTAAATCGGAAATCTGAATGTACCCTTCAGAAATTTGACCCACTTGAAAGGTTTGACCTAAACTGTTTTGAATTTCAAATGCAAGCTTACTTTCATTTGAAATTACTCTTATGAAACTTTTGCCAGGATTTGGGTAAATGGCGATTTGATTCTCTTCAGTTGCAGAAAACACACCTGTGACCATAGACTTCGTTAGATGTAAAACTTCGAATAAATTCTCCCCATTTTTCCGACCAAAAAGATAGACTTCTCCATTCAACAAAATGGTATTGCTTTTAACGACCCATTCATCATTATGAATGCTGGCAAGTTGATTGCTTTCCGGATTAAAAATTTCCACTTTAGCTGGCACATCTCCCAAATTTGATTCGGAGGTGACAATATTCGCTGGAACATCTCCTAAATTTGATTCGGAGGTAACTATTGTAGAAGGAGCAATGGGCGAATAATATAGAATCGCATTTGGAGATGAATTGGTAACTGGAAAATTAAGTTCTCCCATTCTACCACTCGTAATATCTACGTTAGCTATTCTTGTTCCTTCATCTTGATGCGAGAAATAAAGGATTCCTTCGTTGAAGTATAAATTAGAAACTTGATTAACTCTACCGATGGCTAAAGAGTCAAATGTATTGTTGTTGGATCGAACTATTTTAGAGCCAATTGCTACAAAATAATTACCCATTCCTACTTCAACGTCTGTGATTGCTATGGTATCTGTTATGCTTATGGTTCCTCTTTCTCTGTTGCTTCGGGAAGAGTTAAAATCATATATGGCAAGGCGACCATTTGCGATTTTTTTAGCCGCTTTAATATCGTATGAATGTATTTTACCAGCGTGTTTCTTTATATAAGACAAGGTACTATCATTCACAACACTAATAAATTGGGCACCCGTCAGATAAACCTGTTCATTAAGTCCATTATCTATTGTTACCGACCATAAGGTATTGTCGGTAGGATCGTAGTATCGTAAAATCTTTTCTACTGATCCTTCCTTTTTTGCCATAAAGTATATTCTCTCTTCAAAGAATACGAGATTAGATGGGGATTCAATCGCTTCATTACTGGGTTTGATCTTATTGGCTACACCATTTTTGAACTTATATAATCCTTGTACATAATTGGTATCAGTAGCCACAAAATATAGAGATCCATCTGCAACTAGATACTCATGCGGGTCTCCACTATGCTCTACTTTGTTTTTGTTCAAGCCTGGCACAACATCAAAAAATTGGGTATTATAAACCCCATTGGGAGTTTTAAATATTTCCACAAGTTCTGAATCACCTTTTGCGGTTATTCCAGTGAAATAGAGTTTTCCATCGAAAACGATGGCATTATGTTCTCTATTAATTGGAGAGGCTAGTGAGGAGTTACATTTTACAAGTTGATTGATTTGGGCTATCGTATTGGTGGACACCAAAAGAAAAATAAGACCATAGCCATACATGGTAAGTAATCGTTGCTTCATAATGTTTTCTAGAATTTTATGGATTTAACCAACCAAAAAATAGACCAAATACTATTTAACCATACTCCATTTAACTGATTAATGAATAATTAATGTTTGGTCAATGCTGTTGGAACCATCGAATATGCGCGCTGTATATACGCCTGCCGGCAAACGAATCGTCTCTCCAGGTAACACTACTCTGGAAAAAATAGTCTCGCCTAAAATAGTAAAGATCGTAACATAAGAAGGCTCAGATCGCAACATTTTACATTCTCCCTGGCTTGGATTCGGATATAAAATTGTTGTTTGTGAATTTATATTGTTTTTTTCAGCAGCATTAAGCGACAACGTCATGGATGAATGATACAATTGAACGGCATCAATTTCATTCCACCCAGGAACCACAGGGCTATTTAATGCAATACGAATCGCATCTGCAGGAAAAGTAGTTTCTGAAAATCCAACTTTAAAAATTCTGGATACTAAAGGTGCGGCATTCGCTGTACCTTCCCAAACTTTTTCCCAGGTTTGCGTTTGAGCATTCCGAAGGT
>JALONM010000066.1 GCA_025454925.1 Cytophagaceae bacterium
CTATTCTCCTAACACAATTTGAACGCGGCGGTTTTGAGCACGACCACTTTCTGAAGTATTGTCCGCAATAGGTTGAGATTCACCAAAACCGCGAGACTCAATACGGGCATCAGAAAGACCTTTGCTTTTCAGGTATTCAGCTACCGACTTAGCGCGGGCTTCCGATAGACTTTGGTTTTTCTGATCGTCTCCTACATCATCGGTATGTCCGTATACACCCACTTTCAACCCTTCTGCTACAACGGCCGATTTCAAGATCTCATCCAATACACCGTAGGAATTCGATTTAATCACAGCGCTGCCAGTTTCGAACTGAATCTGATACGATTTCGAAGAAACTTCTGATGTAATTTCCTGCGAATAATTTACTTTCAAGGCCTGACCAGTCATCAGCTCCGGATGATTGGCAATTACCGACATCATAAAAGTTTTATCGACCACTTTTTCATAAGAAGGATATTTGGATAACATTTCCGGATACATTTTAGAAAGGATATCTCCAAATGTAGAATACACCATTTTGTAACGGTCAATTTTATCCGAACCTAATCCATACATATTGGCTGCGTCAGAAAGGTTAAACGCCATGGATCCCCCTAAATCTACATTCAAGCCTTGAATATCTTTCGATTTAGGCATACCATTGTAATACTTCAACCAGAATGCTCCGTCTTCTTCTTTATGTTCGTCGTATACAATAGATGAAATCTTGGCGGCATATTTTTTTGCCTCGGAGTACGAACGAACCTGATCACCTGCCTGAGCCAAGGCAATGATTAAATTTTCAATATCCGTGCGATGGTCGTAAGCAAATTTTTTAATGGTAATGGTTACGTTAGGCATTTGCGAAGAATACTGTTTGGTAGAAGCAATAGTTACCAAACCTCCTTTACGTTGTGCAATATTTACGTCACCAGGAGTCCAGGTAGCCACGGCATCCACGCCTACGGTAGTGTCTCGGTTTACTTTTTTACCGTTTTCAATTAATTTGCGAGGTTCCGTATATCCGGCTATGTACTTTTCTCCAGCATCCAGGAAGTCTTTTGCAGCAATCAGGTTGATGGCTTTAGGATCGTAGGTTTTTTCATCCGGGTTTACTTTCAATCCATTATCACCCGCCCATTTCAATAAAATGTTCATATCACCATCGTACAATACACAGGCAACCGTTTTACCCAGTGCATTTTTGGGATCCATTTTCCATTCTTTAGGACCCATGACCTGATCTTCTCCATAAGATTTGCCCATAGAATAAAATGCGATCGGCTGGTATTCCGGACCAAGTGGTTCCAACTCTTTAACCAACCCTGCAAAGAATGCCGGCATACCGTCTCCCATAAAGGACGCGAACACACCAGGAGTGTTCGGATTATCTTTATAATCTTGTGCGAATTTCACAATGTCGGCAATTGATTTATAACAATCGTCTTGACGGATTACCTCTACTTGCAATTTTGCTTTGTCAAGCAAGGAACCTTTTGTGGTATTGGCTCCCCCATTGGCATACATAAGCGGGAATTGAGAGTTCCATGCCATTATTTTCCATTGAATTTTAGTGCCGCCATTTACAGAAACATCTGAGCTGGGCAATTCCAGCATTGAAACATTTCCTGACAAGGAAGCTTCCGGAGCATCCGGCAATAATACTTTACCAATCTCATGTGATTCTTTAGCATCCTGAGGGCGCTTATCCCACCAGAATACTTTAGCTGCGAAAATACCACCCAACACTAGGGCGATTATTAAAATTTTACCGGAGGTTTTAATCTTAACTGACATGTATGTAAACGTTGTAGGTTATCAAAAAAATTACTTTAATAAATTATCGTAGTAGTTATTGTCTACCTTCCCGATTTCTCTTTTGTACTCCAACTTAGGAGTAGTCGAAGAGCTCAATTTTAGTTGTTCTTCAGGATTAAAATTTTCCAGCATCTGCAACCCTTGTTGTTCAAAGGTAGCATTTTCCAAATCGATGGATTTCATAAAATCCGTGGAATAGCTAATGGCCTTTTTCATATTAGCCAATTTACCTGCAATGTCTTCCTTCAGAAACTCCATGGATTGCTCCACGAGCATTTTCTTTTCAGGATCGCCATTAAAAATTTTCATGGCGGAGCTCAAAGCCTTATTCCCGGAGGTAACGGATTTGTACAAATCTTTTTTCAACTCCAATTCATTTTTTGCATCCTCAATCAGGTAAGCTGAATTTTTATGAATTTTAGTGAGGTAATCGCCAATGCGGGCCAGGTTGTCGCGGATTGGCGAAAGTTGTTTGATGTATTCCTGCAGACGGGCGATTTGACGGGTGGCATTGCCTAATTCAGGACCCATGTTGTTGGCCTGAGCTGCTTTTGCTTTCGCCATCAACTTATTCATTTCATTTTCCTTTTCGGTAATCTTCATCTGGATACGCTCCTTCTGGCCGTCCACTTCCACGGATTGGTCGTACAGCTTTTGACGCTGCTTTTCCATGTCTTTGATATAGTCTTCTGCAATAATGAAAGGATCAAGTTCAATGACAATGCCTATCAATTTTTTCATAAGCATTTCGTAGAAGTAATACAGGGCCAGGCGAAGTTTGCGGTGGGTAACAACATAAAGAAATACCCCCAGACACACTAATGCGATACCAAAGTTCAGGGTGTTCCAAACCATTTTTTCCAAAATGGGAAACACGTAATAGGCAATCAATCCGATGAGTCCGAGTCCAATAATGACAGCAGGTTTGCCGCCTGGACGATTCCAAATGGATTTTAACTTTTCCTGATTGGGGTCATTAGGGAATATATTGGTTTCCATGATGAATGGCTGTTAAAGGTTGGTTTGAATTTTCTGTATATCAGTACTAATCTTCGTTAACATTGCCTCGCAGGCGATGTTGTAGCCGCTTTTGTTTACGATTAGTCTTTGCTCTTCTACGCTGATTTCCTGTTTCAGGGTTGCAATTTTTTGTTGAGCATCCGTAATTTCTGCGGTAAGTTTTTTAATAAGTTCGGCATTGTCCTGGATTCGCTTTTCCAAGGCTGAAACATTAGATTTTCTACTTTCCAAATCAGCCTCTGCCTTTTTATCAATTGCACCTTCAAAAGCTTGTTTATCTTTCAGTACAATTTGCTTGTAGTGCTCGGCAGCCTCCAATAACTTTTGTTTGGTAAGTCCCTGAATACTTAGGGAAGCAAAGGTTGCAGCCATGCGAGCCTTTTCATCAGAGATATGAGCCTCCAGGGTTTCGCTCATTTTGCAAAACTCATAGTAATCGGGGCCAGGAAGATTTGCCTGCTCAAACAGCTTATCGAAATGTTTTTCAAACTTTTCAATATCGGCTTCGTTGAGTTTAGATCCTGTAGGTATGGGCGTGTTGTTCGCTCCTGTGTTTTTGAGACTTGGAGTAGGATTCAGTTCCTGCTTTCTTTCAGAGGAACCGTCTTTGCTTTCTTCTATCTCAACAAACAAGCCCAGGGCTTTTTTAAAAAATCCAGACATATTATAGGTAAGTACTAGTACTACTTGCTAATATACTGGTATTGAGTAAAAGAACAAAAAAAACTGCATTTTACTGGGAATACCTGCACAAAGGCTGCAAAGATGCCAAGGGAAAGGCCCCTCCCTCGCCATGGTAGGCTGAAGGCGATAACATGGTGCGCCATCTGAAACACCCGACCTTACAAGAATCTTTGGCAAAACACCTTGGGCTTAAGCATCTCTTCGTTTTTCAGCATACTGAACCAGGTCGAGTAATTTCACCTCAACATTGTCTATTTTTTTATACGAAAGTTTCAACTTCTTAAGATTTGGATGCTTTTTGGATAATGCCGCATACGTGAGTGTATGGGCAAACAGGTGAAAATTATCTATCAGAAATAATTCAAATTCAGCAAAGGCCTCCCGCTCCTGTGCATAGGAATTATACAGCAAACGGGTCTGATTGATGGCTTCGTATTCTTTATGAAGGGAAGCATGCTCGAGATAAATGTCGAGGTGTGAAAGCAGAAAAGAAATAACAGAATCTTGATCTACCGGAAGGCTACTTCCATCATCTGCTTCTGCCTGGACGGAAGCGAATGCATTTTGTACATAGGCTTCGTAATAAAAATATAAAAATCGGAGGAGTGCTTCTTCGTTCATAGTGCGAAAGATAGGCGCTATGGAGTTAAAGAACAAACAGCATGAAGGGTGCAGGAATAGAGTACAAGTGATTCTATCAGAAAGAAATCTTCTCGTGTGAGAAGAAAGGAGCCCGTATTATTTGAAAAAATTAACCGAAACTGCTTATATTGGGGAGGTTTGTCGTTCCCATATCGGAATAATTCCATCGAAGTGAAAACAGAACAAAAATACACCTACATTGAACGCATTGCTTTCCGCTATTTGTTAAAACTCAAAGACGCACCTACCAGGCGGGAAGACGAATTACACATTCTGAGCGAAAAGGAAATTAAACAAATTCGCACCGAAGTTATCACCACCTTATTTTGGGCGGCTGTATTTGGGGTGTTGGGCGTCTTACTGCTCTATATTCCTCAGAAAATCTGGCCGGCACTATTTCCAAATTTTACTGCTGAGCTGCCCTGGCTGGGTGAGGTAGGCGTGCCTGTAATCAGCATCATATATGGATTGATATTGGTATACATAGAATTGTATGCCCTTACGGCCATCAACTTGCGGGCAGTATTTAAGATCGCACGTATTTGCGGATTTCCCGAAAAAAACGACGGTTACTTTGAGAAGCATATCGAAGCGTTGATGCGCGTGGGGATGGAGAAAGAAGATAAACTTCCTTTTACGTACGGATTAGATCCCTTACAAGGTGCATCCAAGATCAGTGTGTTTTTGTTTTTTATCATTAACCGACTTAAGGCTACCATTTCCAACTATGTGGCAAAGTTGATCTTAAGGCGTTTTCTAGGGCGCTATGCACTTCGCGAATACATTGATCTGATCGGTATTCCCATCTTTGGTTTCTGGAATGCGATGGCCTCCTATCAGGTTATTCAGGAAACGAAAACCAGAATCATGGCCCCCAACTTGATTAAACATTTATGCCGCATGCATTATGAGCGTTACCATAACAACATCGGCTACCGGAATATGATTTACGACGCCTTGCAATTTATTGCAGTTTCCAAACGTAAGTACCATCAAAATCACTTTTTGTTGGCAGAGTCTATTCTCAATACTTTTGGAATCCCTGCGAAAGAAAATCATGACATTGATGATTACTTTCTCGATCGTTTGAGTCAAAGTACTACCGAAGTGCGCACCGGAATTTGCCAGCTTATTTTATTAGGTTTTGTAGTGGATGGCGTATTTTCGTTGAATGAACGCAGCGCTGTAAATGCCATGAAAGATCGTTTCTTGATTCGATTCGGGACAAAAGATGTAGCTAAAATGAAGCGGTCTTTCCTGAGTGGCAGAGGGCTGGATGAATTACTAAAATATCCTGTGTTGTAAGAATCATGCTTGGACTAAAGCTCCCTAGTGATCCCCGTTGGGCCGATGTAGCCAGTAAGCGTATGGAAGACATCCTGACCGACCATGCCTATTGCGAGCAAAAAGCCGCATCCACCTGCATTTCCTTAATTGTTTTATTTCCGGAACTGGAGGAATTAGTAGCTACCTTATCTCCGATTGTAACGGAGGAATGGGGACATTTCAGAATGGTCCTGAATGAAATGAAGAAGCGAAACATCGCCTTGGGAAGAGCCCGCAGCGATGCTTACGTGAGTCAACTGGCGCAATTGGAGCGCAAGGACAAGAAGGTGCGCCTGCTCGACAAACTTCTTTTATGTGCCCTTATTGAAGCCAGGAGTTGTGAACGCTTCAAGTTATTGCATGAAAAGTTGGAAGATCCTGAATTAAAAAAATTCTATTACGATTTAATGATTTCCGAAGCCGGACATTATCGTACTTTCCTGGATCTTGCTGCTGTTTATTTTCCGGCAGAAGAAGTAAAACTTCGCTTTCAGGAGTTATTGTCTCAGGAAGCGACCATCATTGCCACACTTGACATCAGAGGTGACAGGGTACATTAAATTTAGAACATGACATTGGATGCTCCGATACTTATAGAAGTTAAAAACCTGTATAAAAAATACAGACACCGCACTGTGCCGGCGGTAAACGGTATTTCTTTTCACATTCAGAAAGGCCAGATACTTGGATTATTAGGCACCAACGGAGCCGGTAAAACCACCACCCTATCCATGCTTTGCGGCCTGGTTGAACCTGACTCCGGGGAAGTATTGTACCATGGCAAACGCGATATGGTGGCCTTGCTGAAAAAACTGGGAACTGTACCACAAGACCTGGCCTTATATCCCAACCTTACCGTCGCTGAAAACCTTCGCTTTTTTGGTTGCCTGCATGGTTTAAGCAAAGGCGATTGTCAACAAGAAATGGATCACTGGCTCGATAAGTTTGACATGAGCCAGTTGCGTAATGCCAGAATTGATCATCTTTCCGGAGGACAAAAAAGAAAAATAAACCTGGCTGCCGCACTGCTTCATAAGCCCGAATTTTTAGTATTGGATGAGCCTACAGTGGGCGTTGACATTCATTCAAGAAAGCGTATCCTGGAAATATTGCAAGAGTTAAATGCCTCTGGTCTCACCATTTTGTATACTTCGCACTACCTGGAGGAAGCCGAACGACTATGCCATTCCATATTGGTGATGGACGAAGGATCGGTAGTGGCCCATGGGAGTCCGGAGGAATTGGCCCGCCAGCATAACGTGCATGGTAGTCTGGACGATACATTTTTTCATATCATACAAAAGTAATCATGATTGCAGTTCGAGCCGCACTTCAAAAAGAATTCCTACAATTACTCCGCGACCGTTCGGGCCTGATCCTTCTATTTTTGATGCCCGCCATACTGGTCATCATTATGTCTCTGTTGCAAGACAAAGCCATGAAAAAATTAAACGATGATGGCATTTCCATTCTGGTAATAGACGAAGACCGGGATAGTCTGGGTAGGGCTTTTGTAGAACAATTGCAGCAAACCCAAATGTTTGACGTGCACAGCGACAGCCTGGCTCCTAATACGGAGTTATCGGCCTACATGGCGGCGAAAGGCTACCTCGCCTATGTGCATATTCCGCCAGGATCCACCGCTACTGTTCGGGCTGGGGCACAGCTTCTGATGAACAAAGTGATGGGTAGCTTTGGCATGCCTGCCAGCGGCGATTCAAGTGCTCCGCAGGCAAAAATAATTGATGTGGAACTGGATCCTACGCTCAGCAAGGCCCAGTCAATGGCCCTGGAATCGGGATTTGAAAAAATCTTACTAAACCTTCAGGGGCAGATAATGGTTAGTAGTATGATGAAAAACGGCGAACGTGGACCTTCGCTAACTATGTTGAAACTTCAAACAGGAACCCGAAAATTAACCATCGTGCCGAATTCCGTTCAGCACAATGTGCCTGCCTGGACGATCTTTTCAATGTTCTTCATTATAATACCGCTGGCTTCCAGCATGGTGAACGAACGCCGGGAAGGCAGCTTGTTCAGGCTCAAAACCATACAGCATGCCATACGCAATATTATGCTAGCCAAAGTAGTGGTTTATATGGTAGTGGGAGTATTCCAGATGTTGTTGCTCCTGTTGATCGGCTTTCTGATAATTCCTCTGTTTGGCTTGCCGGCAATTCAAACAGGAGAACATTACCACCTGATTATTCTGACCAGCATATGTATTGCTTTCGCTTCCAGTTCGCTGGGCTTGCTGTTTGGTACCTTGGCCAAAACACATCAACAGGCTACGGTAGGCGGTGCGGTAACCGTACTTTTCCTGGCGGCCATTGGAGGAGTGTGGGTGCCCGTATATATGATGCCCGACATCATGCAAAAAATAAGTCTAATTTCACCGCTTAACTGGGGATTGGAAGCCTTTCACGATCTCTTTTTACGCGGAACCGGATTCTCATTCATTCTAAATGAAATAGGGCTGTTGCTGGCTTTTGGCTCGTTAGTTCTATTGCTCACCATTAAAATTTCTCAATATAGAAATACGCTGTAAATGATGGACATTCCTGTTGTGTTAAAAAGATGGATTTCCGAAGGGGAGCATGTGCAGCAGGACTTCAAAGAGACGATTACGAGCAGTTATAAAATTGCCAAAACCATCAGTGCTTTCTCCAATTGCGAAGGGGGAAGAATTTTGGTGGGCATCCGCGATAATGGAGCGGTGCGAGGGATTGAACCGGAGGAAGAAAAGCATCTGTTGGAAATTGCTTCACAGTTGTATTGTGCCCCTACTGTGCCGTTAACTTATGAAGTGCTGATTTGCGGTCCGAAGAAAGTATTGGTAGCCAAGGTACCACGCAGCCTGGATGCACTGATAGGAGCCAAAGATGAAAACACAGGAAAATTCTGGATTCATGTGCGGTGGAAAGACAATAGCATGGTCGCCAGTAAAGTGTACATTGAAGTCTTGAAAAGAAAAATGCAGCATCAGGATGCTTTGCTTAAGTTTGGTGAGAAGGAAAAAACCTTGCTCAACTTTTTATCCGAACATGAATACATTACCTTATCCAAGTTTTGCCAGGTAAGTCACCTCCCGTTCTGGAAAGCCCAAAAGATATTAATCAATTTTGTAAGCGGAGGTATTGTGGGCATAGAGCCTACCAATCACGGAGACCGATTTTATCTTGCCAACCCCATTTCCTAAAAGCTACCTTTTAATTTGGGCGTGTCCCTTGTGGCGTGTTGGTGGCGCTAAAAGCGCCACCAACACGCTTTACACTCTATCCCTCACGCAATGCTAGCCATGTTATAAATGGAATTTTTCGACAGAAATCCTTCTATGAAAAACGACTTATGATTATAATTTATTTTCAACAATTCGAATAGAAATGGTGGGTGAATTAGGTTTCTCTACCGTCCTTATTCTATTCGTAGTAGAGTCAATTAAAAAAATCCAACACCGGTCTTTTATAATTTCCTCTCTATTATTTCCAATCTTCCCAATTCGTTGTACTGTTTCCTTTGATTGCAAGTATATAGTGTCGGCCGACACTTGATACGTGCCAGTATAGTCAATAGAAGGGATATTTAAATCAAACGTTCTATTTGAATATAGCGTTAATGAATACCAGTCAAGAAACGGTTCTTCAAAAGCTTCAAAGACTATATTCTCTCGCGTTGTAAAGCAACTCAGCAAAGATAAGGGTAGTACGAATGTCCAGATTGCTTTCATTTCCTTAGAGGTCGAAGGTGTTTGAATTATGTTTCGAAAGTTTTTTATTCCGAAAGTATGCTTTGATAATAAATCCCAAAAGACAGTCAAATTATTTAATTACATCAATTACCGAATTGCCGGCCAGCAGGCCGGCACGCGTGAGGGATAGAGCAAAAAGCCTGTTGGCGTGGCGCAGTGGCGCCACGCCAACAGAGCTTGCCGCGATAGCCCGACCCAAGCGCAGCGCCGGGACACGCCCAAACTACAGTTTGTAAATTAATTTCTACATAGAAATTCATTTACAGAAAATGAAAAGCAGGTTGAACATTACGCTTTTCCTCTCGAAGACCCTGTTGTTCTTATCCAGGAATTATTGTGACGCTGCGTTTTGATTCTAAAAAGAAAAATCGATCAAAATGAACAATTGAAATTTTTGAATATCGACTCAACTACATTGTTGACTCAGGAAATTGAACTCTGGAATGAAAACTTAGACTTTAATTCGATGAAAATGACAGGATTACTTGTTGATTTGGGTCCATACTAAAATGACAAATTGTATTTTATTGTTTTTAAAATTTCTTTTTCAGTTTCTTTTTTAGCGATATAGATTGTTTTTATTTAACATATCATTAGAAAAGTATAATAATGTTTTATTACCACCATATTCTTAGCTATTTTTGCTAGCATAACAGGGAAGTGAAAGCTTTTAAATAATTGATTATCAAACACAATGACTAGATTTGTCCGTATTGTTACTACCTTGGTGGTAATAAGTCAAACAGCTTTTTCGCAGCCAGCACATACTGTTACCAATTATAAAAAGGCCTTATGGATGACTACCAGGTTTTATGGTGCTCAACGTTCGGGCGACAATAACTGGATTTTACACAACCATCTTCCTGCCGGTGTCAATGCAGCTTTGCGCGGACGCGCCTTCCGGGCGGATGCCCATGCCGATGGCACCGATCTTTCGGGTGGATGGCACGATTGCGGTGACCACGTTAAGTTCGGACAAACGCAATTTTATTCTGCCTACATGCTTCTTAAAGGCTACTCCGAATTCCCTACCGGATACGACGATTATTACACTCAACATTATATTGGATATAAAAATGCCAACGTCTGGACCTTCGAAGGGAGTGGCCACGATCCAAACTGCATTCCGGATGTATTGGATGAGATGAAACATGAGACAGACTTTCTGATAAAATGTATTCCCAATGCCTCCAATTTTTACTACCAGGTAGGCAATGGAGGCGGAGGAGCAGACCATTGCCAATGGTCTACCGCAGTGAAAATTCAAACCAACGCACCTAGTTGTGGTGGAAATTCCGATAATGGTACCACGGCGAGTCCGTTGCGGCCTGCGTGTAAAAACCCCAACGATGCATCCATGGCCTCTTTCTGCGGAGCTACCTTGGCGCTTATGTCGCGCATGTACAGGCCCTATGACAATGCGTATGCCGATCTGTGTCTTACACACGCGCAATATGCCTATACCTATGCCAAAAACCATCCGGGAACTGCGGGTACTTGTTTCGGTGGATTTTATCAGCCTAACGAAGATTGGCGCGATGATTACGTGACCATGTGTTGTGAACTCTTTTGGGCGACCAATAACAATGCTTACAAAACTGAAGCAGAAGGCATGGAGTCGAATGTCAACTTCAACCAATATTATACCTTCGATTATCAGAACAATGGAGAAATTGCTTTGTATAATCTCGCCAGGTTGGGCAATGCGAACGGCATATCGAGGTTTAACGCGCGCATACAAAGCCACTTTATGAACAATGGAAACCGCAATGGACTGGGCATATACGATGCCGCAGGCGGCGGGTGGGGAGCCCTGCGCTACAATGCCAACTCCGCATTTTTGGTAGCCTTATATTCTAAATTAAACAACGACGTTTCGGCTACTACCTTAAATTTTATTTATAAAGACATCGATTATATTTTGGGGAATAATCCTTCCAATCGTTCGTATATCGTAGGATTCAGGCCAACCAACTCGCATGTGGCGCCCTTGCAGCCGCACCACCGCAGTGTGTATTTGCACGACGTAAATTTACCCGACAACGACCCTTCCTTGGTCATTCCTGTAAAGAACCAACAATTCGGAGCGCTGGTGGGTGGCAGACGTGATGGATCGTTTAACGACAGTCGCGCCGATTATGTAAATACCGAAGTGTGCATCGATTACAATGCAGGGTTGGTAGGCGCACTGGCTTTTATTAATTCCCGCTTGGCTCCTGTCTCCATCAACTGTGGTGGCAACGCGTGCCGCAAGCCATCGTTGGGAGCCGATATTTCTACCTGTTCGCAATCGTTACCGGTTACCCTTGATGCCAACGCCGGCAATCCCGGATCAGGCATTTCATACCGCTGGTACACCTGGAATGGCACTACGAAAACTTTAATTTCCGGGCAAACCGGCAGAACCTACAACGCAACGGCCCCTGGAGGCTATATAGTAGAGCGCGACTCCGCCTACACTGGAGGTCCCTGCACCAAACGCGATACCCTTTGGATTACCAATACCATTCCTGCTCCGGTCTTAGCAACGCCCCTGCAACTTTGCGATCCTGCCCTTTATACCCTGGCACCTAGCAATCTTTCAGCCTTTCCCCTAGGTACTGCCTGGCAATGGTCCGTTGATTATTCCGGTGGATCTTCATACTCCAATTTGGCCGGGGAAACAAGCTCTTCGCTTCCATCGGTCCGTCGCGCCGGAAGATACAGACTTACGGCTACCCTTGGTTCCTGCACCAATCAGGCCAATACAGTCATTACCTCTTTACTTCCTATTCCCGTAGATGGATGCTCTGCCACCAATGGCGCCATAGACCTGGGCATTACGAATGCAGGAGCCGGCCCATACCAATGGTTTGCCGCGCCTTCAGGCGGATCGCCACTGGCTACCGGAAATACCTTTACTACACCCGTGCTGAGCAGCAGCACCTGGTACTACGTGCAAGATATGTCGGCGTCATCCGGAACTGCAGGGCCTACCACCACTACAGGTTCGCCTACTTCTTGGGGCGTAAATCCGGGCCTGCACCTGGCTTTCACCGTCAGTCAAACGTTTACCATACACTCGCTTCAAATACCTATGAATGCCAGCGGTTCCTCCTCCGGACAAATCACGCTGGAAATTCTGGATGGAAGCGGGAATGCCTTTTCGCCCGCCAGATTATTTACTTCCAACATTGTAAACATTACCACGGCACAGCATCAGCAATTGGTCACGTTTACATTTACTGGTTTTGTAGTGCAGGCAGCCTGGGGTAGCAATCTCCGGATGCGAATTGCCAGCAAAGGTACCCTCGAAGATCCTTTGTGGAGCGCAGGCTCACCGGCATTCCCATACCATTCCAATCCTTCCGGCATCGTTTCCATCACCGGTTCATTCAACGGTTCAGGAGCCTTAAATCAATACAATTATTTTTATAATTGGCAGATTTCTACCGGCACCCCTTGCCAACGCTTGCCTGTGTTGGCGCGCATAGGATCCTGTGCTTCCTTGCCGGTGCAGCTATTGGAATGGCAAGGTATAGATAATCAGAACGGTGTATTGCTTAGCTGGAAAACGGGTTGGGAATCCGAGCATGCGCGTTTTGTGTTGCAACACAGTACCGATGGAGAAACTTTTAGTACCGTGTATACCGCCGAAGGACGCGGCAATACACAACAAGTACAAGACTATGCATTTGTGCACCTCGACGCAGCCTTTGGTGCCAACTACTATCGCTTGGTACAGGAAGACCTGGATGGATCTTTTACCACCTCCCAAGTATTGCAAGTCATTCGTCATGCCAGTTCGCAATTGTTAGTAGCGCCCAATCCCTTTGCCAATGCGGCAGATCTCAGGCTCTCCAGTGCCGCCGAAGGCGATGCCTGGCTGGAAGTGCACGATGCGAAAGGCCTGTTGGTAGAAGCGCGCACGGTAATATTGAATTCCTTGTTTACCCTTGGTTCCGGCTACAGTCCTGGTATTTATTCTGTAAAACTCACAACCAGTTCCGAAGTATTAACCTCCGTGCTCATTAAGCAATAACCAACCATCATGGGCCACCTAGAAGCCTGTTCGAACGCACGTTCTGACAGGCTTTTTTTCTTCTATTCACATTTCTGCAACGTAGAAACGGCTAATAAAATCAAGGCTTCTAAAACGATTATCCCGTAAAAAATTCTTTGGAAAGCCCACGATGCTTCTTATCAGGATTGCCTTACTTGAATAAACGTCCCTTAAAATCGTACAGAGCATACATCGCTTTTATGGAAAAAAGCCGGTTTATTTTACTTACCTTTGAAACGGCCGTCTTATCGCTGTTTGAATAAAACAGAGGAAAGTCCGGGCAACACAGAGCGCCATGCTTCCTAACGGGAAGGCTCATGCATGCATGAGACAGAAAGTGCCACAGAAACAAGACCGCCGCATCCCTGATGCGGTAAGGGTGAAAAAGTAGGGTAAGAGCCTACTCGTGCTGCAGCGATGCCGCATTGGGGTAAACCTCATGGGTTGAAAGTCCAAATAGGCTGTTTGGGTCGCAAGACTACGGGCTGCTCGTCCGGCTTCAGCAATGAAGCAAGCAGTGGGTAGGGCGTTGGAGGCTTTCAGCGATGAAAGTCCCAGATAAATGATAAGAGCTGCGCAAGCAGAACAGAACCCGGCTTACAGGCCATTTTTATTTCATTCACAGTGGAGGGTTTGGTGCATACCATTCCCTGCATCCTGTGATGCGCTTGGCAATCCATTCGTTTAAGTTCTCCTCTCCCATGCTCGTAAGTTTGTTGAGTTCTAAAAAGAACACAAAACTTTTCGGATCGGCTACCCCTTCCCACTCCTCAAGGATAACAATTCGTTCGGCAGATAGATGCTTTTTAGAATATCCATGTGGACGAATACGCAGATGTAAATAGCTTTTTTGTTCTGAAGCAATTTTATCTATATCAATTTCAATTTCTTCCGAAGGATTATGAATTCTCAAACACCAGGAGCTGGCGAAATTCCAGGGCGTCAACCTACTGAACGCAGGTTCAAAACCATTTTTCCGCAAGTATTTTAAAGGTACCTTGTAAAACCATTTTCGCTTCTTTTTTACATCGTAAAACAATTGCCACAGTAAAAAGCCAAGATACATGGAAGCCACGAATGCGGCTATTCCCAAAGCCACCAGGTGCACATACCACTTCTGCCAATCGTTCCAGTACCGCAGCATAATGGTTACATAGGAAACAAAAGCGGCAGCACACATGCTCCAGGCAAGCAGGTATCGGTTGTGCCAGGCTACAGGCACCCAGCGCATGCCATTTTTTTTCATGATTGTGCCGGATATTGGATTACTTCGACTCCGAATTTCCTGAGAAAGTCAACCCCTTCATCGCAGGCCAGGCCTTTATACGCAGCATAACTGTGTCTGAACACTACTTTTTTTACTTCTGCACTGTACAACAAACGGGCACAAGCAAGGCATGGGGATAGCGTGAGATACAAAGTAGAACCTTTGATGTCGGCGCCATTCTTCATAGCGTACAACAAAGCATTTTGTTCGGCATGCAACGCCAAGGAGCAACTCCCTTTGGAATCTTTGGGGCAACCTTTTTCGGGCCACTCTTCGTCGCAGTTGTGCGTGCCTTCCGGTGGACCATTATACCCTATCGAAATGATGCGGGTATCTTTGGCAAGCACTGCTCCTACTTGGCGATGCACACAATGCGATCGGCGGGCAATGCTGTCGGCCAGTTCCATATAGATTTCATCAAAGGCAGGACGCATATGTGGGTATTAATAATTGAACCCGCAATATACAGAATCCTTGGTGCCTAACTTCGTTCTTACCACTCCAATTTTTCTTTTCCTAAAAATCCGGCTATACCTCGTTTACAATCCGGATTGTTGCGGGCTTCTGCATTTTTGCGGCAAGCATACCGTAATGCTTCATCCAAACTCATGGACGGAACTTCAGAAATCATTTGTTTGGTAAGTGCCAGGGATTGGGAAGAAGCGTTTTTGCAAAGTCGCAAGGCAAAATCCTGAACGGATGTTTCCAGGTCCTCTTCCTCTACGATCCAATTGATGACACCGATCTCCTGGGCTTCTTTAGCGGTCACCGGACTTCCTGTAAGCAGCAATTGTTTGGCTTTACCCTCACCTATTTTACGCAATAAAAATACCATGACGATTGCGGGAATAAAACCAATGCGCGCCTCGGTATACCCATAATTAGCTTCTGGAACACTAAATGAAAAATCACATACCGAAACAAGGCCGCATCCGCCGGCCAGGGCATGACCCTGCACCTGGGCAATAACTACCTTGGGCATGGTATATAAAAGTTTAAAAAGCTCCATGAGGTGCGTGGAATCCTGCAGATTTTCCTCCAAGGTAAAATGCTGCATCTTTTGTAAGTACTCCAGGTCTGCCCCTGCACAAAATGCGTCCCCGTTGGCTTTAATAACCACTACTTTTACCTCCGGCAATTCAATGGCTTCGAGCAAAGCTTTTTTTATTTCTGCAACAAAAGCATGATTCAAAGCATTGCGCTTTTCTGGTCGGTTCAATGTAAGGTAATAGATCCGATCTTTCACCTCGGTTAATACATAATGAAAGGTATGCATAGAAATAACGTAGCTAAATTTATACAACTAATTTATTCTTTTAATCGATAGATGCACACAAACGAATCGCATGTTTTCCATACTACAAAAGCATCCGGGTTCAGATGTGTTGGCCATGGTAAGGAACGATCATGAATGTACCAATCAGGTACCATGGTTTTATCTTCATTGCTGATGTTTACCGAACATTTCTCCAGGCGCGCATGCATGTGGAGGTATTGGTAATACACGTACTCTTCACAAAAAATGTTGTCCGGTCGATGCGCCAGTATCTGTCGGACATCCGACTCTGCATGATAATAAATATCCTCCTTGGCTTTAGGCTGAAAGAGCATCCATGCGGCGTAGAAGAAACACAGCATTACCGACAAAACGTTTGGCCAGCGTTCCGATCGCAAGGGGGCGTCCAGTGTTTTTTGCACTGCCAACAGCAGCAGACATTGCTGGCTCAGCATCCACAATGTCCACATGCGTTCATAAGGCAGGATTCCCTGAAACAAACAAAGCAGGGTACTCACCAGCATAATACAGCATTGAAGCAGTAAAAATCTGCGATGCGGAGACGCGTACAGGCTTGCTCCTATAAATACCCATAATGCAGGATAAACGAATGGTGAAGCCTCCCCCAGGTTCAGAAAATAAACGGCATGTGCGGTATAGCTCTGCAAACATTGATCCCACCACTCGCCAGGCACTATTCGAAGTATCCATCCATGGCTGGCCACCGACCGCCAGCCCGATACAAGCAACAAAGGCGTATACGCTATGCCGGTAAAAATAGCGCCCAGCAAATGCCATCGCAGATGACTCCAGGCTTTTCCGATTTGACGTGTGATAAGCAACACAAATACCGAAATACCCAGCCAGGTATACACGAAGGAAATTAACGTAAAGGTGGAAGCCGCTAAACTCAAGGATAGAAGCATTCCCCAAGTCCTGGAAGTTGATTGCTTCAGAAGGGAAAGTGTAGAGGCCAATACCACCGCAAAAAGCAACGTTTGCAGCATATATCCTCGCGCCAATATTCCATAATGTTGCACAATAGGTGCCAATCCAAACAATAACATGCCGGCAATAGACCAGCGCACCGAAGTATAACTGCATAAAAACCGGAATACAAACACACAAACCAGCAAACCGATGCTCACAGACAGCACCCGCAAACTGATGTGAGGATCGGACCAACAAGCATCCGCCCAGGAAGCCAGTATCGAAAAAAGAACATGATTGTTCGGATTGGGATAATAGCTTATACTTACCAGAGTACCATGGTCAGCAAAATGCAACCAGGTATGCATTTCATCCAGGTGCAAAGGCATTTGAACAGACAACAATATTCTACTAACCAGTATCCACCCGAATGCAAGCATAAAGATTGTCCATTCCTTGCTTGTAAAATGTTTCCAGGGTTGCAGAAATAGCCGGATCAAGGTAATCAGTTCCGACCTAATGGTGCTGATGAGCTTATATAGTGCGTATCTTTTCCAAGATCCCCATACCACTATGCTTAGCCAAAAACATCCTGCCAAAAATAATGCAATACTACTCCACTGATGCACGGCAGATGTGTAATAGGATTTCCGAAACACCTCCAGATGCGAATCCTGACCGAATCGAGAAAGAATAAAATAACTGGCCTCCTCATAGCCTGCCTGCCAGGACAGAAGGCCAGCCAGGAAAGAAGCAACAGCTGCGATGCCTGCGAAAAGCATAAGCATCCGATGTGCACATTTAATACCCAGAGATGTAGACTGGATTTGAATCATTCTTTGTATTTTAGTTCTTGAATGTACAAATAAAAATGGCAAGAAAAGTACTCTATACGGTTACACTGCTGGGTTTGCTGTTGCCCTTTTTATTTATTACTGATTTTTATCCTTTTTTTCGTTTAGGAATGTTTGCGGAAACCGCAAAGCAAAGCGGTCCACAGGAAAAATTTGTCCTACTGATGCTAACAAAAAAAAACTGGCAAGCCTTGCCGGCCGACTCATTTAAACTCAGTGAATCCACCTTTCATGATCTGGCACGAAATCATATTCATCGGGGTGAGTGTGAGAAAATGTTAGAAAAAATTTCCGCTTTACTTCCTCAGGCTTCCGAGTTGAAGTTGATTCGCATACAACCATCTTCAGACACCAACCTTGTGGCCACTTGGAGAAAAAGATAATCATACCAAGCTACTTGGGAGTAGCAGGATTCCTGTTGTTGTTATTCCCTCTCTTCTACGGATTAGGCCTGCGAGAAAGCGTGGTGGCAGCCCTCGAGGGATCTCCGGAGCCCTGGCTGAAATCCATCCTGGAAATTTTCTACCCAAGATATTTTATAGAAAAAAATCGATTGCCTGCCAGCTTCTTTGTATCCAAAGCTGACCAGGTTATTTTTAGATGCACGCTCCTAGGCATCCTACTCGCCAGCCTCTATATCATTACCTTGGTAAAACAGGTTACACTGTCTACTCAATTTTTGTATACTCCCAGCCATGAAAAAACCTTCTTTTGGCTGCGGATTTTATTGACGTGCATCAACCTCTTGGTGTGGTTTGAATTGTACAACACCGTATTGGATCGAACAGCCATCCAGAGTTTTTATGTGCCCCGGAGTTGGTTTAAACTGTTAGGTCCACAATATCCCTCGGCGCCCATGATCCATACCCTTGGAATTGTATGGCTGCTGAGCATGGCAGCTGGACTGTGGAAACGATGGGCGCTGGCAAGCTCCATCCTGCACCTGCTTTTCTTTGGTTGGTTTCAATCGTATTACTTTGGTTTCGAAAAAATAGACCACAGTTTTTACACCCTATTTTTGATTTATCTGTGCTACCCGTTTTATTGCTACGAACATCGCGTCTCCGGAGAAATTGCCTCCTGGTCTTTACGCTGGATGCAACTCTTAATTGCTATGGTTTATATTCTTACGGCGCTGGAAAAAATAACCATCAGCGGACTGGATTGGCTGGCTCCTGAAAATTTACAAGTCCGCCTTTGGATGCACGAAACACCGGCAGGCAATTGGTTGGCCCAGTACCCTTTTTTATGTCAGCTTAGCTTAGGGAGTACCTGGATCATTCAACTTTCGTTTGTATGCATCTTCACCCATCGCCGCCTAAGCCCATGGGTGCTGGCAGCGGGATGCCTTTTTCATTGGTCTACCTTTCTCTTTCTCAACATCGGACACTGGCTGCATCCCTGGATATTGGCCTATGTTGTTTTTATAGTGGAATATTTACCAGGCTCAGCAAGGCACAAGGCGCCAAATAAAATGCCTGAGATTCCAGGGTAATCCAATTCAAACCGTTTTTCTTTTTATCGCATTGAATTTTTAATCCAAAAAAGTATATTCAAGCAGATTTTTGAAATATGATAAGCGAATCCAGTTTAAATTTTCTGAAGCGGTACTTAAATAATGCTGCTCCAACAGGTTTTGAAACACCCGGTCAACAGCTGTGGTTAGAATATATCAAACCCTATATCGATACGTATTTCACGGATACCTACGGCACCGTGGTAGGCGTAATCAATCCGGAAGCGCGCTACAAAGTAGTACTGGAGGCCCATGCCGATGAGATCGCCTGGTTTGTCAACTACATCAGTAAAGAAGGGTATATTTATTTAAAGAAGAATGGCGGATCCGATCACGCGATAGCTCCTTCCAAGCGGGTGAATATTCATACCGATAAAGGCATTGTAAAAGGTGTGTTCGGATGGCCCGCCATCCACGTGCGTGATTCCGACAACGACAAACCACCTACCATGAAAAATATTTTCCTGGACTTAGGCTGCGATTCCAAAGAAGAAGTAGAAGCCCTTGGTGTGCATGTCGGATGTGTAGCTACGTTTGAAGATGAATTTACCATTCTCAACAACCGCTATTTCACCGGACGAGCCTTAGACAATAGAATCGGAGGCTTTATGATTGCGGAAGTAGCGCGAATGCTGAAAGAAAACAATCAGAAACTTCCTTTTGGATTATACATTGTAAATGCTGTGCAGGAAGAAATCGGATTGCGCGGCGCTGAAATGATTGCTCACCGCATTCAACCGGATGTCGCCATCATTACCGATGTTTGCCACGACACCCAATCGCCTATGTACGACCGCAAGACATCGGGCGATCTGGCCTGTGGAAAAGGACCCGTGCTCACGTATGGACCTGCTGTGCAAAACAATTTACTCAAAATGGTAATGGAAGTTGCCGGTGCCAATCAAATTCCTTTCCAACGTGCCACCGCGTACCGCGCCACAGGCACCGATACCGATGCCTTTGCCTACTCCAATGCCGGCGTAGCCTCTGCCCTGATTTCGCTTCCCTTGAAATACATGCATACCACGGTTGAAATGGTGCATCAGCAAGATGTTGAACACATCATTCAGCTTATGTATCAATTTGTATTGCAGCTCCCCGATCAACACGATTTCAGGTATATCAAATAAAAACGAACATAGCCTTCCATAGCCCACTTCATTTTATAGAGCTACTTCGTGTAGCTCTTTTTTTGTGTTCTGAAATCTACCTTTCGCTGCAAACGAATTTCGTTGGCGAACATTTCCATAGCTATTAGATCATTTTTTTGAGCAATACGAATAGCGTTGGGGCGTGTCCCACGTGGCGCCTAAGGCGCCACGTGGGTCGGGCTATTCGCTGCAAGTCCTCGTGGTGGCGTGGCGCCTGCGGCACCTCGCCATCCCTGTGGGCTTTCCGCTTGCTATCCCTCACGCATGGCAGCGCTGCGCGCCGCCAACCGAGCATTCAGCATAAAATTCAACCAGCTTTTCTCCATAGAAGCGAAGCGCACTATGGAGAAAGCTCATGGATCGCAGATCCAGGACCGGTAATCCCTACTTAGAAAATCAGGGGCTTAGAAAAGAATTTCTTTTAGTCGATTGCATCTGAAGCCCTTGATTTTAGTAGTCGTTTTTCAATAGAAGAATTTCTATGGAGAAATTAGGGTTCAAAATAGA
>JALONM010000012.1 GCA_025454925.1 Cytophagaceae bacterium
CCACTCCTGCGTACGGGTTTCTCCCCCTTGCCTGGCCAGTTCCACCCGTTTATGATGTTGCCTTCCCAATTGCATTGGCTTAGTCAACTGATACCATACCTGGTGATTTTCTCTGGCGAAAGGCTTGGAAGGATCAGGCATAAACTGGCGATCCATCAATTGCAAAAACTGTTGATTCAACAACAGATTCGGCCTCATTCTGGCACTTGCCAAATCCGCTTTGGTATACCCCAGCTTGATTTCTTCGGTCTTAATATCCGAATTATTGTTGGCAGCTTTCAGCAATGCGTCGCGCAGCGTATACGTTTGTCCAATTACCGTGCAGCATATCGAAAGAACCAAACAACGCAATAGCCAAAACCGACTCCAAGTAATCTTCATAATCGAAACTTTATTAACAAAAGATTACTCTACTAATTTCATTTCCTTTACCAGATGGCCTGCGCCGGCATATTTATCTATCATAAACAATACATAGCGAATATCTACCGCTATGCAGCGCTGCAAAGAAGGCTCAAAAATTATATCACCACTCATGGCTTCCCAGTTTCCATCAAAGGCTACTCCTATCAAATGACCCTCTCCGTTTATCACCGGACTACCGCTATTCCCGCCGGTTATATCGTTGGTAGTTATGAAACAAACCGGTACCGTTCCCTTTTCATTTACATATTTTCCGAAATCTTTTTAGTGAATGGCATCGCCAGGATAAATATCCTGAACGGAACCATATGTTAATCTCATTGTAAAATTAGCATCCGGATATAATTTCGCATCCTTTTTCATTTCCAGAATTGCAGACAGATAGAGGTTATTGGCCTCATCGATTTTCGAACGAGCTCCAGCAAACTGGGCTCCTTGCTTTTGTCTGAAGCCAAACAACACAGAAGTCATTACTTTAAAAAGGGGGTCATTCGCAAGCACCTTGGAGGTGGGCGCCGCCAGGAAGGCATCAAAGCGAGCTCTATCGGTAAAAATCGAACGTGCGAATGCTTTGGAGGCATAAGCATTAAAATTACCTTTGTACTTTTTATTGATTTCACCAATGATGGAAGGATGTTGTTTTTCTTCTATATCTTTTTTTAACATGGCGAACAATTCCGCAAAAACCCTCTCATCAACAGGGCGATAATAATCTTTAAAATGTTCGTTGCCCTTTTCTTTCAAGTCCTGTATGGCAGTTTGCAACAGCTCGCCTTGTTGTTTGGCATTCAGCACACCATACAACTCCATAGAGCGATATGCCAGCAATACCGCTTCAACAGCGAATGCCCCCTCTTCGAGGTATACATAGGATTTATTTACTTTTCGTAAACTTTCGTAGCCCGATGTAAGGTCGGCCAGCACAGTACCATACTTTTTCTTACGAGCTTCATCGGCCTCTACCCAAGCCATAAACTGGCGTTCTTCTTCGATCTTTCGATCTACCACTTTCAGTCGGCGAAGCCCTTGATTCTGGCCGATAAAATATTTCCAATAATTGGACACATGTGCATATTTACCCGCATATTTAATTTTCACTTCAGGATCTGCATCCATAAATTCTTTCATGACAGCCAAACGCTTTTCACGCAATTTTACACGGGAAGGATTACTTTGCTCCAGGGCCAATTTGACTGCTTCGGAAGTCATGTAACGATCAGTGCCACCGGGGTAGCCCATCACCATAGCAAAGTCATTCTTTTTAACGCCTTTCAACGAGATCGGGAAAAAGAATTTAGATTTTAGCGGAATATTATTTTCGGAGTATTCTGCGGGTTTTCCATCTGGACCGGTATAAATTCTAAACATGGAAAAATCTCCGGTATGACGTGGCCACATCCAATTATCGGTATCGCCCCCAAACTTTCCTACTGCAGAAGGAGGAGCTCCCACCAATCGGATATCTTTATAGGTTTCATATACTAACAAGTAATAATGATTGCCTTCGAAGAAAGGTTTTACTTCGGCATTGTAATGCGTACCCTCTTCCGCTTTTTTTTCCAGTTCTTCGATTCGTTTTTCGATTTCTTCATCTCGTTGACCGGGAGTCATTTTAGAATCCAACCCTCCTAAAACCGACATGGTCACATCTTCAATTCGCACCAAAAATGCTGCAATCAGACCTGGTGTATGCTTTTCTTCTTTGCGAGACATAGCCCAAAATCCGTTGGTGAGAAAATCATTCTGGACTGAGCTATGAAATTGAATGGCATCAAAGCCACAATGATGATTGGTCAAGATCAGACCATCCGGAGAAATAATTTCTCCGGAACAAAAATTCCCAAAATTCACCACCCCATCTTTCAAACTAGATTGATTGATGCTGTATATCTGTTCGGCTGAAAGTTTTAAACCCATCCGCTGCATATCGCCTTCGTTCAACTTTTTCAACATATGAGGCAACCACATGCCTTCGTCGGCAATACTCAGAAAAGGAAGCAGGAAGCTTAGAACAAAAATCAGAATTCGCTTTGACATAAAATTACATTTCAAACTATGAAAATATGAGGCGGAGTTAAGCACCGCGTGATCTCGAAAATGCTCTGTTCGAAATTCATCGCAAAAAGTTTCAGGCTATCTGGTATTTTTCGGAACAAAATCCGGTATTGACAAAAATGATCACAACCGAATGCCATGAAAAACAAAACAACGACCTCAAGGGAAATTTAAATTAAATTTTAGAAATGACAAACATTCCAGGTATTTAGAAACAATGAGTTTATGGAACGGGGTCATAACCATGGCCGCCACCCGGCCGACAGCGGCTGATGCGACGAATACCCAGCCATACTCCTTTCCATGGACCGTGCTTTTGGATGGCTTGCGCCGTGTATTCTGAACATGTAGGCGTAAACCGGCAGGCATTGGGAAATAAAGGAGACAAAAGTATCTGATACAACCTTACGGGCATTACCAAAAGTGCTTTCAGCACGCCTTGAAGGCTTACTGGCTCTGGTGGTTCGCTGGGCTTTTTCTGGCACATAAGTTAGCTCTACTTATCGAACTTCGAGTTGATAGACTTGCCACAAAATTCTCTTCTCGATTTCTGTCAGTTCCAGGTTGCGGCGCGCCATCATGCGACCGGCAATTTCATAAGCCTTGTCAAGTTGGAACGTCGTAAGATTTTCAATATCCCCCCAGGAAAAAGAGGGAATAAACTTGGGAGAATATTTCACGCCAAAAACATTTGCATTAACGCCTACCACCGTGCCTGAATCGAACATGATGTTGATTCCGCATTTGGAGTGGTCTCCCATCACCAGGCCACAAAATTGCAATCCGCTGTCAATAAGCTGATGGTCGGGATAAGAATAGACCTTAATGTTGGAATAGTTATTTTTAAGATTCGAAGTATTGGAGTCGGCACCTAAATTGCACCATTCGCCGATCACGGAATTACCCATAAATCCTTCGTGTGCCTTATTGCTGTAGCCGAATAAAATAGAATTACTTACCTCGCCCCCTACTTTGCAATAGGGGCCAATGGTATTGTCGCCACGCATTTTACCACCCATGTTTACTACGGCATGTTCGCCCAATGCAAAAGGTCCTTTGATGATGGCTCCTTCCTGCACCTCTGAATTCGCTCCCAAATAGATCGGACCGTCTTCGGCATTTAAAATGGCCGCGCGTATCTTCACTCCTGGCTCCACAAAAATCTGATGTTCGGCATAGGTACGTGTATGTACGTCTTGAATACCGGCAGACTTGCGCCCTTGGGTAAGCAGATTAAAATCATTTCTGATTTCGGCACCGTTATTTCTGAAAAGATCCCAATTGCGTTGAAGCACCAATACTGGCTCTTCCCACACATGCTCCTGATCGGCCGATTGGCGATAGGCCAAAACTTGTCCTTTACTGCTAATAAAATGTCCGGGCTGAAGCTGTTTAACCGCCGCAGCCAAGGCATCGGTAGGACATACACAAGCATTGATAAATAGGGTATCTTCTGTGAGTACAAGAGGGAACTTCTCTTGGAGATAATCTTCGGTTTTATAGGAGAGTCTTAGCCCCAGGCGTTTTTCCCATTTCTCTACAATCCGCAAAATTCCAATGCGCATATCAGCCAAAGGCCTGGTAAAGGACAAAGGCAAAAAATTAGCCCTTACTTGCGGAGGATCGTATATGACAACGTTCACAAAATTAGATTTCAGAATTACTAGGCGTAAATACAAAAATCCCACGTTGCGCACAACATGGGATTTTGAATATCGATAAAAATAAAGAAATTATTTTTTTGCGTATTTCTTCTGGAATTTCTCCACGCGACCAGCGGTGTCCAAGAACATCTTCTTACCTGTATAGAATGGGTGCGAAGCGGAACTAACCTCGATACGAACCAATGGATAGCTTTTTCCATCTTCCCAAGTAGTAGTATCTTTGGTATCCATGGTAGAGCGTGTTAAAAAACGGAAACCGCTTGAAGTATCTTCGAAAACAACTTCACGATAGTTAGGATGGATTCCTTGTTTCATCGTCTGTATTTTTTATAATTAAATGATTCTGTTTTATTTCATGGAGATATACTACTCCACAAAGGACTGCAAAGATAGAAGTATTGATTCAAAATAACAAATAGACTATACAGATATATAAAAGTTCTTCCAACTGACACATAAAAATCTGTTAAACAAATAATTACATCTTTATGGCAAAACATTTTCCTACAATAAAATGAATCATTAAGAGGTCAATTATACATTTTCCCATATTTTTACGTTTAATCCAAATATAAACCTAGGGTCTTGCCGTCTTTGGGGCAAGATTGATGATATACATGATTAAGCTTTCCGTTGTCATTGTCAACTACAATGTAAGTCACTTTTTAGAGCAATGCCTGGTGTCTGTTTTTCAGGCCCTGAAAGAAGTGCCTTCTGAAGTATTCGTAGTAGATAATAATTCTGTAGACGGATCGGATGAAATGGTGAGAAGTCGATTCCCACAGGCTCGTCTGATAGCCAATCAGGAAAACCTGGGCTTTTCCAAAGCAAACAATCAAGCAATTCGTCTTGCCAAAGGGGAATATGTTTTATTATTAAATCCGGATACCATTGTCGAAGAAGACACCTTCGTCAAGTGTATCGATTTCATGGACACCCATCCTCAGGCGGGTGCACTGGGCGTTAAAATGTTGGATGGAAGTGGCAATTTTTTACCAGAATCCAAACGAGGATTGCCCACTCCTTGGGTTGCCTTTTATAAAATATTCGGCCTTTCGGCATTATTCCCCAAATCAAAAAAATTTGGAGGCTACCATTTAGGATACTTGCATCCAAACCAAACCCATGAAGTGACGATACTATCCGGGGCCTATATGTTTATGCGAAAAGGTGCATTAGACAAATCCGGATTGCTTGACGAAACTTTTTTTATGTACGGCGAAGACATTGACCTCTCCTACCGGATCATCAAAGAAGGTTATAAAAATTATTACTTCCCCGAAACACGGATCATTCATTATAAAGGCGAAAGCACACGAAAGTCGAGTGTGAATTATGTTTTTGTATTTTACAAAGCCATGATCATTTTCGCCAAAAAGCATTTTTCCCAACGGCATGCCGGCATCTTCTCTCTCTTGATTAATCTGGCCATATACCTGCGGGCCAGTATGTCTTTAGCGGCAAGAGTGGTCAAAGCGCTTACGTTGCCGGCAATCGATGCCGTAACCATTTACAGCGGATATTATTTCCTGAAAAATTTCTGGGTAAACACCTTTA
Source organism: Cytophagaceae bacterium (assembly GCA_025454925.1). Taxonomy (GTDB): domain Bacteria; phylum Bacteroidota; class Bacteroidia; order Cytophagales; family Cytophagaceae; genus JALONM01. Next base: position 5,700 of record JALONM010000012.1, read on the forward strand.
AGCATTCGATTCAATACCCAAGCGAATACATGCTATTGGTGGCACCTTCCTACTTGTTGATCTGGCTGGGAAGTGTCTACCTGAATTCAGGATACAGTTGGCCGGTGCGTGGCCGCCGCATCATTCGAGGGATTCTGTTCGGAACGGTAATCATTTCTGTGATGAGTAATTTCATGGAAGAATACCGTTTCTCCAAAGCGTTGATTATTCTGGGAACGGGATGGTCCATTGTTGCAATGTTTGGCATCCGCTCCATCTGGAATCTGATCCGGTACAAAACTATCCGGTTTAGTTCTTCAAGGGTAAAAACGGTTTTGATAATCGGAAAGTCGGAAGAGAGCAACCGTATTATTCAATTGTTGCGCAGTCAATACAACAACAACCTGATAGTGGCCGGCTATATGCACCCAGAGCAGCGCATCCTCTCCGATCCCGCATGCTTGGGCGATACCAGCAAGATGCAGGAAATCATTGACGTATTCCGAGTAGACGAACTAATATTCTGTTCCAGGGATGTTTCGGCTCAATACATCATCAATTGCATGACTGACGTATTTAGACGGGCCGTTGAATTTAAAATTGTATCCGATGGAAGCGATTATGTGGTAGGTTCTACTTCTAAAAACAAGCAAGGCGATTTTTACTCCCTCAGCATCCAATTGGGTATCATCAACGAAGAAAATATTCGCAACAAGCGATTGCTCGACGTAGGGGTAGCTTTGCTATTGCTTCCCTTATCGCCTATCCTGGCTCCATGCATGAAAAATCCAGGCCGCTATCTTTGGAACCTACTTCAAGTATTAGCCGGCAAATACAGCTGGGTAGGCTATTCCCGCGATATTCAGATTAAATTGCCCAAAATCCGGAAAGGCATTTTATCTCCTTCGGAAAGCAACGATCAGAAAGAAATCAATCAATTAAACTTCCGCTACGCACGCGACTATAGTCCTTACTGGGACCTGAAAATCATTATTCATTCCTTCCGCCAACTCGGAAGAAATGAATAATAGCAATACCCTTAAAAATTAAACTGAATTTCTTGCCGAATATCGGGATGCAAACTTAAAGCGACCGGGCAGGTATGTGCAGCTCTTTTTAATACCTCCTTTTGTTTTTCGGAAAGCGATGCCACTTTACCCTCGGGCAGATGAAAATGCACTGCTATGGATGCAATGCGGCGTGGATCCGCAGCCATTACCTTAGTAATTTCTGCACGCAGTCCTACCAGGTCTAGTTGCTCTCTTCTGGCTACTATACCCATAATGGTCATCATACACGCGCTTAAGGAAGCACACACCAGATCTGTAGGGGAAAACGCTTCGCCTTTGCCTTGATTATCCAAGGGCGCATCCGTCAGGATGGTTGTACCGGAAGACAAGTGTGTCGCTTGGCTGCGCAATTCTCCCAGATATTCTGAAGTCATTTGATGCATAATCTTTTTTTTGACAAAGCAATTTATGTAATTTACCAACATTATATGTATATGAAGCGATTGGCTTGTTTGTTTCTCTTGCTGCCTGGTGCCTGGCTTTGGTGTCAGACGCAAGAGTATGGAATTGATTATTCAGAAGAATATTTGTTAGGGGCTAACCTCAACAGCAATGCCGGATTAATCGGAGGAGGATTTTTCAGGTATTCGAAACAAATCAGCTCTAAGAGATTGCACGGGTTTTCATTGGAAATAGTAAATGTGAAACATCCAAAAGAAGTTCGCCAAAGCAACCAGGTATCAGGTAATTTATATATTCTTGGTAAACGGAATTATCTATTTTCCATACGTCCCAGCTATTGTCAGGAGTTTCTTTTTTTTAGTAAAGCAAAAGAAGATGGCATTCAAATCGATGGCATTATTGGACTGGGACCCTCGATCGGCATTGTGAAGCCCTACTACATAGAATACGATTACATCACCAGCACACGCGTGGAAGCTTATGACCCAGCCATTCACAAAGATAATTTCAGAATACTGGGCTCCGGAGGAATGTTTACAGGCTTCGGCAACAGCACTTTGGCGGGAGGCTTGCATTTTAAAGCCGGTGTTTCCTTTGAATATGGATCTTTTTCCAATGGTGTTACCGGAGTTGAGGCCGGATGGATGTTGGAAGCCTATAACCGTAAAATCCCCATTCTGGATATATTTGATGGCCTGGAAACGTTTAATCGCAGAGTTTTCTCCTCGGTGTACCTGAACATTTATTTCGGAGCCCGCTAGCATCTCCCTAAAATTTTACGATTTTGGTTGCATCCCATAAATCTCTTTATTTATTTGTGGATAAATCGTAGATTTGAGTATAAGCATTTGGGAACGTGACCTATAGAGCATTACAACTGATAACCCTTTGGGCTGGATTTTTTTTCGCTTCGGCAGCTCCGCAGCTCAAAATCGGAGATAAGGCTCCCGACATTACGATAACGGATCCTAATGGAAAAACAATTTCTTTGCACTCGCTCAAAGGAAAGATCGTGATGATTGATTTCTGGGCTTCCTGGTGCCACCCCTGTCGTATGGCCAATATCGAAATTGTTCCTTTATATCAAAAATTCAACTCCCTTGGCTTTGAAATTTTCAGTGTATCGCTTGATACTAAAAAAGATCTTTGGGTTAATGCTATAAAAAACGATAAGCTTAACTGGTCTCAACACGGAAGTGACCTGAAAGGATGGGAAAGCCCTATCGCTAAAACATTCGGAATAGAAGGATTGCCTGCAACTTTCTTGCTTGATGAACATGGTACCATCATAGACAAAGATTTTGATGACTATGATCTTGAAGTGCGGCTCACTTCTATCTTCTTTGAACAGATCAATTTATATCCGGAAAAAGCATCCTCGAAAATTTACTTTACTGGTGAAACCAAGTATGAAATTGAAGATATGTCGGGTAAAGTAGTACTAAAAGGCAAAGGTAAAGAGATCGATATTTCTCATCTTCCCTTTGGCGATTACCAGGTAACCTTCGACGACAAAACCTCTCGATTTACCAAAATAAAAAACTCTGATGCTCCGACTTTTTATCCTCAGCGAGTAGAAGATGTGATACATATTTCAAGGAAATCCGAATTTGAAATTTACAATCAACGTGGCAGGCTTGAAAAGAAAGGCTCCACCGACGACACTATAGACGTTACCGTTCTTAAGCCAGGCCTTTATTACCTTTGCCTGGACGGGCATGTCAATCTTTTTCATAAAAAATAACATGCATATTTTCTTAATCGGACTTCCGGGATCTGGGAAAACCACGCTCGGAAAACAATTGGCGCTTGAGTTAAAATTGCCGTTTATTGATACTGATAAACGCATTGAACAAACACAAGGCAAATCCATCGAACGGATCTTTGCTGAAGATGGAGAGCCTGCTTTCCGACAACTGGAGCATAACACTTTATTGACAATCAGTAAAGAAGATTCTTCCGTTATTTCTTTGGGGGGAGGAACTCCTTGTTTTCTGAATAACATGGAACTTATCAAATCTTCAGGCCAAAGTATTTTTTTGGATGTAAGCCCTGAAGAACTATGCAAACGCATGCTTGGAGATGGGCAACAACAGCGTCCGATGTTAAAAGGGAAAAAAGAAAATGAAGTACTGGAATTCCTTACACAAAAGAGAGCCGAACGATTGGCTTTTTATAGTCAATCGGATTATCAGTTAAAGCATGATCACATTCGTTTGGAAGATGTTTTACATATGCTACACCGGAACTAAATCTCAGTTATCTTCAATTTCAAAGAACGTATGAAAAAATTTGTAGGATGGTCGTTGCTCCTGATTGTTTGCGCTGCGCTAGCCTGGTTTGCTTATCAATGGTATTCGGCTCGGGGCAAAACGATCAATGGTTTTTCCCTTATACCGGAAGATGCCATTTATGTGCTGGAAACGGACCAACCTCTCGAGGCCTGGAAAACCATTGCAGCCACTGAAACCTGGAAACACCTGCAAGGCAATGCTTGGTTTGCGTCTCTTACGTCCTCGGCCAATTCGCTTGATTCGTTGCTGCAAAAGCAACCTCAGCTTTTTGATCTTATCGGCAAAAGGAATGTACTTTTTTCCACGCACCTCAGCAGCCCAACTTCTTTCGACTTTCTCATCGTAGCCGACTTAGGAGAAGCGTCCGGAATTAAATTCATGGAGTCCTACCTCAGCACTATTTCCTTTAAAGGGTATCAGTTTTCCAAAGAAAAAATACAGGAAACCGATTGCATACGCATGTATAATACCAGTGACAAAAGTACTATGTACATGGCCCTGGTTGAGACGTATTTAATTGTCTCTTTCAATAAATCTCTTTTAGAAAAATCGATCCTCGCAAAAAACCAAACTAACCTTAGCCAATTGCCTTCCATGAAATTGGCCAGCGAATCGGTAGGGCGTTCGGGATTTGCGCGCGTATACTTAAACTATACCCAGCTCCACGATTATCTGGCGCTATATATGGGTCCCAACGAATACAACCGATATTTTTCAGAACATCTGACACTAGGAAGCATGTATCTGGAAGAAAAAAATGAGCGTCTCAATCTAATTGGCAGTGCCTGGCTTAAAGATTCAAGCGTCTCGTATTTTTCTGCCATGCTGAATTCTGGCAAGGGTCCTACGGAATGCGAAGAAATAGCGCCAGAGCGCACAGCGTTCTACCTAGGTCTTGGGTTCACTTCCTTTCAGACGTATTACAACGCGATGCTGGATAATCTTAAAAAAGATCTTAGCGCCTACGACGAATACATGAGTAACATCCGCAAGACTGAAAAGTTTTTAAACATTTCTATTGAAAAAGATTTTGTATCGTGGATTGATGACGAAGTAGCCTTGCTAGAGCTTACCTCAGCCGGAGAAGGTCTGGACAATGAAATGGCACTCGTATTGAAAGCTGGCAACATCGAAAAGGCTAAGGATAGACTGGAGCATATTGAAAAAATGATTCGCAAAAGAACGCCTGTAAAATTTAAATCGATCGACTACCAAGGCTATAGAATCAGCTACCTCAGCATCAAAGGCCTATTTAAAGTATTGCTGGGAAAATTCTTTGCCCGATATGATAAGCCCTATTACACGATCCTGAATAATTATATTATTTTTTCAAATCATCCACAAACCTTGGAAAGCATCATTGATGATTACCTTGCGAAACGCACCTTGGCCAGGTCGGAATCATATCGTAATTTCCGCTCAGGATTTGCCAACCAGGGAGCAGTATTTGCCTACCTCAACACTCCAAGCTTGTTTTCCTCCCTTAAAAACATTGCCACCAGGGACACCCGATTATCAATGGACTCCAACAAAGCTTATATACAATGCTTCAGACATGTTGGCTTTCAACTCATTCCCTCTCAGCAAAAATTAGATGTGATGCTGTCGGAACAATTTGAATTAGCGAAAAAAGAAGTTCCTTCATTGGCCGACACCTTGCAGGTATCCGACAGTCTCGAAGCCTTATTCAAACTTCCATACATCTATGTAAAAGACCCCAATGCCAGAGAATACAAAGAATACTACGAAGACAGCAGCTCTATAAAATTAGTTGTAGAACTGAAATACGGCTTTAAGGATGGACACTTTACCGAATACTATCCATCGGGAGAGGTAAAGCTAAAAGGGAAATTCAAGAAAGATCGCCGCAGTGGAACCTGGAAAGCCTTTTCAGAGCAAGGTGAATTATTAGGCAAGTTTGATTTCGATTAGAAAACAACCGATGTATGCGAATAGTAAGCCATCCCATATTGTGTAATTACTACGTTACCTACCGGTGCAACGCTTCCTGTTCGTTTTGTGATATCTGGGAAAAACCATCGCCCTATATTCAACCCGATCAAGTTTTTCAAAACCTACTAGACTTAAAAAAACTTGGCGTAAAAGTTATTGACTTCACTGGTGGTGAACCTTTGCTTCATCGCAACATCGGTCATTTTTTAAAACAGGCAAAAGAACTTGGCTTCATCACTACTCTTACTACCAACACCCTTTTATATCCTAAAAAAGCAGAGGAACTGAAAGGCAACATCGACATGCTTCATTTCTCTCTTGACTCTATACACCGCGAAAAGCACGATGCCTCGCGCGGGGTAGCCTGTTACGATTCGTTGCTGGAATCTATTAAACTGGCCTTGTCTTTAGGAGAGCGGCCTGATATTCTTTTCACTGTATTTCCGGAAAACATAGATGAAATCAAAGAGGTTTATGAAACCTTATGCAAGCCCAATGGACTTGTATTAATACTCAATCCTGTTTTTGATTACGGAGACATAGCGAAGGATAAAAAACTTTCTTCCGATCAACTCAACACCTTGCGCAATTGGGGAAAACAAAAAAAGATTTACCTAAACGATGCGTTCATCCAATTGCGCATCGACGGAGGCAACCAGGTGCATGATCCGGTTTGCCGAGCAGCAAGTACGACCGTGGTAATTTCGCCTGAAAATAAACTGATACTTCCCTGTTATCACCTGGGCACGAAAGAATTTCCGATAGAGAACAAACTTTTTGAACGTTGGAAATCACAGGAAGTACAGGACCAAATTCTTCTGGAAGGCAAACTTCCGGGCTGTCAGGGTTGTACCATTAACTGCTATATGCAACCTTCTTTTGCGGTAGAAATAAATCGTTATTTTTTTAAAGCGCTGCCTAGCACCTTAAAATATAATTACTGGAAGGGCACCTGGAAAGAACTTTTCTAAACTGCCCATATACTGCTGTGCGTGAGGGATAGAGCGAAAAGCCCGCAGTGGTGCCTTCGGCGCCGCGAGGACTTGCAGCGATAGCCCGGCCCGCAGTAGCGTGGCGCTGAAGGCGCCACCACGGAGGGATACGCCCAACTATGAATCTTGAATTTGAGTATGGAGTTTAAACCCTAATTTTTCAATAGAAATTCTTCTATTGAAAAACGACTACTAAAATCAAGGGCATGAGAAGGAATCGAATAAAAGAAATTCTTTTCTAAGCCCATGATTTTCTAAGTCGGGATTACCGGCCATGGATCTTCGATCCATGAGCTTTCTCAATTTTGCCATCGCTTCAATTGAGAAAAACGGGTTTATTCTTCATGGCCTAAAAACCATGAACTTTTCAAATCGCGTTGCAAGCGAAACACAAAGGCAGGTTGGGCATATAAGTAATGTGTAGGGTAATGCACATCCAGATTCAAGCCTTTGTTGGTTATTCCGACGCTGAGAAAATTATTTTCGACAGGCTCCCACCCTATGCCGAATTCAAAAAACGGATACAGGTAGGGAGCTACCTGATCTGCACCGATCATAGATAAATCTGCCGTTGCACGAATACTTATTTCCGGATGTACTTTCCATTTGGCCTGCATCCACATGGAAGCGCCCATCACATCGCGCCCAATACTATCCTGATATTCGGTAAAAACAGCCCACTGGCTAAATGGCCTGTCGAATACTTGCATGGGATAAAAATGACTTCCCACTGTATTCGCATAATTTTGAGGCAATCCTCTTCGACGATAAAAAACATTTACATCCACAAACGATTGGTTATACCCGGCTGCATAATATCGGGCTTCTATTACCTGCTTGTATTCGACCGTTGCGCCTTTCTTTTCCAAACGATTACCAACCATGCAGGCGATCATGGAAGCTTGCCACAGCCCTTCCTCGGGTGTGCGTTGAGAAAACTGAGCATACCAGCGAACATCCTTCTGGTATACTCCCAACGAAAGATCCCAGTGTGTATCCCACTGATTGTCGCCCATGCTCCACATGCCAAATCCGGCGCGGCTATCCATCTTCCAATCAGACCCGAGAGACAATTCTTCTATCGAAGAAACGATGTCGTATGTTTCATCAATATTCAATCCGATTCCATTCAACAAATCATTCAATTGAAAATAGCGCAATTGAAATTTTCCATACCGAAAACTATAATTATGCCCTTGTTGAAATAAATTATACAAGGTTAATCCTTCGTACAAGCGAGGATTCCATTGGTTTCCTACGGAACCTTTGGCCCTGAAGAGCCTGCCCGCCAAATCAAAACTCCGGTCGAAGGCAAATTTAACCATGGGGTACACCAAAATATTGGAAGTACTATTTACACCGTAGGAAAATCCGCGATGTTCGCCGTTGAGTGTAAAAAAAAGTTGCATGCCTCGAAGCAGCCGGAGTCGTGCGTGTGCCTGCATATAATATGCCGCATGATACAAAGGATTATCTTCTGCGTATTTCCAGGTTCTATTAAACTCCGGATTGTACTGCATTCTTCGCCAGCGCAGGTATTCAGGAAGGAGAATACGACGACTCCCTTGTACTGGCTTACTATGCCAGATGCCCGTGCCTGAAATTTCCACCTCCAAGCGTTGCTTCAAACTATCCAGTGCAATCTGGCCAGACACCGTTGTACAAGGCACGCTGATTACCCACCAAAGTAACAGATACTTCCCCAGTGGTGCCATGCGTGCGAGCATAATAAAAAGTTTATTCATTGTATCGGTACCAGGAATTATGATTTAATCCATTATTATAATATTGAATAAACATGTGTAAATCTTGCAGCATGCGATGACGCATGGTATCGTTTGTAATTTCATTTCTTTTAAACGGATCATTTATCGAATACATCTTGGATTGTCCTTGCTGATTTCGCACTAAAAAGAAATTTTTCTCAAGAAGTCGATGTTCGCCGTCGGTGAAATGTATGGCTCTCCCTGGAGATGACAAGGTCATAGACTGGCCGAAATACAATGACTTGCCGCTGGGCACTCCTAATAAATCAAGTACCGTGGAGGGCACGTCGCAATGCTGGGTAACCCGGGTGGTATCGAGTGGCAGTGCAGTGCCAGGTTTAAAAATTACCAACGGCACCAAAAATTCATCAATTACATTTCTATGTTCAGGGTACTCCATTTCTTGGGTGTGATCAGCCGTTAGAATAAACAAGGTATTTGAGTACCAGCTTTGTTTGGATGCGTATTCAAAAAATTTCTTCAACGAATAATCCGCATAACCAAGGCTCTCATGTATCGGCAATTTCCCTTTGGGAAACCTGCCTTTATACTTGACAGGAATGGAATAGGGCTGGTGCGAACTAAGGGTAAATGCTACGGCAAGAAACGGCTGTTGTGCGGCAGATAAACGAGTACCCATCCATTGCAAAAAAGGCTCATCGTAAATACCCCAGTTACCATCAAAATCTTTTTCTGGTTCTGGGTAATCCTCTTTTCCAAAATATTCTTGTATGCCGCAATTGTCGGAAAATTTATCAAAACCCATGGTTCCTGTTTTACCACCATGAAAGAAAAAAGTACGATACCCTTGTTCTTTAAGGCGTTCCGGAAATCCATGCAATTCATTACTCTGATACACTCCTGTTATAAAAGGCTCATTCATGAGTGTCGGCATTCCGGCGAGCAAAGAGGGAAGCGCATCGATGGAGCGACGGCCATTGGTATAGTGCGAAGGGAAAAAATACGATTGACGCGCCAAGGAATCAAAAAAGGGAATATACGATTGACGGTTGGGATATAAGCCGCTGTATTCTGAAGCAAAACTTTCCATTATCAGCAGCACTACATTCCAGGATTGAGGTTTTGCATTTGGGTTGACTGGAGGAATGAGCGTTTGCAAACGAGCTTTCATCGCAGTCTCACTCATATAATGAGCATCTTCCAGACGCTGAAGCCCTAGTGTGGCAAAAAAATTATACGATGTATTTAAAGCCAGGTTCCCGAGTTTTGCCGGTTCGTGCACAAATGCATGATCGGGTTTTAAAGGCTTAAACTGTATGCCTCCGCGAATGCCCACAACCATTGGCGGGATAAGAAATAGAAAAAGCAGCGCATGCTTTTTCCAGGCATACACCTGTGTGGCCTTTATGCGCCATACACCAAGCACAAGCAGCATTCCTATCAATAGAAACAAAACCAGGATATCCCAATAATACATGATCAATTGTCCTAGTTGCGCCTGCACATCCGATTGAATGAGCAAAATTTCTGCCCCTGTTCGCTTTCCGGTAAATGCAAAATAATGAAGATCGACCAGATTGAAGGCCAGCAGCGGTAAGTTTACCAATACAAAAAGAACATTCAGACAAAGCTGATAGGTAGTATGTAAAGCCCACCGATAAGGCAATAGCATGCCTATGATCCAGGGGATATTAGCCACCAACACAAGAGAGAGGTCAAATCGAATACCGTGCAGGAAAGCAAGCATCAGGGCAGGCAAAGAGACACCTTGTTGAAACGAAGCATGCTGGTAGGCATAAAATAAAATCCGCTCGAACTGGAAAAGTGCCAGTAACAATAGAATTCCAAGTAAAATTTTTTTATAGATATTCACGACCATGCCTTGGGTAAAAACTACCAGCCGTTTTCATAAAGAAATTGGTGTAGCTTTCAAAAATAAAGTAAAGTAATCCCAATCGCAACCCGGATTCCCTATTTCACCAGTACTTATTCGTTTAAAATCTTCACCTCAATTCTTCGAAGCTGCGCGGGATCCTGAGGCGGCGTAATAGGTGGTTTGGAAGTACCATAGCCCACTGGTTTCAGGCGCTCATAGGGAATACCCTTTCGGTGCAGCCATTCCGCGACTGCTTTTGCCTGAGCCTGGGTATTATCTGTGCCGTACGTAATTCGTAATTTGGAAATTTCACGTCCCAGGCTATCTACTACCATTTCTAGGGTATCTTTTTCGATGCGGGTATAATCAGGCAAGGGTTCCGAACTTTTTTCATCACGGTCGGTATGAGCGGCAATTTCTACCGACATCGTTACGTTGGCCTTCAGCATCATCAGCAATCGATTTAACTCTGGCATGGCCGCAGGCGCCAGCGTATCTGAATTCTGTTTAAACGAAATCGTTCGCGCCGTAAACACCACATCGGCTTTTACCGGTTGCAATTTTAACTCGATACTTTTTTCTTCAAACCGATTGGAATTCGTAAGATCATAGGTAAACGATTGAAAACAAAAGTTACCGGCTGCAGCTTGCACCGAAACATCGTACACTTCGCCTACAGGCAAACTTATCGTAAAGGTACCATCCATAGCTCCATAATATGTATAGGCCTTATTAGCAGAGAGCGCCGTAACGTTTACTTTCGGTGCCACGGCGGTATTCGTGGCAATGTGCTTTACCATTCCTTGCAAGAGCATTACCTTTTGCGGAGTTAAGGCATCTGGAATTTTGGTTCTGAAAATATCCCGCCCTCCGGTTTTGGCTACTGCGCCATGAAACATAATTCCTCCGCCTGCTGGAACGCTTACATAGCGTTCGTCTTCCGTTGTATTAAAAAATGTAAACGATTCCGGCTCCGACCAGGAACCATCTTCTTTCCACTGGCTGCGATACAAATCAAATCCACCTGCGCCCCCTTCTCGTTCCGAGGCAAACAAAAGTGTTTTATGATCGCTCAGCAAACGCGCGCTGCATTCGCAACCCTTGTTAATGGGGGCTGGCAATGCAACAGGCATTTTCCAACCATCTTTTCCTTGTCGTTCTGCCATCATAATTACTCCACAAGGAACGCCTTTGCTATTTTTTTTATCGCCCAACCTAGTAAAAAAAAGAAAGCGTCCATCAGGACTTGGATATGGATCCATTTCGGCAGACAAACTATTGATGGGTTTTGCAAGATTTTTGGGAGCCATCCAGCTTCCCGCGGCATTTTTTTCCATGAACCAGATATCCAGATTTCCTAGCCCACCGGCACGACCTGAATGAAACCAGATCTGGTTGCCATTATTATTTAAAACCGCTCCTCCATTGACCATAGTTTTTAACTCGCTGTTCACACCAGGCAAGGCCTCTGGCCTCGACCAGCCTCCCCCTTTTTGCACCGACCATTGCAATTGAGTTTGAGTTTCATTAAAATAAATCTGATCAAAAATCATCATTCTTCCATTGGCCGAAAGAGATGGATTAAACTCTTCGGTGGTTGCCGTACTAATAGGTTGACCGATCGGAGTCGTCTGAGCACTCAGCCAGGCAGGAAAAGCCATATACATGGCCATTCGCAGAAAAAAAAGTTCGATTCTCATGGCAGGGAATATGTCAAAGTAAAGAAGTTATGGAATTTAATCCTTTTTATGAATTAAACGCAGTTCTCCACAAGTAGTTTTAGGATGAAAAACCTAAAGGCAGGAATTCCTTGTACGAAAAAGGATTCCGGAACGATGCCTGTTAAGCGTATTTTTATGTGCATAAAATATCCCTGCCGGACACGCATTTCCACTTTTTTTTCGTAATATTCAATAATACATTCGTAGAGGAATTACTCTTAAGAAGAGTAACCTCCTGGCGCAAGCCCGCTAGCCATGCTAGCATGTTGAATGGCAGGATGTAAGGGTGGTAACATATACAGACTGCTGAACATTTTGGTCGATTTTGGAACATTGAAAGGACGTTTTTCCGTTATACTGTTATGGCAAAGCGATATAAGCACGACGACGAAGGGAAGGATGCAGTCCGCCGTTTTGAGGAGCTCCTGAAAAAAGGAGAGCCTGTTTTTTTCGATGTAAGCGAATACGAGCTCATCATTGATTATTACGTTGAAAACGGTAAATACAAAAAGGCCAATCGTGCCTGCGAAATGGCAAGTGAGCAATACCCATTCTCCACCGAAATAATGGTGCAGCGCGCCCATTTGCTTCTTCGAAAAGAAGAATTTAATCAGGCCTGGGATTTATTGGAAAAAGCGGAGCTTTTTCAACCTCACGATCCAGACATCATTTTACTTAAATCCAATATACTCTGCCAACAAGATCAGTTCGAAGAGTCTATTGCATTCCTGGAAAAAGCGTTACCCCTGGTAGATGAAAAAGATCAGATCTATTTTGCCATGGGCATGACCTATGAAGACTGGGGCAAGCTGGAAGAAGCCATTGAAGCTTTCAAACAAGCTATCACCATTAACATTGACAACGAAGATGCGCTGTACGAACTGGCCTATTGTCTGGATATTACAGGCATGCTGGAACAAAGCATTTCCTATTATCAGAAGTTCATCGACAACGACCCTTATTCCGACTTTGCCTGGTACAATATGGGCATTGTTTATTTCAAGCTCGGGCGTGTTGAGGATGCCGTAAAGTGCTACGAATACGCAGTTACCATCAACGACAATTTCTCCTCTGCTCACTTCAACATGGGAAATTGTTTTATGAACCAGGGGGAGTTTGACAAGGCAATTGAGTGTTTTAATCGCACACAGGAACTGGAAGAGCCTAGCGCAGACGTTTACTGCAACCTGGCTATTTGCTACGAAGCCCAGAAAAAAATCACGAAAGCCCTCGAATATTATCGCAAATCTGCCAAGCTGGATTCCCAATACCACGAAGCCTGGTATGGAATAGGCAAATGCATGGAAAATCAGGATAAACCGTATGAAGCCATCCATCATTTTAAAAAAGCGGTTAAACTTGACAAGGAAAACCCTGCCTATTGGCTTGCACTGGGTAATGCAGAGTATAAACTCGGCAACCTTGTTTCCTGCGTGGAAGCATACGAAGAGGCCTGTCTGTTGGATCCCATGAACATTGAGGTTTGGCAAAACTGGTCGTTTGTGTTGTACGAAAACGGTGATATCGACAAAGCCATTATATTAATTATGAGTGGTATTGAAGAAGTTCCAGACAATGCCGAGTTATACTACCGGGCTACCGTTTATTTGCTGAATGCCGGCAAGTATAAAGAAGCCTATAATTACCTGGAAAAAGCGCTTTCGCTGGACTATGATAAACATACTGTACTATTTGATTTTTTTCCTAAATTGCAGGCCCAAAAAGCACTGTTAAAGATCATAGATCAGTACAAAAAATAACGATGTACAATAATTTTTCAATTTCAAAAGTTCCTTCAAGAACTTCCAAACCGCGTAGCGCTGGTTTTACCATGGTCATGGATAAAGGGTTGAGCACCCGGGATGTAGAAGACATGATAGAAGTATGCGGTGAGTATATCGATATCGTAAAACTCGGATGGGCTACCTCTTATGTTTCTCAAAACCTTTCCAAAAAACTGGAAGTATACAAAGCCAATGGCATTCCTGTATACCTCGGAGGTACACTCCTTGAGGCATTTATTATTCGAAACGCATTCGATGAGTACCTCAAAATCGTAGACAAGTACAAGCTCACCTTCGCTGAAGTTTCAGATGGATCCATTGATCTTGACCACGATGAGAAGTGCAAACTTATTTCCAGACTAAGTCAACATGTAACTGTGCTTTCAGAAGTAGGCTCTAAAGACGTACAAAAGATCATTCCTCCTTATAAGTGGATTGAATTGATGCAGAAGGAGCTGGATGCTGGTGCATGGAAAGTAATCGGTGAAGCCCGTGAAGGTGGAAATGTTGGTCTTTTCCGTTCCAGTGGGGAGGTACGTTCTGGCCTGGTGGAAGAAATCCTTACCAAAATTCCTTCAGAGCGCATTATTTGGGAAGCTCCTCAACGCGACCAACAAGTATGGTTCATCAAATTGCTTGGAGCCAATGTAAACCTTGGCAACATTTCACCAAATGAAATCATACCACTGGAAACACTTCGTCTTGGATTAAGAAGCGACACCTTCGATTTCTTTTTAAATAAACTTTAAGAAGAATTTCATTCCACTATAAAAAAAGATCTTACCATATTCGTAAGATCTTTTTTTGTTCAGGTTGTTTTTATACTCTGCCCCTTCATACTGCTTAAGCATAGTGTTGGCAAGGTGTTTCGGATGGTTTCCCTTGATCAGTCTGTTTCGTTTGAAAAAATTTCTATAAAAGAAATTCCTGAATTTCCTTCATAACACGGTTCCCCTTTATTTATGAAAAAAGGGGAACACCGAAACAATTGATAACACTGGAAAAAAGTGCATTGGAATAGCCAATCCGGGAAAGAGTTCTGGCGATTCCTGCTCTAGTGGCAACTGAAATCCTAACACGCCCAGGATGCTTACAAAACTTAATACTGCATACCCGGTTTGCAGCCAACCAAGCAGCGAAGTGCCTCTCCAGCGCAGAGCCAACCAATACCCCAGTGCCATTAATAAACAAGACAATACGCTTGCCGCAATCATATTCACTGGACCTAATACCTTGCTAAAATCAACATAAAAAGCAGCTGCATGCAAGTATCCATAAACGATGCAGGCGACTGAGGACAGCCCGGCGCTTATGATCCCCAACCAAAAAGCTTGCTTTAGTTTCATTGTACAACAGGAATAGTAAGTTGAATATCCAATTCTTCCGGCGTACCACTTTTATCTACATGATACTCGGCTGGTTTGATTTTAAATTCACCTTCAAAAACACCCCCGGTCTGGTTTCTTTTAAAGGAAAATGGAAGTTTGATTTCCTTCGTAACATCCTTAATTGTTAGCTTTCCAGTAGCTTCAAACATATCTCCTTTTTTGATGATGGCAATAGACTCAAACGCAATGCTTGCGTATTGATCTGCGCCAAGGCCTTGTTGGGCATGTTTGTTTCTCATGCCATTACCTGTATTTACCGTGGCTGCTTCAATGCTCGCTTTGATAGAAGAAGAAGCTAAATTAGACTCATCAAAAACAATGTCGGTTTTCAACCCTTTAAAAACCCCTTCCATTTTAGAACTGGTAAAGCGCACTGAGTAATTGTCGCCATTCACTTTCCATTGGTTTGAGGTAACAAGTGTAAACGCTGAAGCAAACACAAGAATGGCCATTGTGACCGGATAAACAAATGTTTTCATAGAAATATGTAGTTAATTGTTCCTTACAAATATGCGCATAGAAAAATTCAATTCACTTGATATAGGATAAGAAAGATAACCGTGTACGATTCCTGTTGCGTATCCACATAGCCTTTAACAAATAAAGAAGAGAACCCCGTCAATCATTTCGTTTTTAATAATTCCTTTCGCACTCTGCTTAAACTCTCCGGGGTTACACCCAGGTAAGAAGCCACCATTTTAAGTGGAACCCGATGATAAAGATTAGGATAGGTATTCATGAACGAGATATAACGTTCTTCAGCGGTGTACGAGAGCAGCTGTAATACCCGATTCTGAAGAGTGTACACGCGATTTTGAAACTTTTGAATTAAGGCTTGCAATATCGATGGATCATTATCTAAAATGGAATACATTTTATCTCGAGGAATCTCTTTCACTTCTGAATCTTCAATCGCATCAATGGAAAGAGTCGCTCCAGACTTATTCTTCACAAATTCCAGATCGCTGATAATCCAATCCTCGGGGGCAAACTGATAAATGTGATCTTTCCCTTTTACATCTGTAATATAACTTCGCAAGCATCCTTTCACCACATAGAACGATTCACTGGAATTCTGGCCAGGTCGAACTAATACCTCACCTTTCGACACCTGTCGAATCGGTTGTTCCTTAAAAAACTCTTCAAACGAATTCATAGAAAATCAGTACTTCCAGATCAAGGTAAAATGTCCTTTACGAAATATACTAATTTATTCAGGCTGAAAAATCTAAGTAGCTGTGTGATGAGGAACAAATAAAAAAAAGGGATTCAAAACAACGTCTTGAAATCCCTTTCTGTGGGCCCACTTGGGATCGAACCAAGGACCACCTGATTATGAGTCAGGTGCTCTAACCGTCTGAGCTATAGGCCCCTGTATTAACAGGCTGCAAATATAAGAAAGATTTTTTATTTCCTCAAAATATACTGACTTACTTCGTAGTACAATTTCGGGTACTCAATCCCCCTTTCAGACAGCTAAACTCATCTACAGAGGGCTATGGTACTGAATAGGGAAAATAAAACGATTCTCGTTCCGTTCGAAAAAACTATATGGTTTTAGAAAACAGAGGCTTCTCCACACCCTGATGTTGCAAGTATACATCAAATGCCATGCATATATTTCGTACAAATCTTTTCCCCAATTCCGTTACCTGGAGACCCGATGGATTGATTTCCAGTAATCCATCTTGCTGAAATGCTGCCAGCGATGGCAACACCCAACTTTTATAATCGGCTTCTTCCAAGGCCCAGGAAGTACCAAACTGGCACATCAGACGCATGATATGTTGCCGGATGCGTACATCTTCCGGGGAAAGAAAATGCCCCCTGAACACAGGCATTTGCCGCTGATGCAGGAGCCGCAGATATTCCTCTACCGTTTTCACATTTTGGGCAAATGCTCCACTAAAATCGCTGATAGAGGAAACTCCCAATCCGATGAGGCAATTCGATCTCACCTCCGTATACCCCATAAAATTGCGATGCAAAGTTCCTTCCTGCTGCGCCAGGTATAGAGCATCGTGGGGCAAGGCAAAATGATCCATGCCGATTTCAGAATATCCGGCCATTTCCAGCAAATCTCGTCCCATAGCATACAAGGACAATCGTGTTGATTCATCTGGCAAATCCTGCTCGGTAAACTTGCGTTGACCGGGCTTTACCCATGGCACGTGCGCATAGCCATAAAAAGCAATCCGGTCGGGTTTCAGTCGAATTACTTCGGTAATTGTATTCCACAAACTTTCCTTGGTTTGGAGTGGCAATCCATAAATCAAATCATAATTCACGGACAAATAGCCGATTTCACGTGCCCAATTCGTTACTGTTTCTACTTGCTCCAACGATTGCTCGCGATTGATAATCTCCTGAACCTTGGGATCAAAATCCTGAATTCCTAAACTCATCCTGCGAAACCCCGCTTCGTACAGCACTTCCAGGTGTTCGCGGCTGGTATTGGCCGGATGTCCTTCAAAACTAAACGCTGCATTAGAAACTACTTGTACACGACTTGTAATTTCCTCCATAAGCCATTTCAAATTAGCCGGAGAGAAAAAAGTGGGAGTACCTCCGCCCAGATGTAAGTCTTTCAACAGCAATGGCTCTCCCGACAAAGCCGTATACATATCTAACTCAAGCAGCAAGGCTTGAATATAAGGACGCTCCACCGCATGATTGATTGTTATGCGTGTATTACATCCACAATAGGTGCATAAACGTTCGCAATAAGGAAGGTGAATATATAATGAAATTTCTTTGTCCTCACGAAACGTATGCCTCAAGTATTGAGCCCAGGCTTGTTCGGAGAAGCCCTCTGTCTTCCAACAGGGTACGGTTGGATAGCTGGTATAGCGTGGACCTTGAACATTGTATTTTTGAATCAGACGTGCGAGTTCCATTTCTTACTGTGATTTTTGTTGAGTGGAAACATTGCTGGTACAAGGTATGCTTGTATCTACCGTGGCATCATGAACATGATGTTGAAGATCTTGAACTCCCCGAAGAATAAGGAGTACAGCGGCGATGTATGGCAATGCTTTCATTACTATCATAGGTGTTGGTCGTTGAGTACTGAAGGAATGTTGACTTAGGTATTGCCACAACATCCAGATAGGCAAGGTACCCCATCCGAAAAGAATCATAAAGAGCATTGATGCCCACCAGCTTCCGGCCCCGATAGAAGCGACAGTTGCCGCATATACTAAGCCGCAAGGTAAAATACCATTCACCATGCCTGCCAGCACACTCTTGACTATCGGAGATTGAATTTTTGATTGCCAACCCAAAAGATATCTTCTGATCGGATTGGAAAGAAATAAAAAAAAGGAACTGGTGTTTACCAGGAGCACCAGCAAAAGCAGAATGCCTGCCAGGAGCGAAAACCAATGCTGCATGGGAAGCAGCCAATCAAGGGCTCGGCCTGCTAAGCCTGCCAGTAAGCCCAGCAAGGCATATACCCCAACACGACCCGACTGATAATAATAAAAAGTAGCTTTACGCACAGAGTTGTTGGCCACACGCAACCACAAAGGTCCGCACATGCCCACACAATGCAAACTTCCTCCCAGGCCCAAGGCCAATGCAGACATCAGCCAATAGAGATTCATGGTATCATGATTTGTTCTTCCTGATAATATGCTTTGCGCGTATCACTCCATTCAATACTCAATGTATACAGACCTGTCTTAAGAGAAGAAAGGGGAACTATTTTTCTTGCGTGTTGCAAGTCTGCTACCATCCACTTTCGATCCAGCCTGGAATCCGAAGGACGCATAAAACGGAGATGTGCGCCATCAAAATCAGTAGTATCAGGAAATTCAAGAATCAGGGTGGAATCGGACCAATGCAATTGCACTTTATGAGAGGCTGCATTATTCATTTTATCTAATTGTTGCTGAAAATCCAATTCACGTTGGTAGTAATCTTCCGAAACCAAATCAACCGTATATTGAGAAGAGCGGTATACCAAATACAAGATAAAGGCCGCAAAAAATACGAATGAAAGAATGATATAATGTCCCCAGTGTAATTTCATAATAGAGTTATTGAATTGGTCCGACAAAACTGATATTAAAATCTTCTACCATGACATTGTTTTCAAAAACGCCAATACGAAGTTTGGTATTCATGGAATGAATTTCTCCTTTATCCAGCAGTATAAATAGACTACCTTCTGCCAGTGACTTAGATTTTAGCAGAGGCAGTTTACCCACTGGTTTTATTTCGCCACGACGATCTATTAATCTGAACTCAAAAGGAATATCCCGTTTGGTTTTATTGATGAGTTTATAAGAATACACATTTTGTACACGATTAGAATCCACTTCCTGAAATAACATCCCCGGAGTGCGCACCAAAATAGTTTCTACGTCTGTACGGGTAATCAACAACAACACAAAAACACCAAGAAGAACAGCCAATACTGCGGTGTATCCGAGTATGCGCTTGGTCCAGGTGAATGGTCGAGAATTGGCAATACCCTCTTCGGAACTATAGCGAATCAATCCGGCAGGAAGATTTACTTGTTTCATCATGGCATCGCAGGCATCGATGCAAAGGGTACAGTTAATGCATTCCAGTTGTACGCCATTGCGGATATCAATGCCAGTGGGGCAAACATCCACACAATGATGACAATCAATGCAATCTCCTTTCTGTGCGAGTTTACGATCTTCCCCTTTGCGAATCTTAGCCCTGCTTTCGCCACGCACATAATCGTAGGCAACCACTATGGAGTTCCGATCCATCATAACACCTTGCAAACGTCCATAAGGGCAAACCGTAGTACAAACCTGTTCGCGAAACTTGGAATACACAAAATAAAAAGCTCCGGAAAAAACAATCATAGCAATGAGTCCACCCAGGTGTTCGGAAGGATTGTCGCTTATAATCGAAAGCACTCCATCACTGCCAATAATGTACATAAGCAGGATATTGGAAATAAAAACCGAAAGCACTATAAAAATAAGATGTTTGCTTCCTTTTTTCATCCATTTACCTGCCGACCAAGGGGCTCTGTCAAGGGCCTGTTGATCTCGCCAGTCGCCTTCTATCCAATATTCTACTTTCCTAAATACAAACTCCATGAATATCGTTTGAGGGCAAATCCAGCCACAGAACAAGCGCCCATAAATCACGGTAAATAGGACTATGAAGAGCATGAAGCAGAGTGTTCCGATCAGAAAAATATGAAAATCTTCTGGCCAAAAAATCTGTCCGAATAATACGAACTGGCGTTCTATAACATTCAGCATCAACAAGGGTTCTCCATTGATGCGTAGGAAAGGCCCGGACAAGAGCAGCGCAAGCAAGGTGTAACTTACCCAGGAGCGATAGCGCATGAATTTCCCTTTTACCTTTTTTGGGTAAATCCAAACACGTTTCCCTTCTTTATCGACGGTTGAAATGCGATCTCTGAAACTTTCTACCTCTGCCATCTGCTGCTATCTGCTAGTGAACATCCTGCCGCCAGCGTGCACTGGCGGCAGGATGTATTTTATTTTTTTGCCATCGATTTGATATAACTGGAAACTTCCTGAATTTGCGCAGGACTCAGCTGAGACTGCCATGGAATCATTCCTTTGGCAGGCACACCGTATTTGATGGTTTTGAAAATATCTTTGATGTCTCCTCCGTGCAGCCAGGTAGCATCTGTTAAATTAGGGCCAATTTTACCTTCTAAATTGGGACCATGACAACTGGCGCAGTTCACCGCAAAGATCTCTTTCCCCTTATCCAATCGAGGACCCGAAGCGATGAGAGTTACGTTGTTTTCATTTACTTTATCGGCAGCCAGTTTCATCTGTACTTCTGCTTCTACCATTTCTGCGAGGTATTCATCGTCTTGCAACCTTCCTTCTTCAGAGTGGTAATACCACATATACACAAATGCGAATACAATGGTCATATAGAACATGGCCACCCACCACGGTGGAAGCTTATTGTCCAACTCACGAATTCCATCGTATTCGTGATCCGTCAAAATTTCATGTTCGCGTTCAATAGGAACGGCTGCGTTAAAATCAATGAATGGCGTATTCTCTACTTCTTTGCCATCGGCCTTGTTCACCATGCGCATGAATACCGACAAGGCATACAGCATGTATAAAATGGCCAGTAATACCACAATGATGACCACCAATACCACAACAATAATCCAATTGTCGGCATTAAAAAATGAGCTACTGGACTCCGCAGAAGCTGCCGCTGGTGCCTCTTGCGCAAATACCGACGGAATGCCCAGGAAGAGCAAAGAAAGAAGCATCACTAATCCTCTTAACTTTTTATGAATAAAATGTTTCATCCGGTTCTGTTCGTTTAATGTTTCTATTCTTCTTCTAAGGGCAAATTCGACATATTCTGAATATGACTTTTATCTGCTCTGATTACCAGAAAAGCTACTGCCAAAAAGAACAGGAAAAATATTGCGAAGGAGATAAGGGGATATATTTCAATGCCCGTGATACTCGCCATGTGTTGTTTAATATATTTCAGCATACCGACTATTCATTTGAGGTTAACGCTTCTTTACCTTTCGACTTGATATCTATTCCCAAACGCTGCAGATACGCAATGAGCGCGATGATTTCTTTATTTTTATCTGCTTTAATTTTGGAAGGACTAGCGGCCAGTCGATCTACAATTTGCTGACGTTGTTTATCCAGGTCCTGAAGGGCAATTTCTTCGTAGCCTTCCGGATAAGGAACACCAATGGTCCGCATGGCCGAAATTTTTTCTTTGGTACTGGAGATATCCAGATCTCGCTCAAAGAGCCATGGATAAGCTGGCATAATGGACCCATCGGAAATAGCACCCGGTACCAACATGTGATTGTAATGCCAGTCATCGCCATACTTGCCGCCTATACGATGTAAATCGGGACCGGTACGTTTTGAGCCCCAAAGGAAGGGATGATCGTACACATATTCACCGGCTTTAGAATATTCTCCCTGATACCTCACGGTTTCCGAGCGGAATGGCCGCACCAATTGAGAGTGACAGTTATTGCATCCTTCGCGGATGTACACATCTCTTCCTTCCAATTCCAGAGGGGTATAAGGTTTCACGCTGCTGATGGTTGGGATATTGGATTCGACCAAAAATGTTGGCATCATCTCTACGATTCCTCCGATCAAAATCACTACCAAACTGAATACAAGCATCTGTACTGGCTTACGCTCAATCCAACGGTGCATGGTTTCATTCTCATCGTGGTGTCCGCGAAGCACTGGGGCTTCGGTAGATTCATTGGCAATAAATTTCCCTCTCTTGGCGGTGGCTATCAGATTGTAAGTCATTACCAACACGCCCACTATAAACAGGAAGCCTCCGAATGCGCGCAAAGCGTACATGTATTTAAGCTGTGTAACCGTTTGCAAAAATATCGGATATACGAGTGTTCCTTCTTCGGTAAATTCTTTCCACATGGAAGACTGTGTAAATCCGGCCCAGTACATGGGTAATGCGTAGAAGATGATTCCTAATGTTCCAATCCAGAAATGAAAATTGGCTAGCTTTTTAGAATATAATTGCGTCTCGTACATTTTTGGTATGAGGTAATACAGCATACTAAAAATGATAAATCCGTTCCAGCCTAATCCTCCAACGTGTACGTGGGCTACCACCCAGTCGGTAAAGTGCGCAATGGCGTTTACGTTTTTAAGTGACAGCATGGGACCTTCGAAGGTAGCCATTCCATAAGCAGTGAGGGCCACTACCATAAATTTCAACACCGGATCTTCGCGCACCTTATCCCATGCGCCACGCAGGGTTAGCAATCCATTCAGCATACCTCCCCAGGAAGGAGCAATGAGCATAATGGAAAATACGGCACCGAGCGACTGCGCCCAATCGGGAAGTGCGGAATACAGCAAGTGGTGCGGACCTGCCCAGATGTAAATAAAAATGAGTGCCCAAAAGTGAATGATGGAAAGGCGATACGAGTATACCGGACGGTTGGATACTTTAGGTACAAAGTAATACATGATGCCAAGAAATGGCGTAGTTAGAAAAAATGCCACGGCATTGTGCCCATACCACCACTGCACCAAAGCATCCTGCACACCAGCATACCAGGAGTAACTTTTCAGAAAGCTTACCGGAATTTCGAAGGAGTTAACGATGTGCAGCACCGCCACCGTAACAAACGTGGCGATGTAAAACCAGATTGCTACGTATAAATGTTCTACCCGTCGTTTGAGAATGGTACCGAACATATTAATTCCAAACACTACCCAAATGAGCGCAATGGCTATATCAATGGGCCATTCCAGTTCGGCGTACTCTTTACTGGTGGTGATGCCCAGAGGGAGCGTAATGGCCGCAGCAAGAATGATCAATTGCCATCCCCAGAAGTTAATTTGACTGAGTGCATCGCTAAACATGCGGGCTTTGCACAAGCGTTGAAGGGAGTAATACACCCCGGCAAACATGGCATTCCCCACGAAGGCGAATATGACAGCGTTGGTGTGCAAAGGACGTATCCTTCCGAAGGATACATATTCTACAAAATTTAATTCCGGAAAAATAAACTGCAGGGCTACAGTAAGCCCCACCAGCATACCTACGATTCCGAATACGACCGTCGCCACGATAAAATTGCGGACTATGGCGTTGTCATACGCAAACTTTTCTACTTTTTGATCCATTGGTGTTCTTGGTTAATGAATGGTGTTACCTGAAGTTTTTTTGTCGTCGAGCAGCATTCGTACTGCTGGAGAATCGGGATCGTCGTATTGGCCAGTGCGGACGGCCCACAGAAAAGAAACCAGAAATCCGGCCGCCACTGTCATGCTGATACCTAATAAAATAAAGATGATATACATACTGTTTAATCCTTTGTTACAAAGAAACAGGAATGACCTTGCTCATCGGATGAGGATAAACACCGCAAAAAATGATATAAATCAATAAATAGACGTAACCCCAGGTATGGAACGGCAGATGTTGTAAAAGTGAGGTTGCTGACGTTTGACCCTTTCCTTTTCCGGCCCGGATAGAGCGGAAAGCCCGTGGCTGGGCCGTTCGTAGTAATGGCGTGCAAGTGGCACGGCCTTGCAGCGATAGCCGGATAAGCCGGCCAAAAAAGTAAAATGAAAATACTAAAAGGTATCTCGATGGAAATTTTTCGACGGACGCAAGCCGGCTAAAACATACTTTTTTGCACCAGCTCTACCTGAGCGGCGAGAGGCACATAAAAGGTAGCGCCGGTGCCCATTTCCTCGCAGAGGGCGCGGGTGCGCACGGTTTTCCCTTTTTTAAAAAACCGGTTCTGCAGCCTGAAAATATCGCCGTCAGAAAGATCGGAAAGAAATATCAATGGCTGATCGTCGTACTGATGGAGGGCTCGCAGCAGGTCGATATCGGAGCAGGACGTTGCCTTGGGATTGCTGATGTAATCGAAGAGTGGCTCTAAAACATCGGGAGGAAAAATCTCCTCCTTCATGAGGGGGTAGGCAATTTCCTTGAAGCAGCTTTTCCATTCGGTACCGTGTGGTTTAACCCGGAAGCCATACCGTACGCCGCACATGAGGTGTGCCACTTCGTGCAGATAGGTAACCAAAAACGCATAAGGATTTTGATCGCCATTGACGGTGATGGTATGCCGGGCAGTAGTGGGATCGTAGGAATAATCGCCCAGGCGGGTGTTGCGCTTTTTCTTTACGATAAAACGGAACTTATACAAAAGCCACAGTTCGCAGCAATAGCGAACGGTGGCTTCTGGCACATATTTACTTATAATTTCCTGAAACGTGTATTTACGCTTCATTCATTGTCCTCCTCGCTCATTTTTTTACCAATGTGCTTGCGCTTGTGGCGCAGGACTTTGGCTTTTACATAGAAAATAATTTCTTCGGCTACGTTGGTAATATAATCGCCGCAACGTTCCATTTTGCGAATGACCGAAAGGAAATAAATGGCTTGCAACAAAGCTTCTTTGTCTTGCGATGTTTGAGCGTATTCAGCCAAAACCAGATTGGCTGCTACGTTGATATCGTCCATTAACTCGTCTTTGGAAAAAATGGTTCTGGCGAGTTCGGTATCGTCGGACTCAAACGATTCGGACAGGATGGTAAGCATTTCCATGGCAGTATCCGTCATTTCGCGGAAGCGAAATTTCTCTACCAGTGCCGGATCGAAAGGCTTTTCGCAACGGATAATAAATTGTGCGATGCCTTTGGCATTGTCTCCGATGCGCTCGAGGTCGGACACCATTTTGATGGAGGCCAGCACGAATCGCAAGTCTACCGCCACCGGGTTGAACAGGGCTAAGATGTGCTCACATTTGGCATCGATGATAAGTTCGCTGCCGTTTACACGCTTTTCGTTTTTCACAATTTCCTTGGCGAGGTCTTTGTCGAAGGTATAAAAAGCAGTGATGGCTTTTTCCAACTGGCCTTTCACCAGCAGGGTCATATCGTTGAGAAGGGTTTTCAGTTCCCCTAATTCTGTTTCCAGTAAGTTCATACAACAGGGTATTTAAAAATGTTAAACGAAAATGGATGTAGCTTGTTCAATCGTTTTCGATCAACCAAAGCGTCCTGTGATATAATTCTGAGTTCTTTCTTTTTTAGGATTGGTAAAGAGTTGACGAGTATCCTCATATTCCACCAATTCGCCCATGTAGAAGAAAGCAGTTTTGTCGCTGGTACGTGTGGCTTGTTGCATGTTGTGGGTTACCAGCAAAATGGTAAACGAAGATTTGAGGCTGTAAATCAGTTCTTCGATTTTGGTGGTACTGATGGGATCGAGTGCAGAAGCGGGTTCATCCATCAAGAGCACCGAAGGCGAAACGGCCATGGCGCGGGCAATACACAAACGCTGCTGCTGTCCACCGGAAAGGGCCAAGGCGGATTTCTTAAGTTTATCTTTTACTTCATCCCAAAGAGCTGCTTGTTTCAGCGACTCTTCTACCTTTTGCTCGATAAGGTATTTGTCTTTGATTCCATTCACTTTTAATCCATAGGCTACGTTTTCATAAATGGATTTAGGAAATGGATTGGGTTTTTGAAAAACCATTCCAACGGCTTTGCGCAATTCGTTGACGTTGACTTTAGGAGAATAAATATCTACTCCATCGATGGTAATTTCACCTTCCACACGACAGTTGTCAATCAAATCGTTCATGCGGTTGAACAGGCGCAGAAAGGTAGATTTTCCGCATCCGGAAGGGCCGATAAGCGCTGTTACGGTATTTTTTTTGATATTCATGGATACCCCTTTCAAGGTAAGATCGGGTCCATAATATACTTTTGCGTCTTTTACTTCAATTTTATTCGCCATGGTAGTTTACCATTTTATTTTTTTCTGAGACTTATTTCGTAGGTATATCGCAATTCCATTCATCACAAATGTAAACATCAGCAAGATGATGATGGCTGCGGCTGCATTTCTGCTAAACTCTGGATCTGGCCGTGACACCCAGTTGTAAATCTGAATGGGCACTACGGTGTAATTATCGAAAATACCCGTGGGCACTGCGGTAACGAAGGTAGCGGCACCCAACACTACCAGGGGCGCTGTTTCGCCGATGGCTCTGGAAAGTGCGAGGATGACTCCTGTAAAAATTCCACTCATGGAGGCGGGCAATACTTGGAACCAAATCGTTTGCCATTTGCTGGCGCCCAGGGCATAAGAGGCTTCGCGTATGGTATAGGGCACGGTGCGCAAGGCTTCGCGAGTAGACACAATGATGACGGGCAAAATTAACAGCGCAAGGGTGAGTGCTCCTGCCAACAAACTATTTCCCAGCATAAGGGTGCGCGCGAAAATTTGCAAGCCGAGTAATCCGTAAATGATAGAAGGTACTCCAGCTAAATTGGCAATGTTGATTTCAAGTATTCCTGCCAGCTTACTTTTCTTGTTGTATTCTTCAAGGTAAATAGCCGCGCCAATACCAATCGGAAAGGCAATGACGGCAGTAAGCACCATCATCCATAAGGTACCGATGAGGGCGGTAAAAATACCAGCACGCAAGGGTCTGGCAGATGGTCCGTTACTTAAAAAATCCCAACTGATCCGATCCAGACCGTTGGAACCAACTCCAACAAGCAGCAATACCAGGGCCACCACGCCAAAGAATGTGCAAACCATTGCAAAGCGATGGAAGAAGATATCCTGCCACTCAAAGTATTTTGCTTTGGGAAGTGCGCCAACCCGAAGTCGTTTTTTTAATTTTTTCTTTTCTCCCATGATCGCGCTTATTTATAATTTTCCTGATACTTTTTCTTCAACCAAAAACTAAGATTGTTTAAGGCCAGGGTGAACAGAAAGAGAGTGATACCAACGGCAAAAATAGTTTTGTATTCGATGGAATTCTGAGGCACATCTCCTTTGGCAACTTCCACGATGTAGGTGGTTGCCGTTTCGATGGGCACCGTAGGATCGAAGGTAAAGCGTGGCTGATTTCCGGCAGCAATCGCCATGATCATGGTTTCGCCGATGGCCCTGGAAAATGCCAATATAACCGAAACAGCAATTCCACTGAGTGCTGCCGGAATAACAACCCGAAAGGAGGTTTGAAATTTGGTAGCTCCCATCGCAAAAGAGCCTTCTCTCAAGGAACGTGGCACCGCATACATGGCGTCTTCGCTCATGGAGGTAATTAGTGGCAATATCATGATACCCATCACCAAACCTGGCGAGAGGGCGTTATAGCCTGCAATTTCAGGAAACCAGGATTGTAACATCGGGGTAACGAATACCAAGGCAAAATATCCATACACCACGGTAGGCACGGCCGCCAGAATTTCGAGCGAAGGCTTTACATACGTTCTTAATTTTTTGGGAGCGTATTCGCTCAAATATATGGCAATTACCAAGCCCAAAGGCACGGCCACCAGCAATGCGATGAAGGTGGTTAGCATGGTACCCGACAACAGAGTCATGATACCAAAATGTTTATCGGCAAACAACGGCGTCCATTGGGTATCGGTTATAAATCTCCACAGCGACACTTCGCTGAAAAACTCAAACGATTCCCAAATCAAAACGCCTGCAATGCCTATGGTGGTGAGGATGGTTAGCAGTGCGCAAGCCATCAGAAATTTCTCGATGATCTTCTCACTCAGGCGCACCGACTCGCCGGAGAACTGAAGCACCTTCTCCTCCTTTGGCGTGGCCAAACCTTCTGGTTTTATTTTTTCTTCTTGCATAAATGTAAAATCCATTTTAACGGACAAAACCCAGAAGTAAAAACTCCTGGGTTATATCCGTTTTATGCTGTATGTGTATTACTTATAAACTTCATCCAACTTGGCTCCTACGGAGGAACTGAGCGTTAAGAAAGGAGAGCCTGTAATTTGTTGTTCGATGCGCGCACTGGCTTTGGCATACAAGGCGGGTGGCAAAGGAATGTACCCTGTTTCAGGAACAAACTTAGTGGCGTTCGCTACAAAGAAACTTGCAAAGTTTTTCACTTCCGGACGTTGCATGGATTTCTTACTTACGTAAATGAACAAGGGACGTGCGAGAGGCTGGTAGGTAGCATCGAGAATCGTAGCTTCTGAAGGAAGGATGGCTCCCTTTCCGTTGGCATCGTTCTGGTCATCGATAGCCAGTGCTTTTAAGGTTTCTTTATTGGCTTTGTAATAATGATATCCGAAAAAGCCCAGTGCAAATTTGTCGGTAGCCACTCCTTTCACGAGCACGTTGTCGTCTTCGGAAGGATTGTAATCGCCGCGGCAAGACTTGGCTTTGCCTACAATGGCTTCGGTAAAATAATCGAACGTTCCGGAAGCGGTGCCAGCACCGTACAGGTTGATTTTTTCATTTGGCCACTCTTTGCGGATTTGATTCCACTTGGTGATTTTACCTTGCGCCTCAGGAGCCCACAGCATTTGCAATTCTTTTACTGTAATGTCGCTGGCCCAGGTATTGGCTGGGTTAACTACCACTGCCAATCCATCGAATGCCACTGGTATTTCTACATATTCGATGCCCGCGGCTTTGCATAAGCTATCTTCTTTTGCACTGATAGGACGTGAAGCATCCGCTACATCAATCTCCGAGCGAACGAATTTTTTAAATCCACCACCAGTACCCGACTCTCCTACTACCACGCTCAAGCCCTGATTAGCGGCTTCGAACTCTTCGGCTATAATTTCAGTGATTGGAAATACCGTAGATGAACCGTCTACTTGTATGCTGGAAGCAGCGGAAGAATCTTTTGAATCTGTCCCTTTGGATCCTCCCCCGCAAGCAGTCAAGAGACCTGCTGCTGCAACCATTAAAAGATATTTTCTCATTGTATTACGTATTTATAAAAATTCTATGGTGTCTTATTTTATGCCCAAAAATAGGCATTGATATATTAAGGAATTGTTAAGTTTCAGCTTATTCACAGCGTGTGGATAAGTTGCCATTCGTTAAAAATTGAGTTGGGCTTGTAAGCGTAACAATCTGCCTTCCTGCAAGTTATTTTGTTTAGCAAAATCTTCGAACCTACGCGAAGAAATGGTGTACATGGCCACGAGTTCAAATTGTTTCAAGGGTTGCCATTCCAATCCGATCTCATATTCTTCCACCCGATAGCTTCTGGCATCAAGTTCATGTTTCTTCCCTCCTTCGTAATGTTGGAGCCTCACGAAAGGAATAAGGATTTGATCACCGATTTTTTGCATGTAAGAAAAAGTAACGAAGCCTCCGCGCAGGTTTTTGGTTTCTATGGAATCGGTCCATTTATTAAACTGCGGTCCACGTCCCCAGTTGTATTCTGCCAGAATTCCGAACGGCTTAGGATACAGAACAAATGTGGTTGCAACCCTTTGGTCAAGAAAACTTCTTGACCCATGGATTTTGGTTCCACCGGTAGTTTGATCTTTGGCAATTACAAATCTTCCGCTGTATCCTTGCACCCCAGGTTCAATGATCTGGCTTCCAATTTTTATGGGAACACTAACTCGAGCTGCTAAGTGCGATTCATCATTCAAATCGGGTTTATTGGCGGTCTGTCCGTTGTAAACACCTAATCCTACAACACCATAATCTCCTGAGCCTTTTAGTCCGCTACGAACCAATTCCGAGAATAAGGTTCTCATGGCAGTGGGTGCCCAATAGAACATCAATCCTAAATCTCGCTCGTTGCTGAGTGCGCTGTTTAAAGCATCGGCACGGTCAAGAGGAAGCCTGTTTTGACTTGACTGCAAATTTTCAAATCCAAATGGGATTTTACTTTGTCCGAAACGGAATCGGAATCTATTTTTAGCATCGATGCCCACATCGAAATACGCATCACGCAGCTGTGCAAAGTGCCAACTTGTAGATGATACCGCGGAGGCCATGTCGGGTTGTACGTAAAAATATACACGCTTATTTATTTGCCCAAAAAATATCAGGCGCATCCTGCGAATAAAGAAGCCACCTTCTTTACCCCAACTGCGGTCGCATTGTTCACATTTTAAATCTTCGTTGGTTTCGAATAATCGGTTATAGCGAATCTGGGTATACCCTCTCAAGGATATTGATTCAAACCATTTTTTCTCTTCTTTCTTCTCTTCCTTTTTCTCCGGTTTCTGAAGTTGTGTGCTGTCTTTGGCTGCGTTGGCATCTGTTTGGGCATTCGCCTGCATTGTAAACAGCGCAAGCATGCAGCATAGAAGTAATCGTGTCATGAATTGTTTTTTGATCATTTTTGATGATGCAAAACAACCATTTCAATATTAGCAATCAGTTACCCCATTGTTAACTAAATGTTAATTTGATAACATTGGGTTTATTTTAAGTTAAATAACAGCAGGTTTATTACACTCACTTCTAAGTATCACTAACTTTAGGTTAACATGGTTAACTATGTGATAACACATTAAACCCAATTTAAAGATATTGATACCCATTGGTTAGTCTGCAAATCTCTAACCACTGTGTTGCCTATATTTAGTATTCAAACACAAGACTAATACATTATGTTGGGCGTGTCCCGCTGCGCGGGCCGGGCTATCGCTGCAAGCCATGGCGCCTATGGCGCCATGGCTTTACACTCTATCCCTCACGCAACAACCAGCATGTATTTAAATGAAAATCTCCATAGAAGAATTTCTATGGAGATTTTCAACGTTATCGAACCGCAATTAGGCAATAGAAATTGTAACGTGAGCCGAAAGCTCACCATCAGGGCGAGTTCCGGCAAGAATTTACGAGGAAGGAATGCGAACCCGTATTTCGACGAGGAAATTCAAGGAAACACGCTCTGCTAAAGAGATTTCGACTCGTAGTAAATGTACTATTGTCTAATGGCGGTTGAATCCATAATCCAATCGCCCTACCATGGAATGCAATCGGGTACATTCCATGGTAGGGCGATTTCTCTTTCGTGAAAACTACGTGCTATTAGCTTTTGGCTTTACCTCCCAAATGAGGACATTCTTGCAAGTCGCTCATAGAGTTAAATGAAACGGGAATCTTATCGTAGCCGTAGGTATGCTTTAACGTTTGCGTGAGGTTACTGTCGCCCATACTTACATCCACATCCGCCATTGACATTTGGGAAGGATGTTCATAGCCACATGCGTGTGTGATTTCCAAAATTTCTTTCCGAAGGTTCTTTACATAGTTGTAAAAGCGATCGGATTTCAAAGGCACATCCACCCCTGCCTGCAACCACTTGCTTTGTGTAGCGATACCTGCCGGACATCGGTTGGTATGACAAACCTGCGCCTGTATACAACCAATAGACATCATGGCCTCGCGGGCAATGTTGATGAGGTCGGCACCCATCGCAAAGGCCATGAGCGCTTTGGCCGGGAATCCTAGCTTACCGGAGGCTATAAAGGTAACTCGATCTGTAATGCCACGGCTGGCAAACACTTTATACACGTTGCTGAAAGCGTACACAAAAGGAAGTGAAACGTGATCGGCAAATGCGGGAGGGGCTGCGCCGGTGCCGCCTTCACCGCCATCAATGGTAATAAAATCAGGGCCTTTGCCGGTGCGAACCATGTAGTCGGCCAGCTCTTCCCACATTTCCATTTTTCCAACGGCTGATTTAAAACCAACCGGCAATCCGGTACGATCTGCAATTTTCTCCATGAACTCCACCATTTCAACAATATTGGAAAACTCACTATGAAATGTGGGCGATAGGGCATCTTTGCCCATTGGTATGCCTCGTATCTCGGAAATTTCTTTCGTGATTTTAGCTGCCGGCAGCACCCCTCCTTTGCCAGGCTTAGCGCCTTGAGAAAGCTTCACTTCAATCATTCGTACAAATGGATTGTCGAGCACCAATTGTTCCAGTTTATCCATTGAAAATCCATTCTCGTCGCGGACTCCGAAATACCCTGTACCAAAATGAAATACTACATCGGCTCCGTTGCGGTGGTAAGGTGCGAGTCCACCTTCGCCCGTATTGTGGTAGCATCCGGCTTTTAGCGCGCCTTTGTTCATGGAATCCACCGCAGCAGCGGATAAAGAACCGTAACTCATGGCAGAAATATTGACTATCGACTGCGGCCTATAGGGACGGCGGCGTTTATTGAACGCTCCGATAACTTTAGCACATGGAATAAAGGAAGGATCTGTTTGATTGGGATGTCCTTTAGGCGGCACATAATTAAACATGGTGGGATTGATGAAGATATGCCCCGTGGCGAAAATATCCTGGTCGGTACCGAAACCAGAATAATTATTTTCTCTTTTGGAAGAAGCATAAATCCAAGACCGCTCACTTCTTCGAAATGGCAACTCTTCGCGATTGTTGGCCACGATGTATTGACGCAATTCAGGGCCAATTTTTTCAAGCAAATACCTCAAGTGGCCTACCACCGGATAATTGTGTTTGATAGTATGTCTGCGATTAAAGAATACATCCTTGATCCCTACTCCTATCAAAAACAAGATAGGATATACCCACCAGGGTATTGAGGCGACAAAATCTACCACCTGCTCCATATGACCTCCCTTATATAAAAATGAAAAATGAAACTCGTACTAAAGTACGCTAAAAATAAACCCTTGGTTTTTAATTTCCGTATGAATATACAGAATTATAAAATTAGTCAATTAGTAGCATTAAGCTGTTTTTGAAAAATCCGTAAGGACTTGTCAAATAGGCCATTGACCATCTTATTAAACCATAATCGCGTGCATACACCGTTGAAGCCAGAGGGGATTGTACTTCTATTGTTCGTGTTTATTATGCTAACCAGCTTGTTGCTGGGACACATCCTGTTGTTCATCTACCAGGTAAAAAAAACCTGGAGGATTTTATTTCTCAGCGGATTGTGTTTGTTTATCTGCGCGGTGTATATTCTATATGGTCTTCCATCCATGGTTTGGTTTTTGAATCATGAAGGAGTAAAATTAACGGCTGGCATTGGGCTTACGCTAATCCTGTTTCGAAAAGTATTAGAACCTAAGATTATCGTACATTTTCCGGAAGACGACCTTGTGCGATTCATCTTCCGGGGCATGATCTTTTTTATTCTGCTGATAAGTTCCAACGCCATTATTTATTCCCTGGGCATGATTGTGTACGAAGGGAATTCCATTTCGATGGCCTTGCATTAAAATCGCATCGGCTATGAGGATTGTTGTTGCGCCTCTACCACCGCCACAGCCACCATATTGACAATCTCCCTCACACTGCTCCCCATTTGCAATACATGCACAGGTTTGCGCATACCAATAAGAATTGGGCCGATGGCTTCGCTGTTGCCCAGCTCCTGCAATAATTTATAGGCAATGTTCCCCGAAGTAAGATCAGGGAAAATGAGTGTATTGGCACCGTTTTCACGCAAGGTGCTGAACGGATAGTTTTCTTCCTGAAGTTCCTTATTAACGGCAATGTTGGCTTGCATTTCACCTTCGATAACCAAGTCCGGAAACTTTAATTTTGCTTTCCGGTATACCTCCTGCATTTTTTCCGGAACTTTTCCCTTGCTGCTTCCAAAATTAGAATAAGATAACAAGGCTACCCTAGGAACCGCATCAAAAAAGCGCACCATCCCCGTTGTCAATCCGATAATTTCTACCAACTCGTCGGCGCTCGGATTTACGTTTACGGTAGTATCAGAAAAGAAGTAGGTACCCTTTTTAGTATTCAGGATGTACATACCTGCCACCCGATTGATACCATCTTCCACTCCGATCACCTGAAGGGCCGGGCGAATGGTGGACGCATAATCTTTTGTAAGTCCTGAAATAAGTGCGTCGGCTTCGCCGTTTTCAACCATCATGGCACCGAAATAATTGCGGTCACGCATTACTTTCCTTCCGGCATCCAGTTCCAATCCTTTACGTTTGCGCTTCTGATATAATAGTTCTCCGAAATGGTATCTTTTTTCTCTTTCCAGAATCGGATCAATGATGGTAGCCTGATACAAGGCATCCAACTGATGTTCACGAATAATGTGCATGATCTTTTCCTTGTTGCCAAGTAAAATCGGAATAGCAATTCCTTCGTCTACCAGTATTTGTGCTGCCTTGAGTATTTTGTAATGTTCTGCTTCTGAAAAAACTACACGCTTTGGATTTTGCTTGGCTCTTGCGATAAGCCTCGACATAAGTCGCTGATCTATTCCCAAGCGTTTTTGCAAATCTAAGGCATAGGAATCCCAGTCCTGAATTTGCACTTTGGCAACGCCAGACTCCATAGCGGCTTTGGCCACAGCAGGAGACAGCGTGGTAATTAAGCGCGGGTCAAGGGGTTTGGGGATAATATAATCTTTTCCGAAGGTAATCGTCTCCACCCCGTAGGCTTTGGTAACTATATCGGGAACTGGTTCCATGGTAAGCTCTGCCAAGGCTTTGACTGCGGCTAGTTTCATTGCTTCGTTAATTTCCGTGGCACGCACATCCAAGGCACCACGAAAAATATAAGGGAAACCTAATACATTGTTCACCTGGTTAGGATGATCGCTTCTACCAGTAGCCATGATAATGTCTGGACGGGCTTGAGTGGCAGCTTCGTAAGAAATTTCCGGCACCG
This sequence comes from Cytophagaceae bacterium, assembly GCA_025454925.1. GTDB lineage: Bacteria > Bacteroidota > Bacteroidia > Cytophagales > Cytophagaceae > JALONM01. Next base: position 40,807 of record JALONM010000012.1, read on the forward strand.
GGTTCGCCAAGGCAAATACAATGGGATTAGGAGCCATCGACTGTATCATTTCACTAGAAACAATATTTCCTGCAGAGAGTCCGACAAACACATCGGCGCCTTGCATGGCGTCTTTGAGCGTTGGATAAGGCTTTTCCGATGCAAACTGCATTTGTATGGCAGCAAGGTCGGTGCGGTGGGTAGTAAGCGGACCATCCTTATCAAACAGGAACATATTCTCCTTTTTCGCTCCTAGCGCAACATACAGCCGCACACAAGAAATGGCCGCTGCTCCGGCACCGCTGACAGCAAACCTAACCTCATCAATCTTTTTATTGGCCAGTTGCAAGGCATTGAGCAGCGCGGCAGCGGATATAATGGCTGTTCCGTGTTGGTCGTCGTGCATGACTGGAATATTCATTTGTTGACGCAAGGCTTCTTCAATACGAAAACATTCAGGAGCTTTGATATCTTCCAGGTTGACGCCTCCAAAGGTAGGTTCCAGAGACTTTACAATTCGAATAAATTGTTCAGGGTCTTTGCAATCGATTTCAATGTCGAACACATCGATGCCTGCGAATTTTTTAAACAACACGCCTTTGCCTTCCATTACGGGCTTAGAGGCTTCTGGACCAATATCACCCAAGCCTAATACGGCAGTGCCGTTGGAAATAACCGCCACGAGGTTTCCTTTGGCGGTATATTTATATACTTCTTCCTTATTCTTCTCTATCTCTTTGCAAGGCTCTGCCACGCCGGGTGAATAGGCCAATGCCAGGTCGAGCTGGGAACTGAGTAATTTGGTTGGTACTACTTCAATTTTACCAGGCTGCCCCTGGCTATGATAATTCAATGCATCCTCTTTTCTAATATCTATGGCCATACGCTACGCATTCGTTGTAAATAATGGTTTATTCAGGCAGAGTCAATTCGTTTGAAGCGGAAACTGCGCCTGTATTTTGAAGGGTTTAAGGTATCAAAAAAACCGGGTTGTTTCCTATGATTTTGATGCTGACACTATAATATTTTCGAAAACACTTCATCAAGGCGGGAAACGAAATGTAATTTAATTTTATACCGGGCACCTTGCAATGACTTCTGATTAAATTTTGAAACATACATTTCTTCAAAACCCAATTTTTCAGCCTCGGAAATCCGCTGTTCAATCCTGTTGACCGCACGAATTTCGCCACCAAGACCTACCTCTCCGGCAAAGCAGCTGGTACCCGGCAATACGGTATCCTCAAAAGAGGAAATGATGGAAGTGCACACTGCAAGGTCGACCGCCGGATCTTCAACTTTTATTCCTCCGGCCACATTCAAAAATACATCCTGGGCACCTAAGCGAAATCCTCCTCTTTTTTCCAATACAGCAAGCAGCATATTCAACCGTTTGGCATCGTATCCGGTGGTGCTTCGTTGGGGTGTGCCATAGGTGGCAATGCTCACCAGCGATTGAATTTCTATTAACAACGGCCGGTTCCCTTCCAGCATAGCACTGATCGAAATTCCGCTCAAATGCTCGTCGCGTTGAGACAATAAAATTTCGGAAGGATTATTTACTTGCCGAAGTCCATCGCCCAACATTTCATAAATACCAAGTTCGGAGGTAGATCCGAAACGGTTTTTGGTAGTTCGAAGAATACGGTAACTCAAATGCCGGTCGCCCTCAAACTGCAATACGGTATCTACCATGTGCTCCAAAATTTTGGGGCCGGCAATGGTTCCTTCTTTCGTAATATGACCAATTAAAAAAACAGGTGTATTGGTCTCTTTGGCAAACTTCATTAATTCGGCGGTGCATTCTCGAACTTGCGAAATACTGCCGGGTCCCGATTCAATGAAGGAAGACTGTAAGGTTTGAATAGAATCTACAACCAGCACATCCGGCTGCACCAATTCCATCTGCTTGAAAATATTTTGAGTTCCTGTTTCTGTAAGAATGAAAATATCCGGATTAGAAATTCCGATCCGTTCAGCACGCATCCGAATTTGCTGTTCGCTTTCTTCCCCTGAAACATACAATACTTTAGAACCGGCTAAGCTAAGCGCTAACTGGAGCATCAAGGTGGATTTTCCGATACCCGGTTCACCTCCAATCAAAACCAGGGATCCTGGAACAATACCTCCTCCCAGCACACGGTTTAATTCCTGATCTTTCGTAACAAGACGCTTTTCTTCTGAAGATTCAATTTCCCATAATTTGCGTGGAGCCGGCACGCGTTTGGATTTGGCAGATTCACGCCATGGAGTTTTAGATTCATCTCCTTTGCTTACCAATTCTTCAACGTAGGTATTCCACTCCCCACAATGTGGACATTTACCCAACCATTTGGGTGATTGTGCCCCACAACTCTGACAAAAAAACGATGATTTTACTTTCGACATAGCGTTTGAATTCTAACCTAAGCATCTCATTAGAATACTTTTATAAAAGTATCCGGCCTGCGCACGGGTATATTTGTTTGATGGGAACAAATTACAATTATTCCCGTAAAACCGATACAGAATTATTTCTAATTACAACTTTGTATATGCGTTTGGGGTGGACGGTTATTATTTTTTCAATCTTTTGTTTTTCAAGCCTTTCCGCCTATTCCTCCAGAAAAAAATCAGACTTATTGTCTTCGCAGAAAGACCAAAGCATTGCGGTTTTGATCAAGAATGGCGAAAAACTTCTGCAGGAAAAAAAATACGGCAAAGCCATCAAGGAATTTGACAAAGCGCTGGAAGCTGCCATAAAAAGCCAAGACGAAGCCGCCCGACTGGAGTGTTACCGCCTGCTTTCGCAATCGCATTTAGCCGCCGGAAACAAAAAAAAATCATCCGAATTTGAAGATTTATACACCAGCCTCAAAGCAAAATCTGACAACGAAAAACTTCAGATTAAAGAAAAATTAAATCAGATTGAAATTAACCGGCTGAAAGAACAAAAACTCCGTTCCGAATTAGGATTACAAAAAGCGCAAACAGAAATCGAAGAGAAAAACCAAGTACTAGGTTCCACACTTGATTCTCTGGCTGCATTGGACCAATTGAATAAAGAAACACAGGTAAAAATTTCACTGCTGGAAAAAGAAAAAGAGCTCAAGGAGTTAAAAGTAAAAGAGCAAAGCATGCAACTCGAGAATAAAGAATTGCAGCTAAAGGAACAGGATGCCCGGTTGAGAGCTGAAAAATACATCATTGCATTACTGATAGGTGGCTTGGCTTTTTCAAGCATATTCGGCTTGGTGGTATACCGGAATTTTAAACAAAGACAAAAAGCTGCCCAAAAAATTCAAGAGCAATACGAAACCATCCACCATCAACATCAGAATATTTCCAACAGCATCCAATATGCGCAACGCATACAGCAAGCCATGTTACCGCAAGAGAAAGCGCTCCAACATTTTGTTCCGGACTCCTTTGTACTGTACAAACCCAAGGACGTAGTGAGTGGAGATTTCTACTGGTTTTACAATGTATACAATCAAAGTAGATTAAATGAAGCGCATCCGGAAGAAAATGAAGCCTTGGAAAATCTACCGGATCCCAAACATGCCAGCAAAATGATTATTGCCGCAGTGGATTGCACCGGGCATGGCGTTCCTGGTGCGCTGATGTCGATGATCGGATACAATCTTCTGAATGAAATCGCACATAAAAATATCCACGAGTCGAATTTGATGCTGAACGAATTGCACCGGAGTGTTCGGTTTGCCTTGCAACAATACAAAAATGATAACAAGGATGGAATGGATATGGCCTTGTGCGTCATCGACAAAGTCAATAAAACCCTGGAATTTACGGGAGCCAAGAATCCTTTAATTTTCATCCAAGACCATGAACTCTTTGTTATCAAAGGAGACAAAGAAGCCATTGGCGGACAAGGTGAGGCAAAGCGCAATTACAGCAAGCAACTGATCAGCATTGAGAAACCAACCTGGATCTATTTATTTTCTGATGGGTATGTAGACCAATTTGGAGGAAAGGATGGTAAAAAATTCATGATCAAAAACTTTAAAGAATTACTCCTTTCCATTCATCAGAAACCCTTTCACGAACAAAAACAAATATTAAACTCCACTATTGAAGAGTGGAAGGGAACGGAGGAAAAGCAAATTGATGATATTATGGTTTTGGGACTTAAAGTATCTTGATGACTGAGATACTTACACCATAACAGAATTAAAACAATGGTATGCCTGGCATGCCGCATTAGTAGAAATACGGTAAGAATACCTTGATGTTTGTTTCCAAATAGATTGACAATAGTCATCTTTTTTACCCTGGGTAATTTGGAAATTGAATCATGGCAAACAAAACTACTTCGACCCATGTACAATGCTTCCATTGCGGTGATGCCTGTGATTCCGGCAGCCTCCAATTCCACAACAAATCTTTCTGTTGCCAGGGATGTAAATCCGTTTACGAGCTTCTGCAATCCCATGACCTTTGCACCTATTACGACCTGGAAACAATGCCCGGTATTAAGGTCAATTCCGAAATTCAGAACCGCTATGCATTCCTGGCGGATGAGAAAATAATTAAATCACTTCTTGATTTTGACGAAGAAGGGTTACGAAAAATCCGCTTCAATCTTCCAGGCATACACTGCAGCTCTTGTATTTGGTTGCTGGAAAACCTGGAAAAACTTTGCTCCGGGGTACAAAGCAGTCAAGTGAATTTCCAAAAGAAAGAAATCTCTGTTCTGTATCAAAAGAACCTCACTTCGGCACAACGCATCGCAGAAACTTTACACGCGCTTGGGTATCCTCCCTCTCTTCAATGGGATGCCCTCGAAAAAAAATCTTCCCATCGGCAGGATTGGTCGCTGCTGTATAAAATTGGAATCGCAGGATTTTGTGGTGGGAACATTATGCTCTTAAGCTTCCCCGAATACCTTGGCCTGGATACGGCTTCCGACAAAGCTTTCGCTCGGCTTTTTTCGTTCTTATCCTTATTCCTTTCTATCCCTGTGGTGGTATACGGAGCCTCTGAATACTTCATTAACGCGTACAAAGGATTACGAAAAGGAATTCTTAACCTGGATGTTCCCATTGCACTGGGTACTGCTGCCGTTTTTTTTAGAAGTGTATACGAAGTGATAACACAGATTGGACCTGGATATTTTGATTCCCTTACTGGATTAATCTTTTTTCTTCTTATTGGAAAATGGTACCAACAGCGCACCTATCGACATTTTTCTTTTGAACGAGACTACCATTCCTATTTCCCACTTACCGCCACGATCATCGAAGCTCATAAAGAATCGCCGGTATTGTTGCATGAGTTGAAAGAAGGTGATGAGGTATTAGTCCGAAACCAGGAAATTATTCCTGCCGACGCGGTCTTATTGGAAGGTAATGCTTCGATTAATTATAGTTTTGTAACGGGGGAACAAAAGTTAATTCCTAAATCAGAAGGGGAGTTGCTGTTTGCCGGGGGAAGGCAGGAAGGAAGCTCCATTCGCATCCGCTTACAAAAAAATGTTTCGAGCAGTTATCTTCTGCAATTGTGGAACCACGAAGTATTTTCTAAATCTGCCAATGCGTATCTCTCCGGATTTGTACTTTCCTTTAGCAAATATTTTGTGTATGCAACCTTGCTGCTGGCGTTGGGAACAGGTTTATACTGGTACTGGGCGGACAGCAGCCGGTTATTATTTGCAGTAACTGCGGTATTGCTGGTTGCTTGTCCATGTGCACTTGCGCTCTCTTTGCCCTTTGCCCTGAGCAATGCACTTCGCATTCTTGGTAAGCATGGCTTTTTCCTTAAAAATGCGGATACCGTTGAAAAAATTTCTGAAACAGAAATAATGGTATTCGACAAAACAGGAACTTTAACACACAATGAAGAGCAGGCCATTCATTATGAAGGTTTAGAATTAAGTCATAGCGAAACGCTTTATTTAAAATCGGCATTACGAAATTCCACCCACCCGATCAGCAGAATGTTGTATGGATGGCTAAGCTCTGAATATTTACCTTGCGAACAATTTCAAGAACTACCAGGTAAGGGCTTGGAGGCAAGGGTGAATGGACATTCCATTAAGGCTGGCTCCGCCAGATGGTTGCTCAACCAAGGCATACAATCCGAATTCACGAGGGTTTACGTTGAAATAGACCACGAAGTAAAAGGATATTTTCAGTTGTCGCACCGCTTACGAAGTGGTATTCCTAACATGCTGAATGCTTTACAGGCGGAAAAGCAGACATTGCATGTCCTATCCGGCGATGGTCACGCAGATGAAAAATACCTCCGTAATATTTTCCCTAAAAACGCTACACTTCTTTTCAGACAGCAGCCCGAAGACAAACTCCGCTTCATACAAAGCATGCAGCAAGACGGGAAAAAAGTGATGATGCTAGGAGACGGATTAAATGACGCAGGAGCCTTACAAGCGAGTGATGCAGGAATCGCAGTTTGCGACAACATCAACAGTTTTGCGCCCTCCTGTGATGGCATTTTATTAGGGAAGCAGTTGTACCGAATGCCGCACTTTATTCGCTTTACCCGTCAAACCATAAGCGTGGTAAAAGCATCGTTGGTGCTCTCTGTACTCTATAACCTTGTTGGCTTGTACTTTGCCGTGCAAGCCCAGCTAAGCCCGGTAATAGCTGCCATTCTCATGCCTATGAGTTCGGTCTCTGTGGTTGCGTTTGTAGTGCTGCTTACCAATTACTTTGGCAGCAAATTGACAGCTGGCCCTGTCAACCAATAAAGACAGCGATTGAACCGGTTTTCTCAACAGATGCGAATCGCATGATTCGGAATTGCCCGCCATGGATCTATGATCCATGGCGGGCAATTCCGTCCTAGAAAATATTCGGCCTCGAAAAAAATTTCTTGTGTTCGATTCCTTCCCCAAAAGCCCTTGATTTTATACATCATTGCTCAACAGAAAAATTCCTATCGAGAAATTAGAATTAAATACATGTTAGTTACATCGCTTCCACGATCAGTGAAGAAGCCCCGCCCCCTCCGTTACAAATTCCGGTGCAACCGAATTTTCCTTTTGTACTTTGCAACACATGCAAAAGGGTAACTACAATGCGTGCTCCCGAAGCCCCCAATGGATGCCCTAATGATACGGCACCGCCCCAGCGGTTTACGTTGTCTGCATCCAAGCCAAGTTTCATAGCATTCGCAATAGATACTACCGAAAAAGCTTCATTAATTTCAAAAGAGTCAATTTGAGAAAGCTTCATACCGGCAGCTTCTAGCGCTTTAGGAATGGCCAATGAGGGAGCGGTAGTAAACCATTTAGGATCCTGCGCAGCATCGGCCCAAGCCACAATGCGTGCAAGTGGTTTTAAATTCTTTTCTTTCAATAACTTTTCAGACACCAGCACCAGTGCAGCAGCACCATCGTTGAGTGTCGAGGCATTGGCGGCAGTGATGGTACCATCTTTTTCAAATACCGGTTTCAACGAAGGTATTTTATCAAAAGACACTTTGGTATATTCTTCATCCATGTGTACCCAGGAACTTTCTTTCCCTTTTACCGGAATTTCTACCGGACAAATTTCAGAATCAAAATACTTGTTCTTCCAGGCTTCCTGAGATTTTTGATACGATTGGATGGCGAACGCATCCTGCATTTCACGGGTAATTTTCAATTCACGAGCTGTATTTTCCGCCGCATTGCCCATGTGGAAATCGTTGTATACATCCCACAAACCGTCTTTGATCAAACCATCGATGAGCTGTCCATGACCCAAGCGGTAACCATTGCGGGCTTTATCGAGGTAATAAGGAACATTACTCATGCTTTCCATTCCACCGGCGATAGCGGCATCGTACTGTCCGAGCAAAATACTTTGAACGGCCATCATGATGGCTTTGGTGCCTGATGCGCATACTTTGTTAACCGTAGTAGCCTCTACCTGCGGTGGCAAGCCTGCAAACATGGCAGCTTGACGGGCAGGAGCCTGCCCAAGGCCTGCGGACAACACATTTCCCATGATTACCTCTCCGATGTCAGTGCCTTGTAAACCACTTTGCGCCAAAGCAGCTTTAATAGCGGTGGCGCCAAGTTGGGTGGCACTTAACGAAGATAAAGATCCGGCGAAAGAGCCCATGGGCGTACGTTTGGCCGCTACGATGTAAACGTATGACTTCATAAGAGAAAAAATAAAACTAAAGAAATATACGACGTTTCCCCGGCAATGTTATTCCGACAAGTGCGAAGCTCGGCTCTTTAATCAAAAATAGAGGTGATATCGTCGCGAGTAAGATTCTTTACAAAACTTTCTTCCGTAGTGATCAAGTCTGAAGCCAGTTTTTGCTTTCCTCGCTGAAGGTTTAGAATCTTCTCTTCTACGGTATTCTTGGTAATAAACTTATAGGTAAACACCGTATTCTTCTGCCCTATCCGGTATGCTCTGTCTACCGCTTGCGCCTCAATGGCAGGATTCCACCAAGGATCCAGAAGAAAAACATAATCCGCGGATGTCAAATTAAGACCTACCCCACCGGCTTTCAACGAAATCAGGAATATCTTCACCTGGGTATTCTTTTGAAAATCTTCTACGGCTGCTTGTCTGTCGCGCGTAGAGCCGTCAAGGTAAGCATACTTCAATCCAGCTTTATCCAGGTAATCTCTAAATATGGAAAGGTGTTTTACAAATTGTGAAAAAATTAAAATCTTATGATCTTCACTCAAGGCACTATGCAACATATGCAGCACATCTTCCATTTTTCCGGAATTCCCTTCATAGTCAGGATTTGCCAATTGTGGGTGATTGGCTATTTGTCTCAATTTTGTGAGCCCTTGCAACAACAAAATCTGAGAGCCACCCACTCCGTTCTGATCGATAGAATTGAGAATCTCATTCCTGTATTGAGATTTTATTCGTTCATACTCTTCTTCTTGCAGAGGCGACATGGTGCAATAATGCACATTCTCTACTTTGGGAGGAAGTTCCGTAGCTACCTGTGACTTATGCCTGCGAAGAATAAAAGGTTTAATGAGGCTATACAAGCGCTTGGTTTTAGACTCGTCGTTTTTCTTTTCAATTGGAATTAAAAATTCTTTTCTAAAAAACGTTTCGTTCCCTAACAAACCAGGGTTTATAAAATTCATCTGAGACCACAAGTCCAAGGTACTATTTTCGATGGGTGTACCTGTAAGAATAAGTCGGTATCGGGATTTAAGCATGCGCACGGCACGAGCAATATTGGAATCCGGATTTTTTATAGCCTGAGATTCATCGAGGAGTATATAATGAAAATAATAATTCTGCAAATATTCAATATCGCGTCGGGCCGTTCCGTAAGAAGTTATTACCAGATCATATCCGCTGAACTGCTCCACATTTTTTTCCCGATGAATACCTGTATAATTAAAAATCTTGAGCTCCGGAGTAAATTTTTTGGATTCCATTTCCCAGTTGTATATCAGGGAAGTGGGCAAAATTAATAGCGATGCTGCAGAAGCCCCTTGCTCCTTCTGAGCCTGGAGCATAGCTAAGGTCTGAACGGTTTTACCAAGACCCATGTCGTCTGCCAAACAACCTCCAAGGTTGTATTTAGACAAAAACATCATCCAGTTGTAACCCGCTTTCTGATAAGGCCTCAAATCTCCATTAAAAGTTTGAGGCAAATCAAAATCATCGATCTGTTCAAAATTCCGTAGCTTTTCCAATTTATTGGAAATATCTACTTTGGCCAGATTACCAGACTTCAATTCTTCCACCAGAGCAATATGGTGCTTTTTGAGTTTGAGCAATTCGTTTTCATCGTCAACAAAAGCAAACAGCTCCATGTATTGAGTAAACCATTCTTCCGGAATTACCGCGATTTCACCATTCGGCAATTCAAATTCCGAAACGCCTTTCAAAATGAGCTTGCGTATTTTCAGGAATGGGATTTCAAACTCACCAAATCGTATGGTGGCAAAAATATCAAACCAATCGTTATTTTCTTTTACCTCAAGATTGATATGGCTTTCTCCCACAAAATAGCGTTTCTCATCTTTACTATTCTGGCGAATATTAAAACCAATAGTTGTAAGAGGCTCACGATTTCTTTTAATCCAGGAAATGGCTTTTCTTCTCTCTAATACGGCTTTCCCATTTTTAACATCTAATCCTATAAAGGATAATTTTTCCAAAATATCTCGTTCCCAAGCCTCCTCACGCCGTACTTTGTGAAACACATAGGAGTCTTCGGTTTTTTCCAATTTCACGGTGCATTCCTGAAATTTTCCTGCCTGAAAATTAAATTCTCCGTATTGAAAACTTAAGGAAAAAACGATACTACTGTCATTATCTTCGAGTACTTCAATATCGTCGGTTTGGCCGAACATACTGAGGGTGGTATTTTTTGCCAACTCCGAAAACATCAACACCGGAACCGGTTGATATTTTTCAGACTTAATCGTAAAGCCCTTGGCATGCACATCAAAAGCGGCTACCAGCGGACTAATAAATTTTTCATAATACGAATCTTCGAGTTTACGGGGAATTTCAATAAACTTTTTCCTTAAGAATGGGCGAAGCTTATTTCCATCAACATCTTTTTCAAAATGAAAAATTTTATCTTCCACCACCAACCAGGCAGGATGGTTACATAGGATGATGGCATTCTTATATTGAAAATCTATTTTCTGCTGATCGTATTTTATCGTGGGGAAATAATGTGTATTGTCTTCATTGCGCATGAAGTGAAACAATATGGTAGCCTTACCCGGCATAATCTGCACATGCTTCCAGGTCGGCTCTCCATCGTTTCCCATTTCAAACAACATCTTATTTTCCATCAACAAAAGCATCTCGTGCTTTTTGGTTTCGATGTAAGTATGTATGGCATCCTGAAGAATGGAATCGCCTTTGTCTTTATGAAAAACTTTTAGAAAGAATTCCTGAGGGGTAATTTTCTTGTTAAAGAATTTTTTTACGATGGTTTCCTGAGAGATGGCATCGGTGAGTTTTACCAACTTAAAATCAACGTCATCCATTCCGGAAGCAAACTCTTTGGAGTTTTTATCAGAAATATGCTGATGCTTTAAACTTAACTTTCCACTCTGATCCAATTGCACTGCATACGCCTCAATAAGATAGCCAAGGTATTCGTGTTCCAGATAGGAATACACAATTTTAAAAGGTGCCGCCGTAGATACTTTCACAATCGTTCGCTTTGGGTTCTCCTAACCAAATTCAATCCTGCATTTAAAAAGAAAGCAAAAGAAGAAATTCTATCCTTTTCAAACCTGACAGGATATCCAATATACTAATTAAAATGAAAGTGGGAAAGAGGAGGAAGAGACTTTTTATCGGCATTTATGCCTGATTTTTCAACGCCATTCTGAAATTCCAACAAAGAAGAGGTCTATCTGAATGATAGTCTTACCCCATACTCATCAAGTTGCTGACAATCAGAAAGCGGTGTTTATTTCTTCTTTTTGGAAGGCGATTTAGGCTTTGTATTTTCGTCTTGTTGGGAATATTGCGAGGCTTGACTCTTACGATAGCCATAATACATAAGACATCCGGCAGATATCATAAAGGCCCAGTAACTGGGGCCAAAACCATACAGCATGGTCTGGTGAACTCCGATCATTAAAAATAAAACGGCGATACAAAACAAGGCCCAGTCACGAATGGAAGTCATAAACGTTATTGATTCAGCAAAATGCTGCCTGTTGGTTTCAAAATTCGATAATAGGTAAAATCTTCACTGGCATCAAGTCCTTCGCCCAGGAGTATTTTATCGGGGGTAGTGATGGTAAGCGATTTTTCGGTATACACACGCTTACTTCCAGGCTTCCAGAACAGTTCTTCGGTTTTCATCGTTTTGCTTTCGCCAATGCTTCGTATGATTACATTGCCTGTAACTTTGTACATATGCTGATCCTTGAAATAGTGGGCATGATTGGCTGTAAGCACTGAAGAAGAATCGCCTCGTTCACCAAAAAATTCTACGCGGACACCTTTAGGGAAATCGCGATCACCATTTTCAAATTCAAGTTGCTTGGGACCAAACATGCGGACACGTACAACGGAGGAATCAGAAAAAATAGTATTCACACTGTCGATCTCCACCAAAGGTCCATCGTACTGCTGCATTTGGTCGAGCGTACGCTGATTTTCCATACAAGATACCAGCAAACAGCTATGCAGTGCGAAAGCTATAAGGAACACTTTCCGAAGCATTAATCAAGTCTTCGTTTATGAAACCAGATTTCGTTTATGAGCAAACTGGCGTGAATTCGCACATAGTTCTCCTTCAAAAGACCATTGCTTGCATTCCCACGAGAACCCAGTACCAGGGCCAGGTTTATGCGTGGAAGCACCTGAGTGCCTGCCTCTGTTTTGCGAATTTTACCGAATGGAATAGAAGCTCCCAAGGTAAGGGCTCTATCAGAAATGCGCTGACCTTGCAATTGAACAGGAAGCTGAGTCATGGTATAACCAATTCGGAATGTTTTAGACCTGCGTTTAATTCCTGGTGTAAATTCACCTCCGATATGTAGCCCCCAGGTATTCGCAAGCGTATCTCCTTCCAGGGCGGTTCCTATTAAATCGGAGGGTTTCATAACACTCCAATTGGTCAGGCTCAAATCTGTATTAATCATCCAGGAGTAATTCGTTTTCGGAGTAACTTTTCTTTCCACACTTATTCCTGCTCTCCAGGAACCAGGCATACTTAATTTATAGGAGGTTTCGCTAATGGTTGAGTCATCCTGAATACTATTGGCAGAAGTAAGGCTATACAAATTCAACTCCCGATTAAGATTCATGGTACCTGCATAATCGTAGGTAATGCCAACATTTAAGACATACCCAGTGGAAACTTTCAATACGGTGTCACGCTTTTGGGCGCCGTAAGGTGTTTGCACCCAAACACTATCGTGTTGCTTTTTGAATAGCTCCTTGTGGGCTGACAAGCCTGGCTTCAGCTGAATACCTTGATACTGGCTTCTGATTTTGAATCCACTGTTAAGGGTGTTCAAATCTGAAATATTAGTTAGCACCACATCATTTATATTTCCATACAGGATCGATGATTCTAAGCCTACGGTGGCCCAGCGGGTAATTCCCCATCCATTGGACCAGTATAATTTATAAATCCCACCTCTCCCCTCGCGCCTGGTTGTAATGGTAGAGCCGGATAGCACTTCTGATTCATCAATGTTATAATCTACTGTGGAGTACGGACTAAGGCCAATGGCTGTTCCCCAGGTTTTACTTAAAGGGAAAGCCAAGTTGATACTATTAATGTTGGTACCGAATGATCGATCGCTGATGGATTCACTGCGCATGGTCCGAATGTGTGTAGCAAATCCCATTTCAAATTTTGTGGTTGCTTCGAAGCGTACAACTTTTTTAAAATAACCTAAGTGAGCTGGATTAAGCAGGTGCAGATTGTATTGAGAATTCACCACGGGACGACCGGCTACCCCAGAATAGCCCATTCCTATGTTGCGAATGGAGGCACCGGAACCGGTAAGGTCACCTAAGCCGTAACGTGAATATGGATTATTTCCGGTGCCTTGTGCAAAAACAATGACATTGTTTAACCCGAAAAAAAACACCGCGAAACAATAAAAAAACTTATACATTATATTCTAAAATTCGTTCTAAGCCGACAAAAATCAAGTCGGGATTTACAAAGATGGGGCTATTTACTGAGCTTTCAAACATCCGATGATCTCCCCCGGCAATAAAAACGTGCAGATCCGGATAATCTTTTACCAATCGTAAAATTCTTGATTCAATTTCGAGCAAAGCCCCTTCTACAGCACCTGCCAGCATCGAATCCCGTGTATTTTTGCCTGGGTAGCCATCCTGAGGCCTCTCCATTTCAAGCCGGGGAAGCTTATCGGTAAAGCTATGCATGGCTTGCAGCCTCATAGCAATTCCTGGCGAAATGGATCCACCAGCAAATGTGTTGTTGCGCACCAAATCCATGGTAATACAAGTACCCATATTCACTACCAGCAATGTTTTTCCTGGACATAAAAATTGGGCACCTACCGCCGCCGCTACACGGTCCATCCCCAAGGTCTCTGGCGTTTGATAATCCACGAAAATAGGCAAGGGCGTTGAAGGTTGAAGATGCAAGGGGGTCAGACCTGCACCCTGCAAAATGCCTAACAATTCATCCGTATTACTTTTTACAGATGAAACTATACTTTTCGCAGGACCAAAAGCAAGTATCTCCTCCCAGGGTGGATCCTGGGTATAAACTTTTACTTTCGAACCCTCCCAAAGTGCCGCTTTTACCCGGGTATTTCCTATATCAATCAAAAGATTCATGAATACAGCATTATTGACGAAGATACATTATTTTAGGCTTTTAAATGAAAAGGTAGATCAATAGGATAGCATGAGTAAAACGTACCAAGTAGCTGGATTAATGTCGGGCACTTCTCTCGATGGATTAGACATTGCAGTTTGTGAGTTTACAGAGCACAACGGTAAATGGTCGTACCAATTACTTGCGGCTGAAACGATTGAATACGAGCAAGCCTGGCGTCGCAAGTTGCTGGGAGCCATGCATTGCAGCGGCATTGAACTGGTAAACCTGGACATTGCTTTCGGTGATTACTGCGGAGAACAACTCAAACAATTTTTAGGCAGGCATCAACTAACGGTTCAATTTGCCTCTTCACATGGTCATACTATTTTTCACAATCCTAAAGGAGGTTACACGTATCAAATCGGGCAAGGCTCCTGGATGGCTGCGGCCAGCGGTGTGCCTGTTATTTGCGATTTCCGCACCCTCGATGTTGCCTGCGGAGGCGAAGGCGCTCCACTGGTTCCTATTGGCGACAAACTTCTGTTTTCCGATTTTACGTTTTGCCTGAACCTGGGTGGTATCGCCAATATTTCTTTTGATAAAGAAGGAAAGCGGCTGGCATTCGATGTTTGCCCTTTGAATCTTATCTTAAACGATATCACTGAAAAAGAATTCCATTTACCTTACGATCCGGATGGGAGATTATCCTCTCAAGGCAATGTTCATTTCGGATTGCTGGACGAACTAAATCAATTAGACTTTTACGATGCGCCGTATCCCAAATCGTTGGGACGCGAATGGGTAGAAACAAAATTTCAACCTATCCTAAAACAATATTCGGTGTCGCCACAAGACGCTCTGGCTACTTTATGTGAACACATGGCTACTCAAATTGCCCGATGCCTGGAAGAAAGTGGTTTGCAAGGAAAAGTACTGGTTACCGGTGGAGGTGCTTTTCATATGCACTTAATCCAGCGAATAAAATCTATTGCTCATTCTTTTGAGATTATTGTACCTGAAAAAGAATTGGTGCTTTTCAAAGAAGCGGTAATATTTGCTTTTCTAGGATTATTGAGAGCCCGGGAAGAGAAAAATTGCTTGAGTTCTGTTACTGGCGCCCAGATTGATGTGTGTGGGGGAGCAATCTATCTTCCACCCAATTGGCCAAGAAAAAAATAAAAACAATTTCCAACTGAAAACACTTTCATTTGCCGGAAATTAATGCAGAAAAAAGCAATTAATAAAAGCGGCGTTCTACCAATTCGTAAAATTCGCGCACCTCTGACTTCTCTGGATCCCAGTCGTATTTCTTGGCATATACCTGTGCGATGATATTCAAGGCCGACTCATAACTTTCACTACGATCAATTTGTGAAACGGCCAACAGATAATCATCCTGAGATCCCTTAAATAATTCGTTTATAAAAATATATCGGAGATTAATTGGAATGGAGGCACGCAACTCGTGTATTTTGCTTTTTCTCGACTTGGTTAGCAAGGTCTCTTGTTCTTTTTGTACCAGAATTTCATTCAACGTAAGCTGCTTACCTTTTGCAAAAAGGTCATTTAACGTTTCATGGGAATTCTCTTCCTTGAAGGGCTCCAGCAATGGGTTGGTATTCTTTTTATCCATGGAAGGAAAATTTTCCTTACTGGGCTCTAAGGATACCGGTACTTTTTTTTCTATTAGATCTTCCGATTCAATGGAAGTTTCTGCGAATGGAAGTTTTAAAATTTTCTGAAAGGCTTCCAATTGCTTTTGCACAGGCTCCAGTGACATTTCATAATTTTTAAATGCTTCCGTCAAGAAAGTCAAGGCCTCTTGCTGGGCTACGCCTGCCTTTCCGCTCAACTGTATTTTTTTACTAAAAGCCTGTACAAGAAATTTATTATGTCTGAAATACTTTTCCTTTTCTCTTACTTCCTGAGCCGACACAATTGGTTTGCCGCAAAATTCCACCTTTAAAAAATCATGGGGGTGATTGATGTACGCCAAGGAATCGGCTACCGCCTTTACCAGAAGTGGTTTGAAAAATTCTTTCCGCACCTGAATATGCTTCGAGAGCTTATTCATAAACACCGACAACGCATCACGGACCTCATCCTGCTCAAAATCAAAATATGGACTGCGTAACCTTGATGCCTCCTCTTTCCAACGTTCAAAGAGATTCTTCAGTACAAAATAATTTACTTGTTCTGAATTGGTAAGCTTTAAGATATCCTGTCCGGTGATGGTTCCCCTGTCACCCTGATAAAAATCAGCACATACTTTTTCAGCAAAAGCCTGGCTATAAGATTCTATTTTTGGAAGGTCTAACTTCATGATTTAACGAGTCCCCATGCAGTATAACGCAGGAACCACTAATTTACTTAGCCGGAAGCATAAAAAAGTACAGAGCATGCTAAAACTTACACACATTTCATATTTAAATCATAATGACGTACTTTCAACGTTATAAAGGCGAAGTCACCTAAAGTTGTATGAACCGTTATTTGCTTATTCTATTAAGTTTTTTGATTACCAAGGCATTATCGCAAATTGCACCCGTAGGCATTGGGCAATGGAGGGAGCATCTCCCCTACAATGTTACCAACGAAATTTGCCATACAGGTGACAGGATTTACGTGGCATCCAACTTGTCTGGTTTTTATTACGATCTTAATGATTTATCTCTGGTACCTATAGGCAAAATCGCAGGATTTAGTGATAATGATGTTTCAGAAATTGCCTACAGCAAAGAATACAAAACGGTTATCATCGGCTATAAAAGCGGCAAAATCGATTTAACCTTCGACAATACAATTGTCAAAATAACGGATATCTACCGGGCTGGTTTTGAAGGCACTAAAACCATTAATCACATAACAGCCGTAGACGACTTCGCTTACATTTCAGGAGATTTTGGATTGTCGGTGTTGGACCTAAAGAAAAAAGAAATTAAAGAGAGCTACCGGAATCTGGCACCAGGAGGAATCAGCAATAAAGTATTTGCCTCTGCCATTTCGCCCGACAAGGATAGTATTTACCTCGCTACCAGCCGCGGTGTTATGAGTGCCCGACTTTCCAACCAAATCAACTTATTAGATTTTTCCAATTGGTATACCTATCCGGCAACCGCCGGCATTCCGGTAACCGATGTATCTGCCGTTTGTTTTAACAATGGAATCCTCTACGCGAATGTAAATTTCAAAGGTGTTTATTACTTTAATGGTTCATCCTGGTCATTAGGTATTTCCTTGTGGGATAGAATTCCGAGGTTATCAAGTTCTCAAGGAAAATTAACCATCTGTCATTACTTTGAAATTATCACCTTTACTGCTCCTTCCAACTACAGCATTATTGCCGATACGAATTTATTGTTTCCCGAAGAAGCCATTTACGACGAGGCTGGACAACTTTGGGTGGCATCGTCCTACCGTGGTCTTATTAAGTATAAAGACAATAAAGTTAACTCCATTCATCCGTACAGCCCATGGAGTCAAAGTATTTTTCATTTGAATTATTACAACAACAAAATAATAGCTTCTGCTGGTGGTTATAGCAGCGACATGTTGTTCACCTACAGAGAAGCGGAATTTTACGAATTCGAAAATAATGTTTGGACAACTACCAACAGACGCACTAATTCGATTCTAAGCAACAAATCGGATGTTAACTTCTCCATCTACAACCCAGTCAACAAAAAACTGTATTTTTCATCCTACACCGACGGAGTCATTGTAAAAGATGAAAATGGAACCATCAACTTTTTAAATCCATCCAACTCCCCGTTGCCAGAGAGTGTGATAAGTGGCAAGGCTTGCGTTACAGGAACAGCAGTAGACGCGCAAGGAAATATTTGGTTTTGCAACAAACTTTTGGCTGGAAACAAATCCATTACGATCTTAAAACCAGACCATACTTTACTGAAGCATATCTCGTTTCCAATTTCGGGTGAAGCCAATTTTATTTTGCAGGATGATGTTGGAAATGTATGGATCATTATCCGGGATTATTTAGGTAATAAAGGGTTACTCGTTCAGAAAAAAGACGGAAGTTTTGTAAACCTTACCACACTGCTGCCCGCAGAGCAGGTATTGTGCATTGAAAAAGACAAAAAAGGTTCAATATGGATCGGCACAACCAAAGGTATTGCCATCTGTTATGATCCCAATACCCCAACACAAATCACAACCCCTATATTTGATGGTTTTCCATTGCTCTATGAACGCAGCATATCGTGTATTGAAATTGATGGAGGAAATCGCAAATGGGTCGGTTCGAACAATGGACTTTGGCTATTCAACGACGATGCTACGGAAGTGATTCATTATTTTGATATGAGCAACGCTCCCATGCCAAGCTCCACTATCATAGACCTTGAAATCAATGATATTACTGGAGAAATCTTTATCTCTACCGAACTCGGTACTATTTCGTATCGAAGCGATGCCACTCTGGGAGCTGAAAAGCATGAATCCATTCTCGTATTCCCTAATCCTGTAAAACCGGGATTCAATGGTTTGGTAGGCATTCAAGGACTTACCACAGACGCCGAAGTAAAA
>JALONM010000067.1 GCA_025454925.1 Cytophagaceae bacterium
ATGGGGATATCCGTTTTGCCGGGGAAGAGTGTTCGATACCTTGGAAAAAGATCAAGGACAGTACGAGGTCACCGATGAGATTTTTTGGGCAACAGGTGCTTGTTTGTTTGTAAAGGCGGAACACTTTTGGCAGGTTGGTGGACTTGACGATGATTTTTTTGCCCATCTCGAAGAAATTGATTTGTGCTGGAGACTCAAGAATCACGGATATAAAATCATGTATTGCCATGAGAGTACCGTTTTTCATGTGGGAGGAGGAACGTTGCACAAATCCAATCCTCATAAAACCTATTTGAATTTCCGCAACAGCTTGTTCATGCTGGTAAAAAACCTGGAACGCCAATATGTATTGCGCGTGGTGCTGATACGTTTGGTTTTGGATGGTATTGCAGGGATAAAATTTCTAAGCAATTCCTACCAACATACCTGGGCTATTGTGCGGGCGCATTTCGCATTTTATGCCGCCATACCTGATTTGATGAGAAAAAGGAAAGCGTTGGTAAAAAATAACCTCGGCCATTCAGGAGTTCTAAAAGGATCGGTGGTATGGGCCTATTATGCCAAGGCTCAAAAAACCTTCCGTTCAATCTGGTCTTCGTAATGGTTTCTCTTATTAGCTCTTATTGAGGAATAGGCAAGAGCTTTCCAATCTGCTCACAAAAGTCAGAGTAATCGATGTATTCGTGGTTAGAAGCACAGAGTAAAAAACTCGCTGTCAGAACCTCCTCTTCAAAGCCTTCTCCAATCAGTACTAAAATGGTTCGGGAGGCTGCCTGGTTTTCCCAAGCTCCTCCGGCTTCCGTTTTATATAATTCCTGCACCGCTTGAATAATAATTTTTTCAGGATAATCTTCAAAATACAAGAAGCCTTTCAGCCTGTAAATTTGAAACGAGGGATGCCTGAGGATATATTTTAGCCAAGTATCGAATTTTAAAAAATCCAGGGGCAAATCATTTTCCAGTACCAGCTTCTTTAAAGAGCCATGAAAAAATACGGAACTTTCTTTTTTATGATAGGCATTCCAGGCATAGTCGGCAACTACTTCAGGAGAATAATTTCTTAGCTGCAACCAATCTGTGGGAGGCTCTGCCTGTCCTTGCCGCACATACAAAAGCAGGGCTTCAGGATTTATGCGGCGACAATGATTTAACGTCGATTCCAGCGCATAGGTATCCGCCAGATCCGTTTTGCTTAACGCAATAACCGTGGCACTGCGCAACTGCGCGCTCAACTCCGGACGGATACCGATCAACCCATCCAGATGCACGGCATCTACCACCGTAATTACGGCATTCAATTCAAAGGCATTGGCCAATTGATAATCACAAAGGAATAAGCGGATCAATACCTCCGGATCAGCAATCCCTGTTGTTTCTATTAGAATATGATCGGGTATTTTTTTTCCATACAGGTATTCCATCAATGCACCGGAGAATTCATCGCTGGAATTACAACAAATACACCCATTGGATATCTCGCGAATGGATGTATTTCCCTGAATAAGCTGTCCATCGATGTTCTCTGTTCCAAATTCATTTTCTATGACTTCTAAATGCAAGGATTCGTATTGCTTAAGCAATGCATTCAAAAGAGTTGTTTTGCCAGCGCCTAAAAAGCCAGTAAGTATGGTAACGGGAATTCGCATATTCAAAAATACACTTTTCTTCGGAGTGCTCCCA
Organism: Cytophagaceae bacterium; assembly: GCA_025454925.1. Classification (GTDB taxonomy): domain Bacteria; phylum Bacteroidota; class Bacteroidia; order Cytophagales; family Cytophagaceae; genus JALONM01. The sequence continues at coordinate 1,681 of JALONM010000067.1, forward strand.
ACAGAGTTATCGGCGGCTTGCCACTGCTACTCTTTTCTTTTTGTTCTTTACTCTTTGTGTGGACCCACTAAAATATTTTCGCTAACGGTTTTGCTCAGGTAAAATTCTTTTTTTCCAATCTTCACCAGCATGGAACCATCAAAAGGAATAATTTCCTTGATAAGTAGTTTAGTGCCGAGTCTTAAACCCAATTGATCAAGCAGTTGAAGAAATGAAGGTTGGTGGTTTTCGATACCCACCATACTCACATATTCATGCAATGAGCAGGCAGTAAGGTTCCGGTAATTCACTTTACTTAATTTGCCATTTTTATCGGGAATAGGGTCCCCGTGAGGATCTACACTGGGCTTATCCAGAAAGACATCCAGCCGATCGGTCAATTGATCGAAATCGATATGTTCCAATTCCTCAGCCATAGGATGAATTTCATCCCAACCAAATCCCAGCTTTTCCACCAGGAATACTTCCCATAGTCGGTGTCTGCGAATTATTCGCAACGCAAGCTGCTGACCTTTGGCTGAAAGTTTTACAGCCCTGTGTTTATAATAAACGATAAATCCCTCTTCGGAAAGTTTTTTGAGCGATTCACTGACCGTACCAGCCTTTACCTGCAAGGCAAGAGCAATGTCGTTGGTGTAGGCGCCTTCTTTGTTTTTCTGACAAAGTTTGTAGATCGCCTTTACATAGTTTTCTCGTATTCTCGGCTGCACCTAATTTAATTTTAGGTAAACCTAAATATTTTATTATGTATGTCAAAATATTTTTTTTTAGGTTTGTAGCATGAAAGCAATCGTATTTGCCTTGGCGATGTTTGGGGTATTGCCCTTCAGCATCCAGGCTCAGGTCTTGAGGCTTAGCGATGCTTCGGATGGCACGCCTGTTGTGGCAGCCGAGGTGGAACTTCAAGCAGGATCGCATCTACGGATCTTTTTTTCCGACAGCTTAGGAAGGGTGATTCCAGATTCCCTCACACGCCGTGCTGCCAAGCCCTGGCGCCTGCGCATTAAAGCGGAAGAGTACCTGGGTAAAGAATTGCTCTGGCCCATGGGCTTAGACACCCTGCAAGTGGCCCTGACTTCCCTTGCGCACGAGACCAGGGCGGTGGTGGTTACCGGAACACTCAAAGAAGGTTCCAAAGAAAAAAGCATCATTCCTGTAGAAAGTTATTCCGCCAATTTTTTTAATAAGAATCAGGCTTCCACTCTGTTTGAAAACATTTCCATGGTGAATGGCGTGCGCCCACAGCTCAATTGCAATGTGTGCAATACCGGAGATATTCACATCAATGGCATGGAAGGCCCTTATACCATGGTAATGGTAGACGGCATGGTAAATGTGAGCGGATTATCCACCGTGTATGGATTATCGGGCATACCCTCTTCTATGATCGAACGTGTGGAAGTTTCCAAAGGACCTTCCAGCACTTTATATGGCTCAGAAGCCTTGGCTGGTGTAATCAATGTAATCACCAAAAATCCGTTCAAAGCACCCAGAGCGTATGTCAACGTATTTTATACCAGCCATGGGGAATTAAATGCAGATGCTTCGATGGCATTGCGAAAGAAAAAAGTCAGCTCTTTACTAGGCATCAACTATTTCAGGTTTCAGCGACAAAGGGATGTAAACAAGGATAATTTTACCGACATCACCTTGCAACATCGCATTTCCTTGTTCAACAAATGGGAATGGAAACGCAAGGCAAACCGCAAAGCAAGTGTAGGCTTGCGCTACTACTACGAAGATCGCTGGGGAGGGGAGTTGCAATGGAAGCCTTCTTTCAGGGGTACCGACAGTATTTACGGCGAAAGCATTTATACCGCACGCTATGAGTTGCTTGCCAAATATCAGTTGCCGCTGTCATCCATGCGTGTGTTCTATAATCAATCCACCAACTGGCATCAACAAAATTCGGTATATGGCAATAGTTTGTTTCTGGCGAGCCAGGCTATTTCGTTTCATCAGTTGTATTGGGACATCGCCGGAGGTCCTGGACACGATGCCTTGTTGGGCATTACCTTGCGGTATACTTACCAGCGCGATAATACGCCGGCTTCTTTCGATTCCCTCAGTAACCAATACCGCCCATTTCATACCTGGTTGCCCGGAGTTTTTATTCAGGATGAATGGAAAATGACTGAAAACCATAGTTTGCTTGCCGGATTGCGATACGATTATACCCGCCAGCATGGTCATATTCTAAGTCCCCGACTGGCTTACAAAGCGGTGTACCGCAAGGCTACCTTTCGCTTGAGTGGAGGCAATGGATTTCGGGTGGTAAATGTGTTTACCGAAGACCATGCCAGCCTTACCTCAGCCCGCCGTGTGGTATTTCAGGAGGCCTTAAAGCCTGAAAGATCCTGGAACCTGACCGCCCAATATGCACAGAAATGGCCCCTTCATTCCAATCATTTTCTGAGTTGGGACTTCACAGGGTTTTATACCTATTTCAGCAACCAGATCTTACCCGATTATACTGACCCTGAAAAAATTCTTTATCGAAACCTGCGTGGCCATGCAGTTTCCAAAGGACTGGCCTGGAATGTGGAATACCAATATTCCGATCGATTGATTTTACACGGCGGTATTACCTACGTGAGGGCCTACCGCGATGAAGAAGACAGTATAGGAATTAGGCAACGACAAGTCCAGGTATTGAATCCGGTGGTGTCGGCTACTTCTACCGTGACGCTCAAATTCCCAGCGCTTCAAACCGAAGTGCATTACAATGGCTTGGTGTATGGACCTATGTGGCTGCCCGTGTTTCCGAATGATTATCGCCCCGAGCGATCGCCCACATATGCCTTGCATTCCTTGCAGGTGAATAAAAAATGGGGAGAGCAATGGGAGATATTTCTTTCATGCAAAAATCTTTTGAATTTTTATCCTAAAGAAGACATCATACTCCGGGCGTTTGATCCATTCGATAAAAGAATCGCCATCAACAATCCCAATAATTATACCTTCGATCCCACGTATAATTATGCGCCCATGCAAGGCCGACGCTGGGTGCTGGGACTGCGCTGGCAATTGCCTTAATAATGCAATTTAGTAGCGCAGAGGGAACAGGTATTTAGCAATAGAAAATCTATTCAAAGTTTTTTCCATAAAGCTTAATCCGGGTTTAACTGCAATAGTTTTCTCGAATTCCATTAGCCAAGTCAAAATTCAAATGCGAGATTACATGTTGGGCGTGCCCCTTCGTGGTGGCACCTTTGGCACCACACCACTGTGGGTCGGGCTATCGCTACAAGTCTTTGTTGGCTTGGCGTGGCGCTGTGGGCGCCACGCCACGCCAACAGCCTTTTCGCTCTATCCCTCACGCAAACTGCCGCATTTTAAACCTATTTTACATCCTCAATAGAGTCACGATCGATAGACAATTCAAAGGATTAGTTGGGTTTTCCATATTGTCAGCACAAAATTCATTGATAGGGTAAACAAAAATTGTTCTAACAACCAAATTAAGGTATATTGATCTGTGCCAATATTTCGCACTTTTTCTTACTTAATTAATTTAAAAATTTTAAAATCCCTCTTTTTACATGAATTCACTTTATCTATCTGGGACGGCTCGTGCAGTTCATCAATTCAAGCGGTATGTGCGCAAATACAATAGGCTCCTTGAAAAAGGAAATGCGTCTAATCATAAACTGAAGTTTTTGCAAAAACGAATTGAGAAGTTGCGTACTTTCTTAAAAGGTATTTTAACAAATTTAAAATTATCAGGCGCTCTTGCATCATTGGCTGTTTTATTAAATTCAACAAACGTTCATGCTCAGGTCTTCGGTCCTGTAAGTACAAATCCTTTTAACTTAACAGACGTGCCTAATGTAAATTTTATTAATGCGTTCGCACAAGGCGATTTGGATAATGATGGTGATGAAGATATTCTAACATCTGCTTATAGATCATCAAATGATGGAGCATTTTATTACTATGAAAATACAGGATCTATTGGAGCTCCCTCATTTGGCACTCCCATTTCTAGCCCATTTAGCTTACCCACGAAAGCAAGCGACGTATACATACCGACTTTGGTTGACTTAGATAACGATGGAGACCTTGATATAATGGCTGGTAACTACAGTTATACTAATTCATCCTTGTATTATTTTCGAAACACCGGAACACCCACAGCGCCATCCTTTGCCGCACCGGTCGCAGACCCATTTGGCATCAATACCTCTTCATTAGATTATTATTCGTTATATAATTCCGATTTTGCTGATTTGGATAACGATGGTGACCTCGACATGTTGGTAGGAGATTATGGCGCTAATTTGTATTACTTTCAAAACACTGGTACGGCAAGCAGTCCAAGTTTTGCAAGTCCGGTGATGAACGCATTTGGTCTATCCGCTGGCTTCCGTTGGGCAGCTCCTGAATTTACCGATTATGATGGTGATGGAGATTTGGATGTTTTAAGTGGAGATCGAAACGACGGTTTTAACTATTATGAAAATACAGGAACGGTTACCTCTCCAAGTTTTGCTACCAAGGTTAATAACCCAGATCAATTAGGTTTTTTAGGAAGCATTGGCGCATTCCCGGAGTTGTACGATTATGACAATGATGGAGACGATGATTTATTAATAAGTTCTGCAACCAATAAATTCTATTACCATGAACGCTGCACTCTACCTGTTGCACCAACCAATTCTACCCCTTCGGTAGATCTAAATATTTGTGCTGGCTCCAATACCACGCTATCGGTGAGTGGTTCGGGCACTTTTAAATGGTACAATGCTACTACCAATGGAACGTTGTTATTCACGGGGGCTTCTTATGTTACCGGAAATTTCAGTGAAGATACTGCTATTTATGTGCGTGCATCGGATGGCTGTGGAAATGGCCCCTTCACCACAATAGCTATTAATGTTGCGCAACCAAATATAGCCACGACCACAACAGATCCAACTATTTCGGCTGTCTCGTCTGGTGCCACCTATACATGGATTGATTGCAATAATTCCAATCAGGTAATTGGAGGCCAAACCTCTCAAAGTTTTACGGCCGTTGCCAATGGTAATTATGCTGTAATCGTTACGGAAGGAGCATGTTCAGATACTTCTGCCTGCGTTTCTATCACCTCCATTGTTAGCTCGTTGACTGAAGCACTGGATGTAAATAATATTCAGGTTATGCCAAACCCGAACAACGGTGAGTTCGTAATTAATTTACCTGTGGGTTCGAGTTTGAGCATCAGCAATAGCTTGGGCGAAATTGTTTATACAAGTGACAATAGTAAAAATTTAACATCGATTAACATGAATAACGTTGCTTCTGGAGTATATACACTAAAGGTAACCAATAATGGAAAAACCGATTTTGTTAAATTTGTAAAGGAATAAATAGCTCATTTTTTTGAGTTACCCCCAAAGGCCGTTCATTGAATGGCCTTTGAGGTTTTACGATGTTCTCAAGAGAAGTATTCTAATAAACAGGTGTTGGTCTCAAATTTTGAAAATCAAAATTTGGGTTAGTAAATCTATTAAGATTATTTCTGCTTCACGGTTAACGTAAGCAGCCACTAAATCAATTCCTGTTGAGGTAGGTTCAACGGCTCTTTGCTACAAAGGTTAGTGAAATGCTGTATCTAACTTTTTTTATTATTTTTAAACAAAAACTAGATGAATTTTTCAGGAAATAAAACACTGCCTCCTTTTACCATGGTGAATTCGGCTCAAGTGCCCGAATTATTCATGAAGTTAAATTGTACGTTGGTAATAAGTACCTATCAAGCTGGAAAAGTTATTCTGATTAGTGCGCAAGATCATCAAAAATTGACCATGCTCCCTCGGACCTTTAATAAAGCAATGGGGGTTGCGATTGAAGGCAATAAAATGGCAATTGCCTGTAAAGATGAAGTAGTAAAGTTGGTCGACTCTCCTGAATTAGCGATACACTATCCAAATCAACCTGGCAAATACAAGAACCTGTATACGCCAAGAGCTACTTATTACACCGGAACTGTTGATTTGCATGATCTACATTTCGGAACAGAAGGACTTTGGGGTGTAAATACTTCCTTTTCATGTTTATGTTTAATCAACGATGACTATAGTTTTATCCCGAAATGGAAACCTAATTTCATTAATGAATTAATTTCAGAAGACCGCTGTCATCTGAATGGTTTGGCCATGTTAAATGGGAAACCTAAATATGTCACCGCATTAGGAACGGGAAACAAATTTCAAAGCTGGCGAGAGGATATTACTAATGGTGGGGTTTTGATCGATATTGAAACGAACGAAATGATACTTAAGAATTTGAGTATGCCGCATTCACCAAGAATGCATAACGGGGAATTATATCTTTTGCAATCAGCATCTGGAGAAATCATTAAGTTTAATCCTGAAACGAAAACGATTAAAGTAATTAAAAAATTTGAAGCCTTTGTAAGAGGAATGGCTATCCACGGTGATTATATGTTTGTTGGTGTCTCCAAACCCCGCGCAAATTCTTCTACATTTGCAAAGCTTCCTTTTGCTTCTAATCCACTCAATGCTGGAATAATCGTACTGCATCTGCCCACTAAATCAATTGCCGGAGAAATGGTATTTCAGACTAGTGTGGATGAAATTTACGATGTTCAAATCATTCCTAATTCAAATAGTGTTGGAATACTAAATACATTGAATGAGGTTCATCGTTATTCTTTGTCGATTCCTGGAGCAACATTTTGGGCGAAAATTTCTGAGCAAAAATAACTGGTAGCCGAATCGGTAAAAAACTTGTAGCAGAAACATAAAGTTTTGTAACGAAAAATCAAGGTATAAAAACCGATACACCCCACGATGTTAGAAGTCACCTGTGCTTCCTCCGCCACCGAAGGAGCCGTTTCCAAAATCTTGTTTGGGAACTTGCTGAGTACTTGGAATGGAAACGCTGGAAACAATCAACAGGGATTCAGCATCCAGGAGTTTTTCTTCTTCTTGATCTTCTTGTAACGTTAGTCCGGCTCGATCCATTTGCAGCCAGCGGTGTATTCCGTAGGAGAACAACAGCAACAAAGCACCCGATACGGTTAAGGTAATTTCATGATGGCCGGTGCTGAAATAGACTTTAAAGGTAATGGCTGACAGTGCAATTAATACCAATCCGGTTCGAAACAGAATTCTGTTTTTTCGAACAGTTCCCTGCCACACATATACCAACGGGATCAAGGCCGTGCAGGCGTAAAAGATAAATGCCAAAGGAATGTCTTGTCCTTCTTCCAGGTAAATACCCATCAGTGACTCGCTTAAATTGCGAACCACATAATAATTGAGTGAAGCGTACAACAGCACAAGGCCCGTAATTTCAGCCATCCACCAAAGCGAATCCCAAAGATGCCAGGCAATGTTTTTCCGCAGCTTACCTGCACCCCAATAGGTAAGTCCGCCCAAGGCTGCACCAATAAATGGGAGCAGGGTAGTACCCAGGCTGCTGGATTTAAATAGAATAAACACAGCGGAATACCCTGCGCTCAGGGCCACCAGCATGCAAAGCCTGTCCACATAGCGCAAGGCGAGTAATGAAGCCAGGAGGCAGGCACACAAGGCAATGATTACACCGATCAATGCATCATTGTTACTGCTGTCTATAAAAAACAACACAAAGCCCGTCATAAACGAAACAAAGGTGAGGTAGGTAAGCATATCGTCTACACCGGTGCCATAACTATGTTTGTGGGAGATATAATTTTCCAGAATGAAGAAAAACGCTACCGAACAAACAATGGAAAAAATTCCATAACCTATTTCATTCCAGCCACCGCCCAGAAACATCAGGGAAAGCAAGCCTACACCAGAACAAGCAAGGATAAAGGTAAACAAGGCAAGTGCAATCCGGAGAAAAATGCCAGTGCTATGCAACGATTCAGGAATGGAGGCCAATAATTGCTTGGCTTTCTTTTTCCGCTTCGGATGTTTGAGCCACGGCTCTATCCAACTGCGCCATTGATACTGAAGAAAGGCTTGTTCGGAATATTTAAGAATTTTTTTCATCGGATTTCAACAGTGATTTATATTGAAGGATAAAATAGATGATAGCACCGCAGGTGGCAAAAAAGTAGAGGAAGGAAATCCAGAAGATGATATCTCCGCTTGGGTCCATCGCAATGATCAAGCGGAAGAATAAAATACTCAAGGCTATATATCCATATACCATCGCAATCAAAAAGAAATAGTGCTGATGTTCTTTTCGGGCGTAGAGCAGCAAGCCGATACTGGCCGCCGCTGCCAGCAAGGCGTATACAGGATACCAGGAGGTCATGAGGGAAGCGGATAAGCAAGCAATAAAAAAGATATGCACTCCAAAATTCAGGTAAGTGAAAAAGAAGTGAGGCTTACGGGAGGTTTTAAGCGAATAAAACGCCACGCCGGAAAGTACTGCTCCCAGGGCCAGGGCGGTATACAGAGTACTTAAGTTTTCGGTGTCTATGGCATCCCATTGATAAGGGGAGGTGGCAATACCCAACCAGGCAGCCAGCCCGGTAATAGCCATCGATAACACCCCTTTGTGATCAAAACGGTAGGCCAGGAATAAAAAAAGGAAAGCCGGAATCATGGTGGCTAAACCATAGCGCTCTCCAAACACCTGGTACTGGTATTGTAAATACCCTTCTACCGACAACAATAACAGGCAACCCAATAGTAAAATGTAATCGGTCCAGGCCTGACTGTTGGCAGTTTCCAGCCAATGGAAGGGGCTTGCCTTCTTAAAACAATAAGCCAGGCATGCCACGCAGAGCAGCGACAGCAAACCGATCAGCACGGAATGTCCGATGGTGTCGATATGCTCATAAATTAAAAATCCAATACCGGTACTGAATAATGTTACACCCAGGTACAAAACCGTTCTGAATTCCCAGTGGACGGAAATAGGTTTCTTAGCAAGATCTTCTTCCCAGGCATTTTTATCGGCTTGACTCAATAGGCCTTTCTCGCAAAGACGTTGTGCCAAATGTTTGTGCAGCATATATCTGTAATGTAAATGGAATCCAATGTTCTCCGGAAGGCTTTATGAATAAGCGATTCAGAAATATTTAACGTCGTCCGATAAATTCTTCCTGGTATTTTTTTACCAAAAGTAAAAACCAAGAAATGAGAAGCGGACCAAATAAAATACCAGGCAATCCGAAGTAATGCAAGCCCACTACCACACCGAGCATGGTGATGACAGGATGTACGTCGGCAAATTTTTTCTGAATAAAAAAACGCACCACGTTGTCGATATTACTCAACACAACGGCTCCGTAAGTCATTAGAAAAATGGCTTGCCAGGTATGTCCTTCGGCCAGCAAAAAAATGCTAGCGGGAATCCACACCAGGGCAGTTCCTACCACCGGCACCACCGATACTAAGGCGGTAATGGAGGCCCAGAAAAACGTTTCGTTCATGCCGGCAATCAGGAAAGCCAACCAGGCGAAAAGTCCCTGAATGATGGCAATCACCGGAATGCCAATGGCTGCGCTGTGTGTCATGGAAACCAATTCGTTTCCGAATTGTATGGAGCTGTTGCGCGAAAAGGGCATCCAGCGCATCAATTCCTTTTCGAGAATTCGAACGCGGATCAATAAAAAGAATAAAAAGAAATACATCATCACCATAGCCCCCAGGGTGCTGGCACTTTCATTCAAAATACCGCCGGCCAAATTTTGCACAAAGCCCACACTCTTTTGCATCAGGTCACCGATGGGAAGCGGCACATTAAACCATTTCTCCACATCCGAGAGTAAAGCCAAAAAGTGTGCACTCACCTCGTCGCTGTGTACTACCAATTCTTTTATTTTACCATACATCAACATCGAAACCAGTGCCACGGGCAATAAAATAACCAAAAAGGAAAGCAGCATCAGGAGGGAGGCGGCCAGGCTGGCATTCCAACTTTTTTTGTACACCAGGAAAATCATCCAGGGCTTTAATAATACATAAAAGAGAATCGCTCCCAGAAAGGCATTGATGAACCCTTTCAGGCTAAAAAAAAGCAACGCTCCGATCGCCAATATCAGGGCCAGCACGATGTATTGGCGGTGAGTTTTAAGATTCATTAAAAGGATTTTTCGGTTCGAACCAGCATCACTTCACCCAAAGGGCCAATTTCTAATACCAGTTTTTCGGCTTTGTAGGAAGAGTTTTCCTCACATTGCTTACCTGGCTCTATAAAATACACGATGTTTTTTTTACCCCTGTTATACCGGTCAACCAAGTCTGGGCGACCAAGGAAAACAAGCAACTGCTCGTATTTATACTTTTTTATTTTGTCTTTTTGGTTAATGATACCAACGGCCATTTCTTTTCGAAGCCCCTGGCATCCTTTGGTATCGTTGATCCATTTTTCAGAATCAAAACCAGGAATCATAGGACCCGACTGACAGGCGCTCAACAAAGCTAGCACCAGCAGGATACCCATTCTTTTCATACCTGGAAAATACACCTGTTTTCTAAGCATTTAACTCCTTTTACATCGAACAACAAACAACTCAGACAGCGGTTTCCGTATTCAGTATTTCTGTCCATCTCCAGGGGATTAAAATCCGTAATGCCTGTGATTTACCTCCTAAAGTCCTTTGGTCTCCCTCTTTACAGAAAACCGCGTTTTGATTTATAACTTAAAAATGAGAAAATCCAGCTCAAAAATATAATTTCAGGCATGAATTATTACTTATCCACAAAAGTTGAGACTAGCCACAGGAAGTTTTAATTTGCTAGTCCTGCTATAGGCTAACTTGGCTAAAAGACTGTATAAGGCTTCGTGCTTAATTGGCTGGTATAAAGGAAAAGATTTGACGCATTGCTGAAACATGGAAAACAACGAAAAGGACGACAACATACACGACATTGTGCCAGTATCCGGGCTGTATGAAAACTGGTTTCTGGATTATGCCTCTTATGTAATTTTGGAGCGTGCGGTTCCGGCGATTGAAGATGGTCTTAAGCCCGTACAGCGCCGTATTTTTCATGCCATGAAAGAATTGGATGATGGACGCTTTAATAAAGTGGCCAACATCATCGGTAGCACCATGCAGTTTCACCCGCATGGGGATGCCTCCATCGGCGATGCTATTGTAAACCTGGGACAGAAAGATCTGATGATTGATACCCAGGGTAACTGGGGCGATGTACGCACCGGCGACAGCGCCGCGGCGCCACGTTATATCGAAGCACGCTTATCTAAGTTTGCACTGGAGGTAGCATTTAATCCGGATACTACCGAGTGGCAAGCCTCTTACGATGGAAGAAAAAAGGAGCCGGTAACCTTACCCATGAAATTCCCGCTCCTGCTGGCGCAGGGTGTGGAAGGTATTGCCGTGGGTTTATCGACCAAAGTGCTGCCGCATAATTTCTGCGAGCTGATCGAAGCATCAATCGCCTATCTGAAAAAGAAAAAATTTACCTTATACCCCGATTTTCAAACCGGCGGTATGATCGATGTTTCCAATTATAACGACGGACAGAAAGGAAGCAAAATACGCTGTCGCGCACGCATCGTGGAAGTCGATAAAAAAACACTCGTAATTAAAGAAATCCCTTATGGAACCACCACCACTTCGCTGATGGAATCCATCGTAAAGGCTTCTGAAAACGGGAAAATCAAAATTAAAAAGGTGGTAGACAATACGGCGAAAGATGTTGAAATCGAAATTCAACTTCAGCCGGGCACCGACCCTGATATTACCATCGATGCCTTGTACGCCTTTACAGAATGCGAGGCCAGCATTTCTCCCAATGCCTGTGTAATTGTAGACGAAAAGCCCATGTTTTTGACGGTGAGCGATATACTTCGCATTTGCACCGATAAAACACGCTATTTGCTCGGACGCGAGCTGGAGATCAAAAAAGAGGATTTGATGGAGAAAATTCTATTCACCTCTTTATTGAAAATATTCATCAGCAAAGGCATGTACAAAATGAAAGAGTACGAAGAAGCCGGCACGGCCGACAAAACGTATGAAATTCTGCATGCCATGTTTAAGCCTTATGCCAAGCAGTTTTACAGGACCATTACCGACGATGATTTTGCCAAGCTTGTGGCCAAACCACTCAGCAGCATTACCCGTGTAGATATTAAGAAAGAAGACGAACGGCTGAAAGGGCTGCAGGAGGAAATCAAACAGGTGGAGCATCACTTGGCCAACCTCACCGAATTTGCCATTGACTACTACCAAAACCTGCTGAAAAATTATGGCAAAGGCAGAGAGCGCAAAACCGAGATCCGTACCTTCGATACGATTTCTGCCACTACCGTGGCGGCCATCAATGCCAAACTTTACGTGAACTATGCCGAAGGATTTTTTGGTACCGGTCTTAAAAAAGATGTGCTGGTAACCGATTGCTCCGACATCGATGATATCATTGTTTTCCTGAAAGACGGAAAAATGATGGTGAAAAAAATCGGTGAAAAAGTATTTGCTGGCAAAGACATCATTCATATTGCGGTATTTAAAAAAGGCGATGACCGTATGACGTACAACATGGTATACGCCGATGGTACCGCCGGAGCCGCCATGGTAAAGCGTTTTCAGGTAACCGGTGTAACCCGCGACCGCGAGTACGACCTGACCAAAGGAAACAAAGGAAGTAAGGTCTTGTACTTTTCTGCCAACCCCAATGGTGAGGCGGAGGTAATCACCGTTAATCTTTCTCAATCGGCCAGCGCCCGCATCAAAACCTTTGATTTTGATTTTTCAAGTCTTGAAATTAAAGCCAGGGCTTCACAAGGAAACATTCTTACCAAATATCCGGTGAAGAAGATTGTGTTTAAAACCGCCGGGGTATCTACCTTGGGTGCTAAGCACATGTGCTTCGACCCTGCCGTGGGCCGACTGAATGCAGAAGGAAAAGGACAATACCTCGGGGCATTTTCCGGAGAAGATCAAATCCTTGTTTTCTATAAGGATGGTAACTATGAAATTACCAATTACGAACTCACCAACCGCTACGAGGCGCAAGATGTGCTGCTGATCCAAAAATTCGATCCGGAACGCATCGTATCTTTGGTGTATTGGGATGCTAAAGACAAATGCTACGTGGCTAAGCGCTTCCGCATTGAAACCAATACCCTGGGTAAAAAATTCCTGTGTATAGGAGAGGAGCCTGGTTGTAAATTAGAAACGGTGAGCACCGAAGAAAATCCGGAGCTGGAAATAAATTTGGGAAATACCAAGCAATTCGATAGCCCTGTTCAAAAAGTTGTATTTGAACAATTGGTGGAAGTAAAAGGGTGGAAAGCCATCGGCAATAAACTGAATCTGACGAAAGCCAAAAGCATAAAATTCATTCAGAAAGAAGTGTTGACGCCTCCAGATACCTTTAGTCCGGGTACTACCCTGGAGTTGAAGTTTTAACCGGCTTTTCTCCATAGAAGCGAAGCGCACTATGGGGAAAGCTCATGGATCGTAGATCCATGGCCGGTAATCCCGACTTAGAAAATCATGGGTTTAGAAAAGAAATTATTCTAATCGATTCCTTCTTAAGCACTTGATTTTATTAGTCGTTTTTCAATAGAAGAATTTCTATTGAAAAATTAGGGTTTAACTGGTTTTCTTCATGGAAGAATTTCTATGAAGAAATTCCATTTTGCTCTATGTCTGGTTTTGCGTGAGGGATAGAGTGTAAAGCCATGGCGCCATAGGCGCCATGCTTGCAGCGATAGCCCGGCCCGCAGTGGCGTGGCGCCTCAGGCACCACCACAAGGGACACGCCCAAGATAAAGTTGTGAGGCAACGCAATGTTCGGTCGGTTAGTTGAATAAGCCAATGCGAGCAATGTCTTGGATTGGGGTTGAGCCCAAATTATCCTTAGAAAACCACCCATTTGCCGCCGTGCAACCACGGCTGCTTGCAGAGAGAGAATGAACGAGCAACGAACGTTTGGACCTGCTTCTGTAGTTCCATTCCTGTTTTAGGATATAAAAAAAATCGAAAACCGCACAGGTAAAAAGGAGTGTATTCGAATGACTTCCGAACAAGCTAAAAAAAGAGTAGAGGAGCTTTCTGCTCAAATTCACTACCACAATGAATTATACTACATGCAGCACCGCACCGAAATTTCTGATTTCGCTTTCGATGCATTGTTGCAGGAATTGATTCAGCTGGAACAGCAGTTTCCTGAATTTAAAACGGAAGATTCACCTACGCAACGCGTAGGAGGGACCATCACCAAGGAATTCCGGCAGGTAGAACATCGCTATCCGATGCTTTCGCTGGGCAATACTTATAGCGAAGAAGAGATCAGGGAATTTGACCAGCGCATCCGCAAGGAAACAGGCTTGCATCCGCAATATGTTTGTGAGCTAAAGTTTGATGGTGTTGCCGTAAGTTTGGTGTACGAACAAGGGGTATTCAAAACCGGTGTAACGCGCGGCGACGGAGTGCGTGGCGACGACATCAGTGCCAATGTTAAAACGATCCGTACCATACCGCTGCGCTTAAAGGGGCAGAATATTCCGGACTACCTGGAAGTGCGGGGTGAAATATTTATGCCCATTGAAGTATTTGAATCCATCAACAAAGAAAAAGAATCGGCAGGAGAGGCCCTGCTTGCCAATCCACGCAATGCGGCCTCCGGAACCATTAAAATGCAGGATTCCTCTGTGGTGGCTCGCCGCAAGTTGGAATGCTATCTTTATTCCCTGCTGGGCGAAGATTTGCCGGTCAATACCCATGCGGAAGCGCTTGCCCTGATTGCCTCCTGGGGCTTTCACGTTTCGCAGACCTGGAAAGTTTGCAACAGCATCGAAGATATCATGGCCTTTATTCATCATTGGGATAAAGAACGCTGGAATTTGCCTTTGGCCACCGATGGGGTGGTGATTAAACTCAATGAATATGCTTTGCAGGAGCAAATGGGCTTTACGGCCAAAACCCCACGTTGGGCCATAGCCTATAAATTCAAGGCGGAAAGTGCTGCCACCGTGCTCGAGTCGGTTACCTACCAGGTAGGACGAACCGGAGCGGTAACGCCCGTTGCCAACCTGCGTCCGGTGCAGTTGGCTGGCACCCGCGTAAAGCGGGCCTCCTTGCACAATGCTAACGAAATCGAGCGATTGGGGCTTCGCATCGGCGATACCGTGCTGGTAGAAAAAGGAGGGGAGATCATTCCCAAAGTTACCGGGGTAGACCTTAGCAAACGCCCGGCGGCATCCCAGCCTTTTGTGTACCTGCAGCAATGTCCGGAATGCCAAACCGCATTGATTCGTAAGGAAGGTGAAGCGGTGCATTATTGTCCGAACGAAAAAGGATGCCCACCGCAAATCAAAGGCAAAATGGTACACTTCATTCAGCGCAAAGCCATGAACATTGACGGCATCGGCGAAGAAACCATAGAACTCTTTTACAACGCCGGACTTATTAAGTCTGTTGCCGATTTATATACCTTGCGATTTGAGCAATTAACCGGGCTTGAGCGTTTTGGCGAACGATCGGCCCAGAACGTGCTGGAGGGCCTGGAGAAATCCAAACAAATTCCGTTTGAGCAAGTGCTTTTTGCACTCGGTATTCGCTTTGTAGGAAACACCGTTGCCGAAAAATTAACCGAAGCTTTTCCACGCATTGAACAATTGCAGTCAGCCAGCCGCGAACAGCTAATGGCCGTGCACGAAATAGGCGAACGCATTGCTGACAGTGTTATCGAATTTTTCCGCGATCCGGAAAATGTAGCGCTGGTGCAGCGTCTTCAGCAAAGTGGATTGCAATTCCATCGCATTCAAAAGGAGGTAATCGTAGAAAGCGAAGCCCTTCAGGGGAAAACGTTTGTTATTTCAGGTACCTTCGTACAATTTGGTCGCGAAGAGTTGAAAGAGAAAATCGAACGCAATGGGGGCAAAATTCTTTCTGGAGTTTCCGCCAAGCTGGATTACCTCGTGGCGGGTGAAAACATGGGACCTTCAAAATTGGAAAAAGCAACCAAATTGGGGGTGAAAATTATTTCCGAACGAGAGTTATTGAATCTGATGGGTCAATCCTGAGCCAAACTTCTTAAAATGTCCTGCCCGGAATCCCTTTCAGGATTCCGGCTTGCGTCATGAGTCGTTCGTGTTTGGGACAAAAAATCAGGACAGCGTACAGGCATCCCAAAAAATGTGCTTCCGTTAGACAGCCTGGACCGTAACCAAACTTACCAAATTGACACCAGATTTACAAATTGACGAATTGACTTATTGACTTATTGATTGATTGAATGATTGATTGACTGATTCACTCTATCACTCTATCATTCCATCACTCAATCATTCCATCACTCAATCATTCCATCACTCTATCATTCCATCACTCTATCATTCCATCACTCTATCATTCTATCACTCTATCATTCTATCACTCTATCACTCTATCACTCTATCACTCTATCATTCTATCACTCTATCATTCTATCACTCTATCATTCTATCACTCTATCATTCCATCACTCTATCATTCCATCACTCTATCACTCTATCACTCTATCATTCTATCATTCTATCATTCTATCATTCTATCCATTTGTTATATAATTTATATTATGTTAAGTAGTATTTCCCTGGAATCCAGGGAAATAACTTATCTACGCTTCCAGGAATCCTGAGACTGGTAGCGCTGAATGTTTTGCTTTTGCTGCTCGCCGATATGATGCTGCAGTACCCTGGCGGCAATTCTTAATTCCTCCTCCGATAATCGGTCGGCTAAATATTCGGGTTTAAAATACTTGCTTAAGAAATGCGTATCAAATGTTCCGTTTACAAACTCCGGATGCGACAGCACAAATTTCCCAAACAGCAAGGTCGTGGCTACGCCCTTGATGGTATATTGGTCAATGGCTTTTTTCATGCGCTCAATGGCCTGGTCGCGGTTGGCGCCCCAAACAATCAGCTTGGCAATCATCGGATCGTAAAAAATTGGGATTTCCATGCCTTCTTCGTAGCCATCGTCTACACGCACCCAAGGTCCCTCCGGCCGCTTGTATTCCAGCAGCGTTCCAATATCCGGTAGGAAATTATTGGCGGGGTCTTCAGCGTATACGCGCAGTTCCAGCGCATGTCCGTTACGCCTCAAATCAGCTTGCGTAAAGCCCAGGCGCTCGCCCCTTGCAATCTTAATTTGTTCCTTTACAAGATCCAAACCGGTAATCATTTCCGTAACTGGATGTTCCACCTGCAGCCGGGTATTGATTTCCAGAAAGTAAAAGTTACGTTGCTCGTCAACAATAAATTCTACCGTACCCGCATTATAATAACCACAACTTTGGGCTACCCGCACGGCGGCATCTCCCATGGCCTGGCGCATTGCTTCGCTTACCACCGGTGAAGGCGCTTCCTCCACCACCTTTTGGTAACGGCGTTGCACCGAACATTCCCGCTCAAACAAATACACCAGGTTGCCGTGTTGGTCGCCAAGTATTTGTATTTCAATATGTTTTGGGCTGCCAATATATTTTTCAATAAATACCGAGCCATCCCCAAAGGCCGATCGAGCCTCGCTGGAGGCACGCTCCAGGGCCGACTCCAGTTCCGAGGCTTCGTGCACAATACGCATTCCTTTTCCCCCGCCTCCGGCACTTGCTTTTATAAGAACCGGGAAGCCAATAGATAAAGCGATTTGCCTGGCTTCCTCCAGGTCATTTATAGCTCCTTCGGTACCTGGCACCAACGGAACCTGAAACTTCCTGGCAGCTTCCTTGGCGCCCAGTTTACTGCCCATTTGCCGCATCGCCTGACTGGAGGGGCCAATGAAGATTAGGCCCGATTTTTCCACTTTTTCCGCGAATTGGGCATTCTCCGACAAAAATCCATAGCCCGGATGGATGGCATCGGCCCCCGACTTGCGGGCAATTTCTATTATCAAGTCTTGTTGCAGGTAGGTTTCGGCCGAGCTGTTGCCGGGCAAATGCCAGGCCTCGTCGGCCGCTTGCACAAAGGGCGCCCCCCGGTCTGCATCGCTGTACACCGCTACAGAACGGATCCCCATTTCTTTTACCGATCGCATGATGCGAAGGGCAATTTCCCCACGATTGGCGATTAAAACCTTTTTCATGATAGCTTTCTTATAAACTGAAACTCGCCGTGTGTTCCCAATTGAAGAATGGTAGACGGTTTTTTAGACTTAAACGTTTCCTGATCCGGATAAACGAAATCCACTCCTTTTTTGACATGATCCGGTATGTCGGCCCATTGTCCGTTCCCTCCCGGCAAGCTTACTACCAAGGGTTGTTGTAGTTTTTGCATGATTTGGTACAGCACGCCTTCACGTATCACACGCAATGCTATACTTCCTTCGTTACCAAGGCATTGTGGGCTTACATTTTTACCTTTACTGTAAATAACGGTTAATGGTTCGGTGGCAAAATCGACCAATTGCCAGGCCAAATCAGGTACCTCTTTAACATAGGTCGACAGCCAGTCGGAATGAGGAAGTGCGATGACAAAGGGTCCGGCTTCCTTTTTTATTGCCCCCAGGGAAGCTACCGCTTTATCATTCGTGGCATTACATACCAGTGCCCAGGTAGTATCAGAGGGAATTAATAAAACCTCTCCTTTTTTTATGCGTGCAATTAGGTCAGGAATCATAGTATTACGAACGAATGGATCTTCCGAAGATGCTCAATGGCAGCTTTTTACCATAGTTGTCCTGAAGGAAAAGTTCACCTGTTTGCAGGGAGTTTTCCTTGC
>JALONM010000013.1 GCA_025454925.1 Cytophagaceae bacterium
GCGTGAGGGATAGAGCGGATGGCGCCGCAGGCGCCTAGCGATAGCCCGACCCAAGCGAAGCGCAGGGGCACGCCCAAGTTACAGTTTTGAGTTTGAGAGTGGATATTATTGTCTTAATAAAAATTATTCCGAGAGAATCGAAAAAATTGAATTTCCTTCCATCGAAATGAATTAGACAGCAGAAAATGTACGAAGCGGCGATATGGTTGTATCAGAGCATGTTTCCTTCCAGAAAGACGGGTACGTATTGCGTCCGGAATATTCTTGCGGAAAATGACCTGATGTTGAACTTTTGGCTCTCCTTACCATTTCTACTGTCCAATATGGGTGCTATAAGTTGACTCTGCCTTCATCTCCGCCCATTGGTCTGGGCCAGCGACTGCCGCGTGATGATGGTTAGAATAACTTTTTGAAAGAATCTTTCAGATCATCCAGTTTATCGGAAGCGCTTTCTTTAAGGTCTTCTAATTTGTCAGCAGAAACTTCTTTTACTACAGAACTGATGTTAAGTTCCTTGCCTGCCAATAAGCCTTCTAATTGAGATCCTAAGGCTTCGGGCATTTTGGCTTTTAATAATTGCAATACGGTGTCTAATGCCAGCTTAGATTGATCCGCGTTGATGCCTGCTTTGGAGGCAATTTCTTTTACGATTTCTTCCATATTGAAACGTTTAGGTTTATTATTTCAAGATACATAATCTAACATCAAAAAGCGATGTTCCTAAAATTTATCTTCGACTTACAGTTTATTGATATTGACTTTTCTCAATACACTGTCGATGATTTGTTTGCTGTTAATTCCCTCTGCCTCTGCTTCGAAATTAAGGATAATCCTGTGGCCAAGAATGTCGTGAATTACTTCTTTGATATCTTCAGGCAATACATAATCTCGCATGTTAAAGAATGCAATGGCTTTGGCGGCGAGGTTGAGGCTGATGGTAGCCCTGGTGGAAACGCCGTATTGGATGTAATTGGCCTCTTCGTTTAACCCGTATTCGCGGGGCTTACGGGTGGCAAATATCAACTCAATGATGTAGCGTTCCAGGGACTCGGAAATGGTAACGTTGTTGATCTGATTGCGAATGGCCAAAATATCTTCCCGCTTCAATACATTTCTGATTTCATGACGGTAGTTCATGTTAGACATTCTTCTCATTACTTCTAATTCGGATTCTTTGTCGAGGTAGTCGGGGTAAACCTTCATCATAAAACGATCTACCTGGGCTTCTGGCAAGGGATACGTACCTTCCTGTTCGATGGGGTTTTGTGTGGCGAGTACCAGAAAGGGTTTGTCGAGCTCATACGTAGTATCTCCCAAGGAAACCTGGCGTTCCTGCATACATTCGAGCAAGGCGGATTGCACCTTGGCGGGAGACCGGTTGATTTCGTCGGCCAGAATCAGGTTGGCGAAGATGGGTCCTTTCTTTACTTCAAATTCTCCCTTTTGCTGGTTGTAAATCATGGTACCGATAATATCGGCTGGAAGTAAGTCGGGTGTAAATTGTATCCGGTGAAAATCCAAGGCGATGGCATCGGCGAGGGTTTTTACCGTGAGTGTTTTAGCCAGTCCGGGCACCCCTTCCAACAATATATGCCCATTGGTGAAAAGCCCTACCAACAAGCGGTTGATCATATAGCCTTGCCCAACCACGACTTTGCCTACTTCACTTACTACCTCCTGAATTTTTTTCTGGTAGCTGAGGGTTATTTCTTTTTCCAATACTTCAGACATTCCTTATTCCCATTTTTTAAAAACAAAAAAGACGGCTAATACCATAAAGCCAAATCCAGCCAAGTGGTTCCACTTCAAGCTATCCGTCTTAAAAATAAACACAGTCATTAAGGTAAAAATAAACAGGGATACCACTTCCTGAATCATTTTTAGTTCGAAGAGGGAGAAGGGGCCATTGTGGCTTTCGTGCCCAATGCGGTTGGCGGGCACTTGAAAGATGTATTCAAAAAAGGCCAGGCCCCAGGAGATAAGAATGATGCTGAACAATCCTAAACTCTTTGACCATTCGAATTTTTTGAATTGCAGATGACCGTACCAGGCCAATGTCATAAAAACGTTGGAAAGTATTAACAGGCCAATGCTGGCGATTCCCTTGTTCATTCCCTTAATTTGCCATCCTTTTGCACTAAATTACGCATAAATTTTTAAAACCGTCATACATGCGAATTGATATCATCACTTGTGTACCCAATTTGCTGGAGAGTTATTTCGCTCACTCCATTCTGAAAAGGGCCATTGAAAAAAAACTGACCGAGGTGCACTTGCATGATCTTCGGGATTATACCACCTATAAGCACCGGCAAGTTGACGATTATTCCTTTGGTGGGGGAGCGGGCATGGTGCTGATGGTAGAGCCCATTGATCGTTGCATTCAGAAGCTGAAAGAGGAGCGTGATTACGATGCGGTAATTTATATGACTCCGGATGGAGAGCGGTTTAATCAAAAACTGGCCAACCGTTTTTCCATGCTCACCAATATTATTATTCTGTGTGGGCATTACAAAGGAGTTGACGACCGGGTGCGTCAGCACTTGATTACCCACGAGTGGAGCATCGGCGATTATGTGTTGAGTGGCGGTGAATTAGCGGCTGCAGTGGTTTCGGATGCCTTGATCCGATTGTTGCCTGGCGTTTTAAGCGATGAAACTTCCGCCCTCAGCGATTCCTTTCAGGATGACCTCCTGGCACCACCAGTATATACGCGTCCGGCAGAATACAACGGCTGGAAAGTACCAGAGGTATTACTCTCGGGTCATGAAGCGAATATACAAAAGTGGAGGTATGAACAAAGTCTTGAACGCACGAGGGAACGAAGACCTGATCTGCTGGGAGGATAAGCGAGGGAGGATATGAAAAGAAGGCGAGAACTTATTGTTCTACGCCTTCTTTTAGTTTCTCTGCATTTTCGGCAATACGAAGCTGTTCGATGAAATCTCCAACGTCTCCGTCCATAACGGCCGGTAGGTTGTACACCGTATAGCCGATGCGGTGATCGGTTACGCGGCTTTGGGGATAATTGTAAGTGCGGATTTTGTCGGAACGGTCGCCACTGCCTACCATGGATTTTCGTTGAGCACCCACCTCTTCGTTGTGCTTGGCCAACTCAATTTCATAGATCCGGGAGCGTAGTACTTTCAAGGCTTTATCGAAGTTCTTGATCTGCGAACGTTCGTCCTGGCATTGCACCACAATGCCCGTAGGAAGGTGGGTAAGCCGAACGGCAGAATACGTGGTGTTTACCGACTGACCACCGGCACCCGATGAGCAGAACAAGTCCTTGCGAACGTCGTTCATATTGATCTCAACTTCTACTTCTTCCATTTCTGGCAGCACCACTACCGTGGCAGCCGAGGTATGCACGCGTCCTTGTGTTTCCGTGGCGGGTACGCGTTGCACACGGTGAACTCCGGATTCAAATTTTAATTTTCCGTACACATCTTCTCCGGAAACACCGCAGACGATTTCTTTATATCCTCCGGAAGCGCCTTCGGTAAAGTCCATCACTTCAAACTTCCATCCCATTTTTTCAGCAAAACGCTGATACATGCGGAATAGGTCGCCGGCAAAAATAGCAGCCTCATCTCCGCCAGTACCACCGCGAACCTCGAGGATTACGTTTTTACTGTCGTTAGGATCTTTGGGAATCAACATTTCCTTGAGCAGTTCTTCCTGCGAATCTTTACGAGGTTGCAGTTCATCGAGCTCCAATTTGGCCATTTCCCTAAATTCAGGATCCTTTTCGTTGATAAGGACCTGCTTGGCCGTTTCGATATTAGATAAAATATCCTGATAGATTTTGTATTGTTCTACCAGCTTGTTGAGTTCTTTGTACTCTTTATTGAGCGCGGTGTACCGCTTTAAATCCGATATGGTGTCGGGTTGAATGATCAACTGCGAAACTTCATCAAATCGCTCCTTTATCGCCTCTAATTTATCAATCATAACAATTCGGTGACAATTCACTACAAAGTTACTAAAAAACATACGTCTATCCCAGTAATTTAAAGGATAACGCTATCTTTGGCTCACTAACCTAAAACTATGAACATATGGGATTTATGAAAGAATTTAAGGAGTTCGCCATGAAAGGAAACGTGGTGGACCTCGCGGTCGGTGTTATCATCGGTGGAGCTTTCGGTAAAATTGTCGGCTCACTGGTAAACGATGTCATCATGCCGCCGGTTTCTCTTCTGTTAGGAGAAAAAGGGTTTACAGATAAGTTTATTACCTTTGATAATGTTAAGTACGAATCCTTGGCAAAAGCTAAAGAAGCCGGAGTGGCTGTGTTGGCTTGGGGAAGTTTTGTGCAAACCGTGATTGATTTTGCCATCCTTGCCTTTGTAATTTTTCTGATGGTAAAAGCCATTAATAATTTGAAGAAGAAAGAAGAAGCGGCTCCTGCTGCTCCAGCTGAGCCACCAGCACAAGAAAAATTGTTGGCAGAAATCCGTGATCTGTTAAAGAAATAATCTACTACTACAAATGAATATCCTGGCAGCTTCCGTTGCCAGGCTGTTTTTTTATTTAATCCAACCCTATTTTCTTATCACTAAAACTATGAAAAAGTTTTTTTCACTTTTGTTCTTATTGCCTGTTTGTTTGCTGGCACAGGAAGCGCCTGCACTCAAAGATACTTCCTACTGGAAATCGGGAAGTTCCTTTAACCTGAATATCTCACAAGCCGGTTATTCCAACTGGGCTTCGGGAGGTATTAACTCCATCGCCTGGACGATGCTCAACAATAGTTTTCTGGATTACAAAAAGGATAAAGTTAGCTGGAGCAATTCATTGGAATTGGCCTATGGTATGACTCGTCTGGGTAAATTTTCGGATCCTAAAAATAAATTCCGTAAAACGGATGATAAAATTTCTTTCATCTCCAAGTTTAGTTATGGATTGAAAAACACCAAATTTTCTGCCCTTCTGGATTTTCGTTCCCAGATTGCCAACGGTTTTAATTATCCATTCCCAACGGATTCTGCCAAAACGTTTACTTCGCGCTTTTTAGCTCCGGCCTATATTGTATTGGGTACTGGTATTGAGTATGCACCCAATGCTAACTTTTATGTATTCTACTCGCCGGTGGCAGTAAAAGGTACCATTGTAGATTATCAGCCGTTTGCCGATGCTGGACAATTTGGTGTGCGTGCCGCTTATTTTGATTCTGTTGCCAACAAATTGGTGGAAGGAAAAAATTCAAGGTTTGAATTTGGTTCTTACCTGAATGCCAAATACAAAAAAGATCTTACGTCGAACATTACTTTTACTACAGCCCTTACGTTGTTTGAAGCGTATTTCCGTGAAGAACTGAAAGATGGCAAATACGTGAATGTATTTAATGGCAATGTCGACGTTTTCTGGGATGCTACTTTGTTGATGAAAGTAAACAAATACATTACAGCCAGTATTGCCACCACCATGATTTACGACGATGATGTAAAATTGCTTCGTAGAAAAGATGAAGACAAACCTGCTGGGGAAAGAATTTTAGGACCTGCTATTCAGTTCCGTGAAGTTATTTCAGTTGGCTTTGCCGCCAATATTCGCAGCAAGAACGCAAAATAAAATTCACGTTCCATACCTCATACAACCCTTCTGCCATGCTGGCGGGAGGGTTTTTTCTTTTACTGGCTCAAGCGGTAAATACTCGTTTTCAAAGCTTGATTCCGGAACAAGATGGGCTGCTTTTTTAACCAGGAAGGAGGCAGTGTATCTGTGCAAACGCCCGCTGTATCGAGCGAAGCGCAGTGATTAAAGAAAAAAGACTGCACCTTGAATTTCTTTAATTCAGCCACTTGTTTTTCGGGATTTTTTTGATGATTGAGCTCTCCTACAAACGTTGCCTGGCTAAGAAAACAAGCAAGGAGCATATAGTTATACAGTCCGCTTTCGGAAGTAAATGTAGCTATCCGTTGCCCGTAGATTATTTTTTTACCGGCAATTTCGTATGCCATGGCTACTTGTTGTTTTTCATTTGCATTATTCAGCCAACACCTGCGCAATTCCTGCACGGGCATTTTAATAAAGCTTATCGCCACCCATAGCCATAGGACAAACTTCCACCTAGCGTGCATCGATTGGCTAAGAGAGAATAGGATACTCAAACAAGCCAGGAGTAAAGGATAATGAGCCGGAATCAGATACCGTTCTTTAATAAAAATCAGGGTGTAGCCAAGCCATATCAACGCAGTAGCGATAAGCAGCAGAAGCGTTCCGTTTAGCAAAGGAATTTTTTTATAATACAGCCAGACCATTAGCGCAGGGATCAGCAACAAGCTCAGTCCGAAGTAGGAATGGTATCGTAAAAAATACGGCCACATGTTCAGGTTTACCTTGATGGTAGCCAGGAATCTATTGAGGTGATCTATGGAAAGCCAAGGGTAGGATGGGGCAATAGGAAAGTTTCCTGGATCATCCCAGGCGGAGAGCCCTCCAGCCGGAGGTTCCAGCAGGGAGGCATAAGAAGTATAATGGGGCAAATCACCCTCCGGACCGAAAACAGTGCTGTTGTAAGCATAAGCAGTGCTTAGGGTAATTTTGTGATATTTGGTATAGAGCAAGCTCATCCATAGACCGAGAAAAAGTAACAGGATACTTCCTTCTTTCAAAAAATAAATCCGAAGAGAAACATTCTTGTATGATTTCAGGACTTGCAAAACGAGCAAAGCAAAACCAAGGGGCAACAACATACTTTTGGCTGCATAGCAGCATAGCATGGCTGCAGAGAGCGATCCGGTGCGCAGGTTTCGATGAATCAAAGCATGTAAAAACCAAATCAAACAGGTGGCGGACAAATAGTCGGGGGTTTGCGCACTCAGCCCGAAGTATACATTCAAGGCTGCCACGGTAGTCATACCGATTAATTTTTCAGTAGCGTTAAGTCCCCAGGAAGCGAGCAACGAGGCGCAGCCATGAAAGAGCACAACACTGCAAAACAGCATCAATATTCTGAACGAAAGGAGTGGATCGATGGACAACAGAAGAAAGGGGGCAAGCAACCAGGAAAGTAACGGAGACCAATAGGCATTGAGTGCAGTATCAAAATTTCCTTCCGCATACTGCCGGGCAATACTTAGGTATGCAATAAGGTCAGGGTTAAGTCCGATGGAAAGGTGCGAGGAAAGTGCTACCTGTGCCACGAGCATGCCTAGGAAAGGAAGCAGGTACCATCCGTAGCTTGTAAGAGGAGAACCGAGGATTCTTGTGGTGATGGCGCGCATGAGCGGTCTTTTGTGAAAGCTACAAAAATCTTTTATTTCTTCCGCTACCTTATCCTGCGACAAAATCTATTTCGTCAGCTACAACAGGATGCTGGGATATCAGTCTTCCGTTTTTTTTCTGGATGCACGAATCATTTCGCCGTATTCCATTTTTTTCTCCAGGCCGGCAATTGCCTGACTGATGCGCTTTACCTTCGTGGCTTCTGTTTTAGCGGATTCAATCCAGTCCGAAAAATATTTTTTATGGGAAGGACTGAGAGTATTAAAATAGCTAAGAGCGTGCGGAGCATCTTCCAGACATTCTAGTAAATCGGAGGAAAGCAGTACCGGCGAGAGATCAAGTTCCAATGTTACTTTCATAGAAGCTCCTACAGTCTTCCGTATGGACTTACGGAGTTCCTGGTTCAAGGCCAGATAAAAACTGCCTGAACCGGAAGGAACAAGACTTTTCCCCTGGAAAGAAACGCCATCCAAACTTCCCTTTACCCGGAACGCTTTGCGCACTCCGGGGTTCAGCGCTTCGGCATGTTCCGCATCCACTTCAAGGTAAGTCCAGTTGGTCTTATCACCGTGTTGTTGAAAGCGTCTGATTTCAGCAATAAAAGTAATCACACAGAAATGGGAAGTAATCGAGTTACTTCTTTATGACCTCTTTGGTAGCGATCGATAGTTCTTCCAGTTGTTTTTCGCTGATGGTGGAAGGAGAATCGATCATTACATCGCGTCCGGCATTGTTTTTCGGGAATGCGATAAAATCGCGGATGGAATCGGCACCACCCAACAACGAACAAAGACGATCGAAGCCGAAAGCCAGACCACCGTGCGGAGGAGCTCCGTATTCAAAGGCATCCATGATAAAGCCAAACTGATGTCTGGCTTCTTCGTCGCTGAAGCCCAGCATGCTGAACATTTTAGCTTGTAATTCTTTGTTGAAAATACGAATGGATCCACCGCCTACTTCCACGCCATTGATGACCATGTCGTAAGCATTGGCTCTTACAGCCCCGGGATCGGTCTCCAGCAATGCTACGTCTTCCGGTTTGGGAGAGGTGAATGGGTGGTGCATGGCGAAGAAACGTTTCTCTTCTTCGCTGTATTCAAACAACGGGAAGTCTATTACCCAATGGGCGGCATACACGTCTTTATTGCGCAGGCCCAGGCGCGTTCCCATCTCCAGGCGTAGTTCGTTCAATTGTTTGCGGGTGGAATTCTTTTCGCCACTTAGCACCAGCAATAAATCACCAGGTTTGGCATTCATGGCCACAGCCCATGATTTTAGATCTTCCTGGGAATAGAATTTATCAACGCTTGATTTAAAACTGCCGTCTTGCTCGCAACGCACATAAACAAGGCCCTTGGCTCCAATCTGCGGTCTTTTAACCCATTCGGTAAGCTCATCCATTTGTTTGCGGGTATACCCTGCGCAGCCTTCTGCACAAATACCTACTACCAGTTCAGCCTGATCAAACACATTAAATCCTTTGCCTTTTGCCAAATCCTGAAGTTCTACAAACTTCATTTCAAAACGAATATCGGGTTTGTCTGATCCATAGTATTTCATGGCATCAGCGAAGGTCATGCGACTTAAGGTGGGCAATTCAATGCCTTTTACGGTTTTGAAAATATGGCGGATAAGACCTTCAAAAATAGTCAACACATCCTCCTGCTCTATGAAAGACATCTCGCAGTCGATCTGAGTAAATTCAGGCTGTCGGTCGGCACGCAAGTCTTCATCACGAAAACACTTTACAATCTGGTAGTAACGGTCAAATCCCGATACCATCAGCAACTGCTTAAACGTTTGGGGCGATTGAGGTAAGGCATAAAATTCACCCGGATTCATGCGCGAAGGCACCACAAAATCGCGGGCTCCTTCAGGCGTGGATTTAATTAGTACCGGTGTTTCCACCTCTATAAACTGTTGAGCATCCAGATAGTTGCGGGTCTCTCTGGCCACGCGGTGGCGAAGTTCCAGGTTTTTCCGAACCACGTCCCTGCGCAAATCCAAGTAGCGGTACTTCATGCGCAGATCTTCTCCTCCGTCGGTTTCATCTTCAATAAGAAATGGTGGCAATTTGGCAGGATTTAAAACTTCCAGTTGGGAAACTTTTACCTCAACGTCTCCAGTAGCTATTTTGTCGTTTTTAGCTAAGCGTTCTACCACCTTACCTGTGGCTCTTACCACAAATTCGCGCGATAGTTGACGCGCTTGCTCCAACACTTCCTTAGGTGTTTTACCTTCTTCCAGAATAAGCTGAGTAATTCCATATCGATCTCTCAGGTCTATCCAAAGCATGCCACCTTTGTCGCGGATTTTGGCCACCCAACCACAAAGTTGAACATCGGAAGAAACGTTGGAAATTCGTAATTCCCCACAGGTATGTGTGCGAAGCATAATTTTGAAATGTTAAAATCGTTGTTCCCTTATCAGTACCAAAACGTGTTAAAGCGCTTTTGGAATGGAAAAGGAGCGCAAATATACAAGTACGATTTCAAATAATGTGTATTCGTGTTCTTTTTCACTTTTCAATTATTTCCTTGGCCAGATACACTTAGAACATCCTGTCCGGGAATAATACAGAAATTCCGATCGTGTTGCCTCAGGAATGGGTTTAGCCATTGAAACACACAGATATTCTACTTTTGTATCTATTACAAGGCGCTTGCGTATAAGCTAAACCGAATGTTATGGAGTCAAGTGCGATCAAATATTTATACAATAAAATATTATAAGCATACAATAAATACATACTTTTGTTATATTTGAACTGACTTTAACCATAGGTAAGCCTGTACCAAGATGAAAAGTTATTTTTTTTGTTCATGCCAAGCCGCGTGTCGGACGGCAATCCGAGTTGTACTGATACTGATCTTCAGTAGCTTTGGCTTCAATCTGTTTTCCCAGGGAGGTTTTCCGGAAGGGGGTCAGAATGTTATTTCCGAAAAGGGCCTCAGCAAATTCAAAGCCGCCATCAACCGGGGTCGATTGACCTATAAAATGGTGAAAATCAAAGACCACCCCGACATCACCGCTGCGCTGCAACTTAGTACCATTATACCTCCTTCTGACATGTGGGAACAGCAGATGTTTACCACCACCACAGCCAAGGTAGAACAGGGAGATAAATTGGTTTACACCTTTTACGCCCGCACCATTAGTACCATTAATGAATCTACCCCAGGATTTCTTGCTTGTGTATTTGAAAAATCAAGTCCTGATTGGAATAAATCACTTCACCATTTTCATGAGATTACCAAAGAGTGGAAGAAGTATTATTTTCCGTTTGAATGCATAGCGGATTATAAACCAGGCGAAGCTCAGGTTTGCATTCAAGTAGGTGGAAAACAACAAGTGATAGAAATCGCCAATGTAAAGGTGATCAATTTCAAAAAGAAATATTTATTGAAAGAACTTCCTTCTTCCTTAAAGGTAGATGTAAACAAGAAGCAGGACCTGGAACACCTGACCGAAGTGGCCGATAAGCTGATTGGTCCTTTTCCCATGAATGCGATGAAAAACCACATCGCTAGTGGATTTGCCGAAGTACGCAAAGCCAAAGTAGAAGGTCAGACCTTTGTGGAATCGTACCTAGTTTCGGTAAAGATGCAGCCTAAAAACATGGAAGATGTGCAATTGCTCGCAGGAAACACATTAAAAATTGATAAAGGCGATGTGATTTTTGTAAGCTTCAAAGCCCGCACCTTACCCGTTAATAAAGAGATTCCCAAAACCAAGGTGTACTGTAATTTTGAGCCCAACAAACCACCGTTGGACCGCTCGCTAAATGAGTTAATAATTCTTGATACTACCTGGCACGATTTCAATTATCCTTTTGTTAGCAAAGGAACTTATGAAAGTGGGTTTGCGATTTTTTCATTCTACTGTGGGGCTCACCTGCAAACGATAGAAATAGCCGATCTTCAGGTATTAAATTATAAAAAGAATATTGCTATTGATAAGCTACCCAAAACAAAATCGTATACCGAGGCAGATTACAACGTTGCCAGTACGAAGTTTCCTATTGGCGAAAATCCGATTCAGAAATTTCACATGATGACCAAAAAGGCCGAAGGCACCGGTCAAATTATTCCAGTAAGCGGTCAAAAATTTACGGAAGCCTATCAGATAATCAGTACCACGAAATCTGAAAATGCCAACGATGTGCAGTGTTTTGCTTTTACAGAAGCCAAGGTTCAGAAAGACGATGTGATTTTGTTGCGCTTCTATGCACGCGCTCCCAAAGCCACGGTGAATAGTCCTGCCTACATGACCTGTAACTTCAGCAAAGCCACTCCTAATTACGACAAGTGTTTAAGCCGTAAAATTACGTTAACAAAAGAGTGGAAAGTTTTCGTAATGCCCTTCAAGCTGCCCATGGATTTTGATGTAGGCGCAGCTAAACTAAGCTTCTACATTGGAGGTCCTGTGTTGCAGCATATAGAAATTGCCAACGTCGAACTCATCAATTATCAGAAGACGAAAAAAATAACCGACTTCCCTCAGAAGTAAAAGATACTGCCCTCTGCAGAACGGTAAACGATTCCTCAAAACCGCACAGGATTTGAGGAATCGCTTTTTTATGTATAAGAAAATGAAAAGATTTTGATAGGGGCGTACATTCTGTTTCGAGCTGCCAGAGTCAAGATCAGAAGGAGGATTTTAATCGTAAAAAAATACTACTTGATGCTGATGAGCTTATTCATCGTTTGCTCCAGCAAGTACTGGCAATTTTCCAATTGGGCAGCAGAGCCAGCAATAGCTTCCGGTGTTTGAACCGCTGGACCTTCACTAAGGTCCGAATGACAATAATGCAGCAGCTGCGCGATGCTCTCGGTCGTACTTTCCAGATGGAACTGAAGGCCTAAAACATTCTTTCCGTATACGAATGCCTGGTTTTCGCACCACTTGCTGCCAGCCAATCGTACCGCCCCAGTTGGAAGATCAAACGTTTCACCGTGCCAATGAAACACTTCCTGAGACGCCCCGAAATGATCCATTAATGGATGCCGTTTTCCTTCCTCGGTAAGTTGTACAGGCCACCAGCCGATTTCTTTTTCCTGGTTTTTATATACCCTCGAGCCCAATACATCAGCGATCAATTGGGCACCCAGGCAAATACCCACCACCGACTTACCCCGAACGATCGCCTTCTCTATAAATCTTTTTTCTTCTGTCAGCCAGTTAAAATCCGATTCATCGTTTACGCTCATGGGGCCGCCCATTACGATCAGCAAATCGCAGATTTCCACGAATGGTAATTTATGGTCTTCGTAGAAACGTGTCGCTGTAACCTTGTTTCCAGGGCGATCAACCCATTGTGATAAATGAGCCAGCCCTTCAAAGGAGACATGCTGAAAGTAATGAATGTTCATGTGTTTAAAAATGTCTTGTGGATATGCTGTCATCAACCAGTAATGCAGACCAAAGGAGCGGGCCGTGTATTACTTTTATCAGCAAACCTTAAAATCAAAAGTATCAATTTTTTAGCAAAAACAGAAAAATGCTGTTTTTCCCTTGCTACCTGAGGGGTAGCATTACCGCACAAGCGATGGGTAGAGTTTGTGAAATAAGGCGATAGCAGCATCTTCTTTCCTTCGCATTTCTCTCGACTGTTTTTCGTTTTTATCCTTGTACCCACACAAGTGCAACAGTCCGTGTGCCATTACGCGCAACAACTCATTATCTGTACTTACCGAATACTTAGAGGCATTGTCGACTACTCGTTCCAGACTGATAAATATATCGCCTTCAATGATGCCCTGTTCTTCACCATTGTCAAAAGTTATAATATCTGTATAGGTATGGTGTTGCAGGTAATTGACATTGATCGAATACAAATATTCATCCGAACAAAGCATATAATTAAGCTCGGCAATTTTTTTTCTTTCCTGCAAAGCAACAGCCTCCAACCATTGTCTTAGTTTTCTGCTTTGTTTTACCTTGCGGGATACGTCTGTGCTAAAAAATGAAATCATAAAAAAAAAGGCGGCACCGAAGCACCGCCTGTTTTCATTGTTACAGTGTATTTATTTTTTTGGAACGAAGAATACCGAAGTAAAGTCGCGGTATTGCATGGCGTTATTATCCAACCCTTTTACATTGGCTTGAAGCAAACGGTAACCTTCATCGTACCATAGCACGATGATCGGGGCATCAGCCATGGCAATCTGTTCCGCTTTCAGGAAGTTTTCATAGGCTTCTTCCTGTGTTTTGGAATGAAGGCCCGCCTCGTAGTACTTGTCGAATTCCGGATTCACATAACGTGTCAGGTTCGGATACGAAAGCTTGTCGGCGGAAGTAGGCACATTCTTCCCGTAAAAGAACCATAAGAAGTTTTCAGGACTTGGGTAATCGGCAAACCAACCTGCGCGGAAGAATTCACTCTTACCACTTTGCATATTTTCTACCAATTGAGCCAAGGTTACCACGTTGATGTTTACCGTGATGTTCAGATTGTCCTTCAATTGTTTTTTAATTTCTTCGGCTACTGCAATGTGGCGTTCCCCATCCGAGTTGAGCTCCAGGTTTATGGTCGGCACATCAGCACCGTTGCGGTAACCTGCTTTGCGAAGGTAATAAACGGCCGAATCCATATTAAGGTCATAGCCACGTATCTTCTTAACGTCATAACCTTTGTAAGCATCTAATGGAGTAAGCCCGTAGATACCATGCCAGTATCCTTCACCGCTCAATACTGCATCCAGAATTTTCTTACGGTCAATGGCAAAAGATACAGCCTTACGAAGGTTTTTGTTTGTAAAGGCTTTGCTGGTGTTCAGGAAGCCCAGGAAGTGAGTAGCCATCTCCGGAGTTCTCTGCAATTCATATTCTCCAAATTCACCTTTTTTCTGAGCGGTTGATTCTTCGATTTCAATGATATAATCCGTAGGCATACGGTACATCATGTTCAACTGACCTTTCTTAAATTCCAGCAATTCTGATTTTTTCTCGCGAAGGAATTTTACCTTAATACCATTCAAATAAGGAAGTTTGTTTCCATCGGCATCACTCAGGTAATAATTCGGATTCTTCTTCAATACAATTACATTCCCTTCCTGAATTTCCTGGATCTGGAATGGGCCTGTTCCAACAGCTTTGGTGCGCATCTCCAAACCATACTCTTTGTGTGCCTCTTTAGGGAAAATGAAAGTAAACGGACGGGCAAGGTTGTTTAAGAAAATGCTGTTAGGTTCTACCAGTGTAAATTGTATGGTATAGGGGTCAATTACTTTAATACCTTCTACTTCAAACGACGGTTTTCCATTTTTTGCCGCTTCGTAGTATTCGTGTGCGCCTTTCAGGATGTTGTCGAAGCAACTAAAACCTTGGTTATTGCTGCTTGGTGTGCAAAGCAGGGTAAAACAGAATTTCACATCTTCCGAAGTCAGCTCACGGCCTTTGCCATCAAAGCATTTGTCATCGTGGAAGAAAACGCCTTTTCTTAATTTAAACGTATAGACAGTTTGAGAAGAGTCAACCGTGTAACTTTCTGCAATGGCTGGTTTTAAAGAAAGGTCTTTTTGTTCAAATTTCATTAGGCCCTCGTACACCTGCGAAGCAACGCGGTACGAAATGGCATCCACCATGTTGTGTGGAAACAAATTTTTGATGTAGTCAGATTCGTTGACCACGAACACGCCACCGTAATATTTCCCCCCTTTGGCTTCCACGAGCGCATTTGGGTTGTCGGCAGCATCCTTAGAATCATTGCAGCCCCCTAAAAAAATAGAGGCCAGTACAACTGCCAGAATGGAATTTTTCATCTTCATAAATAGAGTTCGAAAAATAGAAATTAAAAAGACTTGAATTAGTGGTCTTTTCTTCAAAGTCTAAATTTTAAAGAAAATTTCCAATAAATCAAGGTATTAGGAAGTAATTTTCTTATTACGTAGGAATTTTGATTTCGATCGTCCGGGCCTACATTTTTTTTGTATGTTGAGAAAAAAATAAAGCATTCAAAGCACAACCCTGGTCCTTTGGTCTCCGTAGACAGGCCGCCGGAATGAAAGGTACAAGGCAGACTCCGCATGAAAAAGGAACCACACTCCCTTCTGGCGTTTAACGAACGTCTTTCCACTTGGTTCCACGAGCAAGGTTGGCAGGTATTCGAGTTTCAGCGACAAACCTGGGAATACATGCGCCAGGGCAAATCAGGCCTTGTGAACGCGCCTACCGGTAGTGGCAAAACCTATTCTGTTTTTCTGGGAGCTTTGATGGAGGCTGCCAGGCAGAAGCAATGGGGGCAGGGATCGGTGCAGGTGGTATGGGTTACACCCATACGGGCCCTGGCCCTGGAATTGGAGTTAGCCATGGATCGCGCCTTGAGAGCACTCGACGTACCCTGGCGGGTAGCCGTGCGCACCGGCGATACCAGTGCTGCACAAAAAGCCTCCTGGAAAAAGAAACCCTCCGAAATTCTTATTACCACACCCGAAAGCCTGCACATCCTTTTTTCTCAAAAGGGATACCCGCAACTCTTTAAAAATGTACAAACCATTGTGGTGGACGAATGGCACGAGCTCATGGGCAGCAAGCGTGGCGTGCAAACTGAACTTGCTATATCACGCGTCCGCGGATTATCGCCCGGGCTTCGCGTTTGGGGAATTTCTGCCACCATAGGCAATCTGCACGAAGCCATGGACGCGCTCCTTGGCTCATACGCATCCAACGGTGTAATGGTGCGCAGTCAGCTTCCTAAAGAGGTACATGTGCAAACACTTATGCCCGATGAAATTGAGCACTATCCCTGGGCGGGGCATTTGGGCATACGACTGATAGGAAAAATTTTGCCCATCATCGATGCCCATGTATCCACCCTCATTTTTACCAATACGAGGGCTCAAGCCGAAATCTGGTACCAACAGTTGCTCGACTATGCCCCTCAACTGGCAGGTGTGCTGGCCTTGCATCATGGATCTTTAAGTCAGGAGTTGCGCCATTGGGTAGAACAGCAATTGCACGAAGGCAAACTCAAGGCCGTTATATGCACCTCCAGCCTCGACCTGGGTGTAGACTTCCGTCCGGTGCAGGCGGTTATTCAAATCGGCAGTCCCAAAGGAGTAGCGAGGTTTATGCAACGTGCAGGCCGCAGCGGACACCAACCCGGCGCCATCAGCACCTTGTATTTTCTTCCTACCAATTCCCTCGAAATCATTGAAGGCGCCGCCATGCGAGAAGCCTGGAAAGATGGCATCACCGAAGAACGAATTCCATACATCCGCAGTTTCGATGTGCTCAGCCAATACCTTCTCACCCTCGCGGTTTCCGAAGGAATGAAACCCGAAGAAATTTTCAACGAAATCAAATCTACCTATTCGTATGCCTCGGTTACCGACGCCGAGTGGGCCTGGGTATTGCAGTTTATTTCACAAGGCAGTCAATCGCTGGCCGCCTATGAAGAATATAAAAAAGCCAGCTGGCACGAAGGCATATTGCGCGTTACCGACCGGCGTACTGCCATGCGTCACCGCCTCTCCATCGGTACCATTGTCAGCGATTCCATGCTTCGTGTTGTATTAAAAACCGGCAAACGCTTAGGCTCCATCGAAGAGTGGTTTGTTTCGCGCTTGAATCCGGGCGATGTTTTTTGGTTTGCAGGCATCAGCCTCGAGTTCATGGGCATCCACCACATGGAAGTGATGGTGCAAAAAAGTAAATCAGGCAAAGGCATCGTGCCCAGCTATCAGGGTGGCCGCATGCCTCTATCCTCCCTGCTTTCCGGACAGATACGAAAAAAAATACAGCAATACCTCGACCATCATTTGATCGATGAAGAAGTACAAAAACTCGTGCCACTCTTTCAGCGTCAGCAACAAATTTCCCATGTTCCCAAACAGGACGAACTACTGATCGAATACCTGGTCTCCGACGAAGGGTACCATCTTTTTTGTTATCCCTTCGAAGGCCGCTATGTGCACGAAGGCCTCGCCGTTACTATGGCACATCAGCTCGGACAATTGCAACGCAGCACGTTT
This sequence comes from Cytophagaceae bacterium, assembly GCA_025454925.1. GTDB lineage: Bacteria > Bacteroidota > Bacteroidia > Cytophagales > Cytophagaceae > JALONM01. The sequence goes on from JALONM010000013.1 coordinate 17,208, forward strand.
TCCATCGCCATGAACGATTACGGATTTGAATTGCTAAGTGACACGCCCATCCCTATTGCCGATGCCTTGCAGCAAGGCCTGCTAGACTTCTCCCAGGTGTTGCCGCAGTTACGCAGCAGCCTCAACGCCTCCGAAATGGCAGCACGTCGCTTTCGCGAAATAGCTTCCATCGCAGGTCTCGTCTTTCAAGGATATCCAGGCAAATCCATCAAAACCCGGCACCTTCAGGCCAATGCACAACTGTTCTTTGAAGTCTTCAAGCAATACGAACCCGACAATATTTTATTGCAACAAGCATACGAAGAGGTACTCATTTTTCAACTCGAAATCAATCGACTCAAGCAAGCCTACGATCGCTTGCAGCACCAGCACGTGATCCTGAAAAACATTGCCAAGCCGAGTCCGTTTTCCTTTCCCATCCTTACCGATCGTCTGCGCGAAAAGTATTCCAACGAGAGCCTCAGCGATCGCATTGCCAAATTAAAGAAGAGCCTGGAGTAAAAAATTCCATCGTGCCAGATTCGTTTCTGTATTAGGGCAGCCCCACGCGGTGCCGCGTTGGCCGGGCTATACGCTTGTACTCCTCCTAGTGGCGCTTGCAGCGCCACCACTGCGGGGTATCGCTTCTATCCCTGCTGCGAAAGCAGCCATTCAACCGCTTTTCACCATAAAAGCGAAGCGCACCATGGAGAAAGCTCATCGATCGCAGATCCATGGCCGGTAATTCCGACATAGAAAATCAAGGGTTTCGAAAAGAACTCCTTGTGTTCGATTCTTTCGGAAGCCTTTGATTTTATTTTCTCCATAGAAGAATTTCTATGGAGAAAATAAGGTTGAATATGGCTCGTGCCATGCCTCCGGCCCGGATAGAGCAGAAAGCCCACGGCATGCCGTTTTGACAACACCGCCGCCGGCGTGGCCTTGACGCGATAGCCGGATAAGCCGGCCAACAAAACCGAAATAAAAAATCATGATCATGGAAAAGATAATGGCTGCATCATTCTTTAAAAGCGCTTGATTGGGTTAGTTAATTATTAGAAGAAATTCTTTTATGGAGAAGTCGGATAAAAAAATGTTGCATCTGTATCTTTTTTCTCTTTCCATAATTATGCGAGTATAAATCAACATTCAAAAAAGATATGGCAGGTAAACACGAAACCCCGCGCCAGAAGATGATCGGTATGATGTATCTGGTGCTCACGGCCCTATTGGCCTTACAAGTAAGTTCGGCGTTGTTGCATAAGTTCGAATCACTCAACAGCAATCTCGAAGCAAAAGTAGAAGAAGGACGAAAAGAAAATCAGGAAAAAAATTCCAAGCTTCAGAAGGATGTAAAACGCAGAGGCAACCTGGCCGACGAAGTTCGCGCGGCCGAACGTGCTGAAGCCATTGCCCAACGATCGTCCCAGCTAATTCAATACATTGAAGGAATTAAAAAAGAACTCATAGAATCTACCGGAGGATACAACGAAGAAGGCAGCTTAAAAGGCGCCAGCGAGGAAACGAAAGTAGGAGTATTGATGGTTGGTAGCAGCGGAAGCAAGGGAAAGGCGTATGAATTAAAAGGCAAATTGGATGAGTATGTCCAGTTCATGAACCAAAGCGGTGCCGGAAAATTCGATCGCATTGCACTCGATGCCAGCGAAGATCCTAAACTCAGAAATAATTCGGATCAGAAAAATAAGAATTTCGCGGAGTTGAATTTTGCGCAAACTCCTCTGGTAGCCGCGCTGGCAGTGCTCTCTGAAATGGAATCGCGGGTGACCGACATGGAAACCCAATCCATCACCAAGCTCTATGAATCGATAGGCGATATCGACGCAGAAATAAATAAATTAATTCCATTTGTTCGTCCTAAATCCGATTTTGTAGTGGCTGGCACTAAGTACGAAGCCGAAGTGTGTTTGGCGGCATCCTCTACAGGAATAAAGCCAACGATGGAGGCTAACGGAAATCCCATACAGGTGGGCGCCGACGGAGTAGGAAAATTTTCCTTCACCGCGCCCGGTGCCGACTTCGGAAACAACCCAAGTCTCAAGCGCTCCTGGAGAGGAATGATTAAACTAAAAATGCCCAACGGCAAAGACAGTTTATTTCCCTTTGTGCAGGAATATACGGTGGTAAAGCCCGTCATCAGTGTGCAATCGGCCGCCATTAAATCTTTGTATCGCAATTGTGGAAATAAACTCAACATTCAGGTTCCGGCGCTGGGTGCAGATTACCAACCCAATTTTGAAATTACAGGCGGTCAACTTTCTACCCTCGGCGGATCGGGTAATGTCATGATCATTCCCACGAGCCGCGAGGTTCAGGTCAAAGTTTTTAACCGCGGCACACTCATAGGCATTGAAAAATTTGGTGTAAAACTGGTTCCCTTGCCTACCTATGAATTACTAGGCAATGGCCGTCTTATAGATATTCGTACCGGATCGGATAAATATTTGAAAACACTTACCATCCGCTTTAAAGCCGATCCCGGATTTAAAGAATTACTTCCCGAGGAAGCCACCTATCAGGTATCCGAGGGTGAAATTACCCTCGCCAGTGGCAGAACTTCTGCGGGTACTCTCAGGTTTAGCGGCAACACCGTAGACGTTTCTTCTTTGGTAAGAAACCTAAGCAAAAATGCCCGCTTAATCGTGGATATTAAAAAGGTGAAACGCAGAAATTACAAAGGAGACTGGGAAGAAATTACCCTAAACGATTCTGAACAGGTTATGATTACGGTAGACAACCATTAGAGCTACCGGCGCAGCAGAGAAAAATGGACGGTACATGCCGTCCATTTTCTTTTCAGTATCGAACCAAAAAAAAATGTAATTTGCGTGCTATGACAGAAGATTTATTGTCATTAGCCAAACGGCTGGATCAACAAGATTCCTTGCGCAAATTCAGGGAGGAGTTTGAGTTTCCGGAATATTCCGGGGAGCCCAAGATTTATTTTTGTGGTAATTCGTTAGGCTTAATGCCTAGTGCCACGAGAGGTATTCTCGAAGAAGAACTGGAGGCTTGGTCTTCAGGCGCAGTGGAGGCTCATTTTATGGGGCCCCGTCCCTGGGCTACCTACCACAAGCATTTTCAGGAGGGCCTGGCAAAGTTGCTGGGAGCCAAAAAGGACGAAGTGGTAGCCATGAATTCATTGACTACAAACTTACATCTGGCCCTGGCTTCCTTTTACAAACCCAGTTCCAAGCGCTACCTCATTCTTACCGAAGATCCGGTCTTTTCTTCAGACATATATGCCTTGCAATCGCAACTGCAGTGGCATGGAAAATCACCATCCCGGGCATTGCTATCCTGTAAACCCCGCAAAGGAGAATTCATTTTACAAACGGAAGACATTCTAAAGAAGATCGAGCGAAATAAAAATCGGTTGGCACTGGTATACCTGGGTGGAGTGAATTATTATAATGGACAGGCCTACGAACTTGAGATCATAGCCAAGGCCGCGCGCAAAGCAGGCGCTATGGTGGGTGTGGATCTGGCTCATGCCATCGGAAATGTACCGCTCGAATTGCATGAATGGAATATTGATTTTGCTGTGTGGTGCAGCTATAAATACCTCAATGCGGGGCCGGGTGCGGTAGGCGGAATGTTTGTACACAGCCGCCATCATAAGCGAAAAGATATTTTCAGGTTGCAAGGATGGTGGGGGCATCGGGAAGTCGATCGATTTAAGATGAAGCCGGAATTTAAACCCGCTCCAGGTGCCGATGCCTGGCAACTCAGCAATGCTCCTGTATTCAACATGGCAGGCTTACTGGCATCCCTCGATATTTTTCAACGGGCAGGTTTCAAAAATCTGGTTCGTAAAAGCCGAGCCATGACCAAGCTGCTCGAGGAACAAATCGCTTCATGCTCCAACAAATCGGGATATAGAATTAAGCTGATCACGCCCGGGAGTATTGATGAGCGCGGATGTCAGCTTTCTATTTGGGCAGGCTCTTACGCAGAAGAGTTGCATACACGCATCAGCAAAGCCGGTTTTGTAACCGATTTGCGAAATCCGGGCGTAATACGCATCGCTCCGGTACCGTTATACAATAGCTACGAAGAAGTGGTGTTGCTGGCAGAGTTTTTAAAAAAATGGTGTTATTATAAAAAGTAGGTTTACAGGTTATGAAGAACTTTTATTGGATTGCCCTGACGTGTCTGCTGACCGCCGGAGCACTGGCGCAGGCCCCCGCCAAGCTGAAAAGAAAAAAACTATACGATGGCATTTCTTCCCTGATGCCGAAAGATTTTACGCCCATGTCGGACCTTGATTTAGCGGCCAAGTATCCTTCTACTAAAAAGCCCCTGGCTATGTTTACCAGCGAGGATCGCAACACCGATTTCGGGGTCAACAGCAGCAAACGGAGTTTCCCATCCGAGGATATTGAAATGTTGCAAAAATTCTACAAAGCCAACATCATCGAAACCTATTCACCAAGCAAGAATGCACCAAGCGTTACAAGGGCGCAGGTTAATTTTCTGAGCGAAGGTGTACGAGAGATAAACGGTAGAAAATTCGCATACTACGAATTCATCTCTGAATTTGAAGGCTTGCGCAAGTACCATTACATTCAACTCACCCTTATTCAGGAACATATTTATATTTTTAATTTTGTAACCGATCAGCGGGCCGCAGAAAAGTGGAAAAGTGCTGTGGGGCAAATGATGCAATCGGTAAAACTTGCCGATCGCATACAATTGCCCGTACAGGAGCAAGTAGTATTGCCCAAGCGTACCCGCAAAGTATTGCTCAATCCGAAGAATAAAGACAACATGCAATACTGATGCTGGAGTTATATACCGATGATTTTTTTATGAACGAAGCTTTAAAGGAAGCTCGTTATGCCATGGAAGAAGGGGAAATTCCTGTAGGTGCGGTGGTGGTTTCCAACAATCGTATTATTGCCCGTTCGCACAACCAAACAGAGGCGCTTACCGATGTAACAGCGCATGCCGAAATGCTGGCGATCACTTCGGCGGCCAATCACCTTGGCTCCAAATACCTGCATCAATGCACCTTGTACGTTACGCTCGAACCCTGTGTGATGTGTGCCGGTGCTCTCTATTGGTCTCAGGTTAGCAGAATCGTATTTGCGGCCAGCGATGAAAAGTCTGGCTTTTCCAGGTTTGGAAATTTGTTTCACCCCAAAACTCAAGTGATGAAAGGGATAAAAGAAACAGAAGCATCAGCGCTTTTAAAAACATTTTTTAAAGGCCTGAGAGAATAAAAAGAAGAGGCCGCCAGGATTTCCTGGCGGCCTCTTCTTTTTATTTTATTGAAATGAGGATTATTCTACCACATACACCTGAGAAACGCCTTCAAATCCCCCGGTTTCTTTTAGTCTTACCCGGTAATACACTTTACCTTCAGCCTTATCATTATAAAAGTAATTAATATCTCCGTCCTCATTGGCCATCAGTTTGCGTTCCCATTTGAAGTTAACACCGTCGGTACTTTTTTCTACATCAAAATAGGCTACTTTACTCGCGTCTTCGGCTTGCCAGGAAAGATAAATTTTCCCCTTTTTCTTCTCCGATTTGAAATTAAGGTTTCCTTTACTCAGGGTCTTACAAGGAATGATAGGGAAAATTTCGTCTTTGTGAGCTTCGTACATTTTCTTGCAAGCATCTTTAAATTCCGGAAAACTACCTACCCCATCGGCACCGTTGTACGACCAGAACATATGTCCGGCGTAGTGGTTTTTATAGGCGTTGAAGGCTTTTTCATCGTTGGTATAAATAGTATCACGGTTAAGCGACCCTGGCTGCTCTCCAATCAGGCAAGGCTTATCGAGGTTCCAGTATTCATAAGGAATTTCCGGATTGAAGGGGTCGTATTTTCCTGCATACATCCAGTCATAATAGTGGATTTGATAAAAATCCAGATAGGCTTTGGGATCGTTATACGCGTTTTGCAGCGCCTTATCGCTCCACCAATTGCCGTGTGCCGGAGCCACATCAGAGTTCCACTTTAGCGAAGCGGAGCCTGTTGTAACCATGCGACTTGAGTTTTTGTGAATGGCAGCGGCAATCATGGCAGTAAAACGTTGCATTTCACGAACGCTTACCTCTGTAATATCCTTCCACTTCGGATCATCTTTTCTGGGCATATGCCATTCCGGCTCGTTACAAACTTCCCAGGCAAACAAGTTACAATGCTTATCGTAACGTTTTACCATCGGGATGAGGGCATTATTAATGTATGAAACCGTTTTCAGGGAATCAGAAATAAGGTCCGCGTGATTACCGGCATACATGCCCGCATTTTTACGTTCGTCTTTACACATATCAAACGACCATAAGCAAGGCATAATCAAAATACCATGGTTTTTGGCGCGTTGAAAGATATCATCGAGGGCAGGATAAAAATCAGCATCCAACCCTTTTACGGAGCCATCCGGGTTAAACTCAGGGTTCGCTCGTCCATCGGTATGTATCCATAAGCGGATGCAATTAACCCCATGGGCTTCACAATCACTCAACATCTTCTCAAACCAATCTGGGTTATATAGAGTACCCCACTTATAATGGTTCCCCACATCACCTCCGAAATTGTTCCAGGCCACATTTATTCCATTAATAAATAAAGGTTTTCCTTCAAATTGAATCAAATGTTTGGTGTTTTCCGTTTGAGCCATTACGGAAGACATCAGCACCGCTGACAGAAATGAAAAGAATAGAAATTTCTTTCTCATAGAATAGCTTGTGTTTATGCCTTCAAAGATAGGTTTTAATTTGTACTTTAAAATGATTTTTTCAAATTTGTTCAAATCTTAGAAAAATTTATATTTGCCATATTCTTTATTTATATTGGATTATTCTTTTGATATTTCCCCAATAATTCCATTATAGTTATAGAAACTTTCAATAATAATTCTATTATTGATTTTGGTAGGTGTCCAAAATTTAAAAATTTTGGATTGGTTATAATTGTATTTTTTTTGTAAGATTGCAATCGGGTTTTAATAAGGTAAGTGCTTAAAATCATGTTTTCGATGCATATAGTAAGGGAAAAAATTGAGTTAAGAAGCCTTCTGCTGGCTTTATTAATGCTGCCAGCATTCGCGTATGCTCAGAATAAGAAACCCAAGTTTACCGAGGTGAAGGTTTCGGGCTATTTCCGGAATTATGTGACCTACCGTAATATGTTGGTGAATTATTCTTCCCCAAATCCTTCGGCTCCCAATGGTCCATTAACGCCACGGACGTTGATGATTAACGGCTTGTACCGCAACATTGATGATATTACTCAATCGACGGGATACCGGGAGCCACTGATGATGATCGTTTTCAACGGAAAACCTTCTGCCAACAGTTCTTTTGATGTTGACTTTTTGCTTGACAACCAGCTCACAGGTGAGTTAATGAATGGCACAGTAAAAACCCCTCCCAACCCCAGACCCATTTCAGTAGATAGTAATGCAGGAGCTCTGGAGTTTCCAAGAAGGATTCAATCGGCACGCTGGTTGAATTTGGGAGGTGAGGTTAATACACCTTATGGAAATTTTGAAATAAAAGCCGGTGGTGTACTTAACTTGAATCTATCGGCGAGTACCCTTAATTTTTATCAGTACCGCGACGATATGTTTGAGCGTTTCCCTTGGGAATGGCAAACCAATTCCTTCAAGCGGTACAATGCTTATTACAACGATGAAACCTTAATCCGCGACCCACGTCTGGCAAGTTCATCCTTGCAAGGTGTAGTATTTAAAGCGTCCCAGCTTCCTTTGCGCACCGGTTTTTTGATTGCTTATGGTAAAGCCAACAACACCAATATTTATCGTAGCTTTTTGGAAAACAACAACCAGGATATTCTTGGTTTGCAAGTCAACAAGAAATTCTCTACGCACAGTATTGCCTTGAACTTCTACCAATCGAAAGTAATACTGGAACCAGAAAGTTTTAGCCGCAATTTCCGAAATGTGGCATTGGAAGAAGTTGCGACTTCGGAACTTAATTTCAATTTCAAAGGCGTAAGTATTTCTGCTGAAGGTGGCGCAGGATATGTTTCCAATCCTATCGATTCCGCCCTTAGTTGGGATCCTTTGCTTATTACCCGCATTTCCACCGATAAAAATTTACTACCAGTTCCCCTGATGCTTCAGTTTTATCATATAGGTGCGAATGTAGTAAATCCCAACAGTGCTATATTAAACACCAGCAATAGAAATGTGCAGGCAACTTTCGGAAGCGAATTGTTATATAACAACAACATCTTTGAAGGAGCAGTAACAGAATTTGGACAAATGCCAAACAACCGCCAGGGAATCAATTTGTCGGGATCACTGGAAGCGAGCAAAACATTCCGTTTTATGTTAGCCCTTTCATCACAACAAGAAATACAAAACATCTTCGATACAATTACATTCCAACATCGTTTGAATGGGTTTACACGTTCCCAATTTGTGTACTACCGCAACCAGGTTGGTCCCTACAACCGCCATATGACGAACTGGCGCCGGTCTTGGGAAAAAATTTCCATTACCGATTCTACCAGCAACTACAAAAAAGGATTTAACCTGATCGACTTTTCTGTGAAGGCACGCACAAGTTTCTTAGGGAAAGAACTTTTGCTGATGAACTATATCAATTACAATTCCGTTCAGGATAGGTTTTCTCCCATCGCACTTTTCACCAATAAAGCATTTTTGAGAAGTTTTTACGAGGAGTTTATGCTTTTCTACCATGTGCACAACAAACTAACCTTAGTGGGGATGCTAGGCTTGGAGCGTAACCTGGGAAATGCCCGTACAGAACTGGCTCCTAATGGAAAGGCCATCGATCAAACAGGTGAAGGTTACGGACTGGGCATAGATTACGATATCAGCAGCACTACGGGATTATATTTCCGTCAGCGTTGGTTTAATTTCAGCGATAAAAATTTTGTCCTAGACAAATTCCGTGGATTTGATTCCACCGTAGAACTAAAAATATTCTTTTAATAAATGGATGCAGTAATGACGTATAGAAAATGTATCTTATTCTGGGCAGGTGTATGTATCGGCCTAAGTGCTATGGCACAGTCTCCCGTGTATTTTACCGGGTATGGCCGGGCCCTGGTAGGCAAAAGCTTGTACGATAAGAAAAGTAATTTCGTAAAAGACGATACCACTTCCAAAAAACAATCCCTGGATGGTAACTTCGTGTTTGACCTTGGGGTGAATGTAAAAACAAGTGATCAGTTTAAGGCAAATGCCATCCTTCGTTTTTACAACGCTTTCGGAAACTTTTTCGGAAGTGGTTCTGTAATGGAATTCCGCCAGGTGCAGATTCAAACAGTGTTAGCGAAAAAAGTATTGTTTGAATTGGGTGACTTGGATATGGGCCTTACCAAATACACGCTGTACAATAACAACGAGCCTACCAGCTCCGAGTTTGAAGCAGAGCCCTTCAAGATTCGCCGAGACATCGTTCATTACGAGAACTTCAATAACGGCAACAAATGGCGTTTGCAAGGTGCTCAGGCGAGTTCCAATATCAATTTCAACAAAGGAATCCAAAAGATTAGCCTTACCGCCATGGGAGCGCGAACCATAGCTTCCGATTATTTAACGACCCCCGATCGTTTGTTCTTCGGCGGACAAGCTCGTGTAAAACAAAGCAAGTATTTTGAAATCGGAGGTAACGTAGCTTCTCTGGCAGACATCGCCGGTACCGTGCGCGATACATTGGTTTCTTATGACAACACCGTTTTATCCGGAGACTTCAAAGCGTCCTACACTACACGCACACTAAACTTCGGCGTATATGGTGAAACCGGTAGATCATTCTATGATTTTAGCAAAACCGCTACGAAGGAACGTGTAAAAAAATTCGACGGGTATATGGATGTGAACGCTTCAGTGGCGCACCGCTATGTTCCATTCAGCTTTAATATTGGGTATCGATTGGTAGGTCCAGATTTTACCAGTCCGGGTGCACAAACCATGCGTGTGCTTGATTACCAGAATCCCATTTTGTTGCCAACCGGAGGCAGCCCTGCCGGAACGATCATGGATCGCCAGTCCATGACCTTTGATCGTATGTCGGATCTGAACGTATACAACCGTTCACTCTCAGCCGTGTTGATGACATTCAATCCAGTATACAACAACGCGACTCCCTATGGTGTAGCTACACCAAACCGTCAGGGTGTTTCTACCGACCTTAAATATGGTAACAAAGACTCACTGGTATATGTTAATGTGCATGCGGAGTTACTTTCAGAAGTATTAGGGGTGGGCTTGAGCGATAAGCGTAGGTTTACATTAATTCAACCTGGTGTTACCGTAAACCTGAATCAGTTGTATGGTGGCAAACGTATGTTGGCATTAAGCGGAGCCATGCGTTATGAAGATACAAAAGGATCTAATGCCACAGGCATCGACTTTACTTCCACGATGATTGATGGTAGCTTAACTGTGGAAACCCTGAAAGGGCTGGATATCACAGGCGGCTTGAAAATGTTGCAAGCAAGCGGCAAAGAATTGCTAGCCGTACGCGATGATTTCAACCGCATCGCCAGTTATACACTGGTAGAGCCGAATGTAGAGCAAATGGTATATGCGGCAGGTATCCGGTATCGCTTTACCAAATATATATACCTGGCAGCCAATGCCTTCATGCTGGAAAATCTCAATAAATCAAATACCGTTGAGAACTATAAAATGAATCAGTACTTTTTTAGTTACATCATGAGATTCTAAATAGTAAGGAATATGAAAAAGATAGCAACAATTGTGATGTGTATGGTAGCTGGAATGATAGTTTTCATTTCCTGCAAAAGATACACGGACGAATTTTATGGACCAGGCTTGGGCCTTGCTCCTGATAATTTTACTGCCAGTGCCTTAACACCGAGTGATCTGAATCCTAATTTTTCTACCGGTAAAATGCACTTTACAAGCACGTTTAATGCGACCGTGCGATGGAAGTTAACGCTAACAGGCAGGACTTCCGGTGCGATTAAATTGTTTGAAGGTCTATCCAAAGACTTAAGTGTTTCTAACACGGAGTGGGATGGTTCTACGGATACTATCAAGTTATTTAGACAGGGTGAGGACGTAGACGCCGTGCTTACTGTGCTGGGCTGGAAAGAGAGCTCCACTGCCACTGTTAAAATTGCTAATACCAAAAGTCATGGATTTATAATTGGAAGTTTTGACAACATTAATGTGAATAATGCTTCCAGAAACTGGCAAGATCCTACTCCTCCCAATGGAAGCGGCTATTGGTGGTTCTATTCGTTTGATGCTAATGAACTAGTTTCAGTAGATAAAGTTGTTGATCCAGGTGCACCTCAGGGAAGTCATGCTATTAAAATAATAGGTAAAGATGTAAATACCAGTTATTTTATTGGACAGATTGGTTTAAGTGCTCCTAACCCTCCTGGTATTTTCAACTTTGGTTCAGGTGATTTGAGTAATATGTACTTCAATTATTATGTTAAAGGGGCAGGCACAGAGGCATCTAAAGATTATAAGTTTGTGGTGCAGGTTTTTGAAGACGATAATAGCAGCGGAACAATATTATATGATGGTTCAGAGGATAAATACATTCACGAAATTTCGTTGAAATACGAAGGCTGGAAATTACATACTATTAAGTACACAGACTTTGTATTAGATGCTGGACCTCCTGCTTACCGCTCCCATACGCCATCACGTATTGCAGGTATCGGATTCTTTTTCGGAGCCAAGACCTCAGCAGGATTGTCGGCAACGGTACCTGTGGAAGTAAGTATGGACTACTTCACTATCACAACCGATGGCCCTATGGTGCCATAACATTGCCATAGCTAAGCCAAGGATGAATCATTATACAAAGATCCAATGAAGAAAGTTTTAAGTTTTTTGGCAGCGGTGGTACTCAGTGGTTGCGCGGGCTTCGAGAACGCCAGCGTATCCACTGACGAGCCTCTGGCACATCAAGACAGTGCCACGATGAATGCCATTGCCCCTAAAGTTCTTACGGTACGCGATGGGTATTTGTACAATGCCACTACCGATATTTCCAAATGGGAGGCTTCGCATGGTAACATGACGGTAGGTCGTGAAAACGGAGCCATGATCGTAGATTTCAAAGGCGTTGGATCCGATTGGGAGCAGTTGATGCGTAAGTTCTCCGCCCTGGATTTTGCCGAAGCTCCTATCATTATGGTAAAGGCTCGCGTGGATGAGTCCAGCGCCGATTCGTTGAAAATGCGTATTGACTTAATCGACGAAGATGGACTCGCTACCAATTATTCTCCTCAGGAACGTTACATTCGCAGCCGCGCTACCAGCAAGTGGTATAAGTTTGTATATGCAGGCAATTGGGTTCAAAACTGGCCTAGCCGAGCCGATGTAAATGCAAAGAAAATTGTTGGAGTACGCATCAATTTTAATGGAGGTGGTCCGAATTACTCAGGAAAAATCATCATCGAGGAAATGTTTGCCACCGATGGAAAAAAGAAAAATGCCAATCCTTTGAATTATGTGTTGTTTGACTTTAGTGAAGGCACAGCCGGCTGGTGGTCTGCCAACAGCATCGCGGTAAGTCCGGAAGAGACAGACGGCAAAGAAGTAATGAAATTGAAACTCGATGATTGTGGTCCTAAATGGGAAGGTTTCGGTTATCGTTTTGATCAGAAGATTGATCTCAGCAAAACACCGATCATGGTAGTTAAATTGAAAGCTGATCAACCAGGGAAATTACGTATTGACCTGCGTGACGCTAAAGATTACGCCACCAACAAAACACCTTTGCTCATTGATTTCCCGGCCTCACAAACATTTACTAATGTAGTATTTGATTACTCTGGAAAATTTCTTCAAACATGGCCCAACAATCAAGTGGTAGATTCTACTACCATTAGTTCCATGGCTTGTTTTGTAAACCCTCCCGAAAACCCATCGTATACGGGCACGGTGATGATTGATGATATCACACTGATGTCGGTAGAAGAATACAACAAAATAAAATAAACAACAAAAGCGTCCTACTATGAAAAAATACTTGGCAGGTTTTCTGCTTTTAGGTATTCTCTTCTCCTGCAAAAAAGCAGAAGAAACGAATACATTCGTACAAGTAAAAGAAGGAAAGTTTTTCCGAGGTGGTAAGCCCTACTATTTTATGGGTGCCAACTATTGGTGTGGAATGAACTTGGGTTCAGCTGGTCAGGCTGGAAATCGCGATCGTTTGATAAGGGAACTCGATCAGATGCAACAAATGGGAATAACGAATTTGCGCATCATGGGTCTTACCGAAGGTCCGGATAATAGCCCGTATCGCATTTTACCAGCGGTACAAGATACTCCGGGTGTATTCAATGAGGAAATTTTAGTAGGTCTGGATTTCTTTTTGAATGAAATGAAGAAAAGAAATATGACTGCCGTAGTGGTGCTCAATAATTTCTGGCCATGGTCGGGCGGAATGGGTCAATACTTGCTTTGGAATGGTGCCGATTCCATTCCTTATCCACCTCCACATCCAAACGGCGATTGGGACAAATATCAGAAGTTTACAGCTCAATTCTATTCCAACAAAAAAGCCGTTGAGCAGTATAATTTTGCAGTTCTTAAATTGTTGAAGCGTAAGAATACCATCAGTGGTGTTGACTATGTAGAAGATCCTACCATTATGAGTTGGGAGCTTTGCAACGAACCTCGCGGAATCAATAATACGGAAGTATTTAATCAATGGATCGACAGCAGTGCGGCCATGATTAAAGCGGTAGCTCCAAAACAATTGGTAACAGTGGGTTCTGAAGGATATACACATGTGCCGGATTACAGTGGTACCGACTTTATGCTGAATCATGACGGTCCGAATGTAGATTATACCACGGTACACATCTGGATACAAAACTGGAATTGGTACGATCCTGCCAAGCACGACAGCACTTATGCTTCGGCAAAAGAAAAAGTATTGAAGTATTTGAAAGATCATGCAGTGGCTGCCAAGAAATTGGGTAAGCCGTATGTATTGGAAGAATTTGGAATTATGCGCGACAGCGGAAACTTTGATCCTGCTGCTACAACTAAAAATCGCGATGATTACTATGCTTATGTGTTTGAAGAAGTGTACAAGCTGAGTCAAACGGGCGATGCCTGTGGAGTAAACTTCTGGGCCTACGGCGGAGAAGGAAGACCGGCCTCTCTTGCTTCTTACTGGAAGAAGGGGGATGATTTCACCGGAGATCCTCCTCACGAGCCACAAGGCTGGTATTCGGTAAACAATAACGATACTTCTACGATCAAAGTCATCAGCACCTATGCAGCCAAGTTCAATGCGATGAACAAGTAAGAAATTATTTTTGGGGGAATACAAAAGCCGCGTCTTCAGCAATGAAGCGCGGCTTTTACTTTATAAGAATTTATGCAACTTGCTGATACTCTAACCAACAAAAGTTTCTTTCAGATTGGATCCACCAAATGTTGGTCCATAGGTGTCTTGAATGATGAGAGGCACCAGTGTACTTTCTTCAAGTCCGCATTAGCATTCTTTCATTTTTTTTTGAATCTTTAGAAATAATAATTTCTGGGATATGAAGTTGGAAGAAGCCAAACAGCAGTTTATACAGGCCTGGGGTTCGCTTGCCACGCAGTGGGGCATTAACCGCACCATGGCGCAGGTGCATGCCTTGTTGCTGGTTAGTCCGGAAGCGATGAGTGCGGAAGAGGTGATGGAAGCGCTTGATATCTCCAGGGGCAACGTAAACATGAATATGCGCGAACTCATTGACTGGGGCTTGGTAGAGCGTGTATACAAACAAGGGGAGCGTAAGGAGTTTTTTTCTGCAGAAAAGGATATTTGGAAAGTTACCCGCCAAGTGGCCAGGGAACGGAAACGCCGCGAGTTGGAGCCGGTACTCAAAGTGCTGGAATCGCTCCAGAAAGTAGAAGGCGACAAAAAAGATCCTGCCTATAAATCCTTTACGGAAGCTATGCAAGGCATACACCGGGTAGCCAAAAATGCTGAAAAGGGCATAGACTTACTCAGCAAGTCGGAGGAGAGTATGTTTTTTAACCTCTTGCTCAAAATTCTAAAATAAATTCCCATCAGGTTTTACAAAATTCTTCAGCTTTCTCCCTGGTTCTTGTGAACGAAAACAGGGGCAGGGCAAGGCTTTTTCTCAACGAAAATTCCACTCCACCGTGCGTTGTCCCTGAAACAATTTGTTGAATTGCTTGTTACCTGTCTCCATTTCAATTGTACATCCCATAGAGGTTATGCTTAAACCCGGAATTTTCAATCGGTTTTTCTCCATAGAAGCAAAGCACACAATGGAGGAAGCGCATGGATGGTAGATCCATCGCGGGTAATCCCGAATTGTAAAATCATAGGCTTCGAAAAGAATTTCTTGTTTTCAATACCTTCTGAAGCCCTGATTGGATGAATCGTTTTCTATAGAAGAATTTCTATTGAAATAGTAGGGATCATCAGAAGACCACTGTTGAGAAAGACCGGTTAATGGCTCCCAATAAGGCTAACAGCCGACAGGAGAGCAATGTGTAGGAGGAAGGTTTTTCCACTTTACATGCTTTCATTGCCATTTAAGCAGTGCAGTTCAAACCAATGACGGTAAAAGCTCACATACCTTGTTCGTTTCACAATGCAAACACGGTGACGCATGGTTCAGGACCCAACAACGAAACACCCGCTCAGTGTTCAGGATGTAGCAGTATTTCATCAGGAAAGTACCGCAGATCGACCTGCTAAGCTTGTCATTGCCGAAAAGGACGACATGGTATTTGTAGCCGAAGAAGATATTCTGTACATCGAAGGCAACGGCAGCTATTCCAATATTGTTATCAAGGATGGTCGAAAATTCATCGTCTCTAAAAATATCAAAGCCGTTTCCGAAAACATTCAGGGGCTCCAGTTTATGCGCACACATAAGTCTTACCTGGTGAATCTGGACCATGTAAAGAAGTATGTAAAAACCGATGGGGGAGGCTTGTTAATGCCCGACAAAAAGCTGCTACCAATTTCGCGAGATAAGATTTCTGAAGTGATGAAATATTTTAAAAAGACATTTATTTTTCTTCAGTAAATAAAGTTTCCTTTTTAGAAAGCTTCTTCCATCATTAGGTAAATTCCTTTGTCGCCGTGGCGGCTGATCGCCACATCGGCCCGAATATGCAGTTGTTGTTTTTTAACCAGAGCAAATCTCAGCCCGGTTCCGAGTGAAGCCAGCAATGGTCCGGGTGGAGTTTTCAAATCTCGGTATACATGTCCGGCTGCATAAAAAACATTCCACTTTATGCGTGGGGAGAGTATGTAGCGCCATTCTTGTTGCCATACCTGCATAAATTTATCCCGGTATTTTCCTTGAAAGTATCCACGCAATATTCTTCCTCCACCCGACATTGCCAATTGATTATAATGAGGATTGTCGGAGTTCCATTGAAAAATGACTTGGTTGGCCAGCACCCATTTGGGGCGAACTTGGCAAAAATGCCTGAAGTCTACGAGACCGGATGCATAGCGATGAGTAGCCCCCAAACGGGTTTGTGAGAAGAGCAGGCTAGATTCTGCCAGAATTCCTTTACTTGGAAAAAGGGGATGGTTGCGGCTATCGTATTGCCATACCAATCCGGGCGATGATTGTCTGCTTATTTCCGGATGCATCAGCAGATAACTATCCGTGGTACTTTCTACCAATCTGAAATGTTCGAACCAATATCGAAATCCGGCTCTAAGGTTTTTTCTTATTTTTTTTAATGCTGAAAAGCGGATCCGGTAGAAGGCACTTGTGTAAGCCTCTCCCTCCATAGGCATATTGCCTACGCCAAAAAACAGTGAAGGATATTGATTCATATCCGCAAACCCAAAAATTCTCCAGCGATCTTCCCGCAAGTAAAATTGATACCACCATTCGGCATTCCATTGTTGCCGCAGGGAGTATTGCCCTGTAACTTGCATATTGGAAACGAACGCGGAGGTATCCTTAGGGTCAGGGAAGAATAGCAGGGAGGCTGCACCCAAGCTGAGTGAGGTTTCCTTGGTAAAAAAAGCAAAAGGGTAAAGGTTGAACCGCTTGTTGCGATCGGCTTGTCCATTGGCCCCAAGGCCAAGCCATAAAAACCAAATACCGAGGATGTTTAGATAGCAGCCAGAAAAGCGTACAGGAATCATCGTTTCTGTAAGGTACTACCGGGTCGTTGAATAAAGTGTCGTCTTCACGACAGTTTTGAGAATAGGGCTGAATTTATAAGGTGTACCTCCATTCAACGGGAATGGTTTTGGAGAAAATAAATACACGGCCTTTAATGGTCCCTTGCACCAGGATTTCTTGTTTTTTGGAACCCAACAATCCTGGCAGGCTGAATAATAAATTTTCGGCACTGCTTTGCAATACATACGACTTTTTAAAGTCAGAGCGGCCTTTCAGGACCAACTTATCATTCATATCAAGCGAGCCTAGGGATTGATTATTTAATCGAACCTGCAACTTCGCTTGCTTTATAACCAGTCGGTAAGCATTAGGATTAGAAATACTTGCTGTAAACTGTATTCCAAGGCCACCATTGTTCGTTTTGATGCCGAAGTCTTCTATGCTGTTGAGTTCTGGAGTTTTGAAGCTGGCACAAGAGCTTAGGCACCACATGAGCAAGGCAGCGCCCAGGGCCAGGAACCTGTGAGGGGATTTTTTTAATTTTTCCATTCCAGCGAATTGAGGAGCTTCATCACATCGTATTTCATGTATTCGATTACCGGTGCCAGCGAATCGTTGCGTGTAGCCGTTTTGAAATACACCGCACCACGCAGAAAATGGCGGGAAGAATCGGTTACATAAAACTGAAACTGACTAGGCACTTCTCCGGTAAGTTCAAATAAGGTTGCGGAGTATCCTTTGGGAGTTTTTATCTGCACCTCGTCGATCGAGTAGGCTTTTATATCATGTTTGTAGGCGAGCTTGTGCGAATCGTCGATATGCTCATCAAAGCCTTTGTCGTTTTTCTTAAACGTTTTGTAAGTAATTTGAATGTTGGATTGAAACCGAGGGTAATAAATGTCAATCCAGTGCGGCTCAGCAATCAGGGAGCTATCTTTCAGAATACGTGCATGCCTAGAGTATTCAAATTGATAGGGATGATCTTCTTGCAGGGTTTGGTATTCGTGCACAGGCAAGTCGATGCGGTTATAGCCTTTTGGTTTGGGAAGATAGTCTTCAGAACATGAACTCAGGCACATGCAGAGGCATGTGCCAAGCAAAAGCAATACCTTGCTTGGATTAGGATTTAGCATCTTGAATCTCTGCTTCTCTTTTAATTTCTACCTTCACCCGTTGCAGGCGCTTGGCATCGACGGCTTCAATCTTAAAAGTAAATTGCTGAAAAGAAATAACATCTCCTTTCTTTGGCATGTCGTTATTGATTTCCAGAATGAGGCCACCGAGCGATTCGCTTTCTCCTTTTACTTCTTCAAAAATAGCAGGATCAATTTTAAGAACTTTGCAGAAATCGTTCAACAAGGTTTTTGCTTCGAACAGAAAAACATTGTCTTCCAGCTTGCTGAATATCTGATCTACTTCATCGAATTCATCATGGATTTCGCCCACGATCTCCTCAATGATATCTTCGAGGGTGACCAGACCGGCGGTGCTTCCGTATTCATCGACCACAATAGCGAGGTGCATGTGCTTTTGCTGCAAATCAGCCAGCAGTTCATCGATCTTTTTGGTTTCAGGTACAAAGAGCACCGGCTGTATAAGTTTGTGCCAGGCAAACTCTGCTTTTTCGTTGCGGTAAGGGAAAAGATTTTTAATGAGGAGGATACCCTCAATGCGATCAATGTTGTCGCGAAATACGGGTATCCTCGAAAATTGCCACTTGCTGACGTATTCCAGTACTTCGTTATAATCTGAGTCGTAGTCGAGCGCAAGAATGTCCATGCGTGATTTCATGATTTGTTTCACGGTGGTTTCGCGAAAGCGAACCAGACTTTTAATCAGCGCTTTTTCTTCTTCCGAACTCTCTTCTCCGGTGGCGAGTTCAATTACCTCATTGATTTCTTCCACCGTCTGTTCATCGTTCTTCTTGAAGCCCTTGGGCTTCGTTTTGTGCAACAGTTTTTTTAACAATCGATTCATCATACGTGGTAAAGTCTACGTTTCAGGCCCGGCTGCCTAAATAAGTTAAAGGACAGCTTTAGAAAGGCAGGTCATCGGTAGCATCTGCCATCAGGCTTGAATTTACCGGTTCATTGGAAGTATTGTTTTCTCGCGAGCCAGAGTCTCCGGAGGAATTTCCTCCACCAGCGCGGCCCAGCATGGTCATCGTTTGACCTTCGATTTCAGTAATGTATTTCTTTATACCATCCTGATCATACGATCGGGTTGCCAATTTGCCTTCCATATAGATTTGGCTTCCTTTGCGAAGGTATTTTTCAATGACGTCCGCGATATTACCCCAGAATACGATGTTATGCCATTCGGTTTTTTCCTGACGCTGACCGTTGCGGTCGGTATAGCTTTCGCTTGTTGCCAGAGAGAAACGGGCCACTTTGCGGCCATTATCCAATGCTCTAATCTCCGGATCTTTTCCCAGGTTTCCTACCAGGATTACTTTGTTTACACCTGCCATAGACAGTTCTTTTTTAGATTTAACACTAATTACATTAAAGATACACCTTTACGTGTATTCTTCCAAAAAGCGGCTGATGAGTACCGGTTTAGGCAAATCTTGTATTTCCTTGATCGTAAATAATTTACCAGGGACGTTCTCGCAGCTTTCTGCTTTTGCCATCCAAAAAACCGCATGAATATTCTGATGTGAGAGCACATGCTTGTATTCTTTGCTGATGGAAAGATTAGAAAGTTGAAGTTCCGGCCAGGCCTTTTGTACTTGCTTCTTCGAATTCCAGAGCGAGCGGCTCTCCTGCAGGGGGAATTCGTACAAACCAGTCCAGATGTCTTTACCTTTGCGTTCCGATAAAACCAACCGCTTTCTTACCTCTAAGACCAGATAGTTAAAATAACGTTCCCTTTTTTTCAAAGATTTCTTTTTTACTGGTAACAGGGACTGTAAGTCCTTGGCTTTAGCTACACATACGTCCTGAAAAATACAATCCTGGCAAGAGGGATTTATGGGTACACAGTGCAAAGCTCCGAATTCCATAATGCCCTGATTGAACAAATGACTATCGGTATCCGGCAACAGATTATTGGCTAATGCCGCAAATTCTTTTTGTCCGGCAGGACTGGTGATGTCGGTGTAAATGCCAAATATTCGTGCCAGGACCCGGTATACATTGCCGTCAACAACAGCAACTTTTTCGTGGTAAGCGAACGATGCGATGGCGGCAGCGGTATAATTTCCGACACCTTTTAATGTTTTTAAGCTCTTAAAATCCGGGGGAAATTTACCATTTAGCTCCTGTTGAATGTATTGAGCACTTTTGAGCATGTTGCGTGCCCTGGAATAATACCCGAGGCCCTGCCAATGCCTTAATACTTCCTGTTCGGGGGCCGCCGCCAGCTTGTCTAGGCTAGGATAGGCTTCCACAAATCGGTAATAATAGGGAAGTCCTTGGTTGACACGGGTTTGCTGTAAAATGATTTCCGACAACCAAATTTTGTAGGGATCGTTAGTATCTCTCCATGGGAGAGATCGTTGATGGCTTTTGTACCAGGAAATCAGTCTGGTAGCGAAAAAAGAAGGTAGCTTGTTCACGATAGGGCAACACTATCCATGATCGCAATTTACTCTTAATTAATATTTTATGAAAAATGTTTTGTTTTCAACAATAGCCTTTTAACTTTGCATCACTACGTATCTGGGTATTACTTAGGGACTTAACGAGTTATCAACATGACAAAAGCCGAAGTTATTTCTGCCATCGCCGATAAAACGGGCATTGACAAAGCAGATGTTTCAACCGCAGTTGAGGCATTCTTTGACATAGTAAAACAATCTATGTCTGAGGGCAACAATATTTATGTACGTGGCTTCGGAAGCTTCGTCAATAAAAAGAGAGCGAAGAAAGTGGCTCGTAATATTTCTAAAAATACTGCGATCATCATTGATGAGCATTTTATTCCTAGCTTTAAACCGGCGAAGATTTTTGTAGAGCAAATCAAAGGCAGTGAAAAGGTTAGAGAAGCGAACAAAAACTACAAAGAACATGATGATGATGAGGACGTAGATTAATCTACTCCCATCCCCATCACCTATTAGTTTTTATGCAAGGATGAGTTTCTGAAGGATAAATAATGAAAAAATCACAATTAGCCCTGGTCCTCGGGGCTATTATTTTGGTAGCCCTCCTGTATCAATTGCCAAAAGCGTTGGTAAAAGGTAAACAAAGCCCTAATATTCAGTCTGATAGTACTTCAACGGCAGGACCTTTACCCAGCTCTGAAATGGGCCTGCAAGACAAAATTTTGGTATCAGACCTCACAAAAAAGCTAAACAGCGTTTCAAATCCACAAAAAAAGCTTAATTTTGCGGACTCTTTAGCGGGCCTATATCGGAAAGTGCATAAGTTTGATAGTGCTGCTTACTTTTCCGAAATGGCTGTAAGCCTTGAACCATCTGAGAAGCGGAAGGTGCAGGCAGCAAAAGATTACTTTGAAGCATATCAGTTTACGGAAGGAGATTCCAAGCAGAATTTTTATAACAGCGCGCAACGCTTGCTGAAAGAAGTTCTGGAGAAGAACCCAAGTAACCACGATGCTAAAGTAGATTTGGCTCTCACGTATATGAGTAGCGAAAGTCCTATGCAAGGGATATCGCTCTTGCGCGAGGTGGTAAAAGAAAATCCCAAACATGAAAATGCTGTTTATCAATTGGGAATTCTTTCCATGCAATCCGGTCAATACGACAAAGCAGTTTCCAGATTTGAAGAACTGTTAAAAATTAACAGTAATCATGTATTAGGAAATCTGTATCTGGGAGTGTCCTATCTCAAATCGGGAGACGAGAAAAATGCCCGGGTGTTTTTAGAAAAAGCAAAAAAGATGGATAATGATCCGGAGTTTCAAGCCTCTGTAGAAAGTTATCTGAATGAATTGAAATAAGTAGTAACATTTTAACAAGTACCATTATGCCTTGCGGTAAAAAAAGAAAAAGACATAAGATTGCCACTCACAAGAGAAAGAAACGCCTTAGAAAGAACAGACATAAGAAAAAATAAGAATCTCTCTTAACGGTGGTGCTTAAAGTTGCCGGAATGTTCTCAAACGGATAATTCTGGATTTCAATGCACTCCCTCGCTTCTAACGTCTTCTAAGGTTGAGTACTGAACTATATATAAACTCAGCCCCTTCTGGAAATCGTATTGCCTTATTGAAGGATCGTCGCTTAGTAGAGTGGCATTTCGACGATAATGGTCATACTTTTAATGTTGGGGATATACATCTGGGGGTGGTCAAAAAGGTTGTCCCAGGGTTGAATGCTGCGTTCATAGATCTGGGTTATGAAAAGGATGCTTTCCTTCATTACCAGGATTTGGGTCCGCAAATACGTTCGCTCAATAAGTATGTGAAAATGGTTCAATCCAACCCACGCGGATCCACATCCAAGTTGGGTGGCTTTAAAGTTGAACCAGATATCGACAAGAATGGTAAAATCAGTCAGGTTCTTACCAAAGGTCAGAATATACTGGTTCAAATTGTAAAGGAGCCTATTTCTTCCAAAGGTCCCCGTCTTACCTGTGAGCTTTCGATAGCTGGCAGGTATATAGTTCTTGTTCCCTTTTCCAATGCTATAAGCGTATCCAAAAAAATTGCTTCCCGTGAGGAGCGCAATCGTTTGGTTCGTTTGATGCAATCGATAAAGCCGGAAGGTTTCGGTGTTATTGTGCGCACTGTGGCAGAAGGAAGAGAAGTAGCAGAACTGGACCGCGATCTTAAAAACCTCGTTAAGAAATGGGAGGAAGGTTTTGAGGCTTTGAAAAAGGCTCAGCCGAGAGACTTGGTAATTGGTGAGCTGGATAGAGCTTCTTCCATACTTCGCGACATGTTGAACGAATCGTTTGACAGCATTACCACCGACACTAAGGAAAGCTTTGAGGAGATCAAAACGTATCTCAAGGCTATTGCTCCTGATAAAGAGAAAATCTTAAAGCTTCATAACAATACGAAGGTAAAGCTATTCGAAGCCGCGGGCATTGAAAAGCAGATCAAAACTTTGTTTGGCAAATCGGTAAGTTTGCCAGGGGGAGGTTACCTGATTATTGAGCACACAGAGGCGTTGCATGTAATTGATATTAACAGCGGCAATAAATCGAACGCAGAATCGAACCAAGAGGATACGGCCATGACCGTAAACGTGGAGGCTGCGAAAGAAATTGCCAGACAATTGCGGCTTCGCGATATGGGCGGAATCATTGTGGTAGACTTCATTGATATGAAACGTCCTGAAAACAGGAGACATATTTATGAAGTAATGAAGGAAGAAATGAAGGATGAACGTGCCAAGTACGTTATTCTCCCACTTTCTAAATTCGGCCTCATGCAAATTACCCGCGAGCGTGTGCGCCCACAAGTAAACATTAGCACGGTAGAAGTTTGTCCAACGTGTAATGGTTCGGGTACTATAGCTGCCAGTATTGCCATCCCGGATATGATTCAGAATAATCTGGATTACATCATTAATAAGCAAAATGAAAAGAAGCTAACAATTATCTTGCATCCTTTCATTTACTCTTATTTTACCGCTGGATTCCCATCCATGCGCATGAAGTGGTTTTTCAAATACAAACGTTGGATCAGTTTAGCCAAAGATTCTTCTTTTGCCCTCACCGAATTCCGGTTTGTAAATGAACAAGGAATAGAAATTGAAACTAGTTCGATTCCGATTACAGCGTAAGCCAACTAATACAAACAAAAAAGTTCCAATGTCATTTGGAACTTTTTTGTTTATAAGCGGGCATCTTTGCGCAAGCAACAAGCGCTATAGAGAAGGTTTATAGATCTATCATCTTGGCTTACTACCAACCTAAACCCAATTTTCTCTTAGTGAGAAAACCCGGTTAATCTTTTCAGGTTGCCGGCGTGCAGCGCCGGCAACGCGTGAGGGATAGCAGCGTGGCACCGAAGGTGCCGGAGCGAATAGCCCGGCCTGATGCGGCCGACAGGCCGCATGGGACACGCCCAAGGAATTACCATTACTCAAAAAATATTTCTGATAATTTCTTAATAGGGCTTTCCTTACAAAAATTCTTAGTAGGAGAAAAATTCTTCTAAAGAGAAGCGACTACTAAAATCAAGGGATTCGGACGCTTGGCACCAGAAGAATTTTTCTCGCAGCCCATGATTTTGTATGTCGGGATTACCGGCCATGGATCTACGATCCATGAGCTTTCTCTATAGAAGCGAAGCGCACTATGGAGAAAAGCCGATTTAACAATCTTTCCATTCCCGGAACATAGCGGCTTGGCCAGCATAGTTGCCTTCCTTATCTTTTAAATTCCAGAGTATGGTAGTTCCGATTTCAAACGCAGAACCATCTTTTCTTTTTCGAATGCCGGTATAATCGTCTACATATCCAAATTGGCGAGCTCGATCGAGGAGTTTTTGTCGCTCGCTTACTTCCATGGCCTCTACGGTAAGGCGCGATGGCGTGGATAGGAATTCGTCCCAACTCAAGCCCCACAATTGTTGGGCAGTAAGATTTGCATAAAAGAAGACCGGATCGGCTTCGGTATTGTGCGCCACTACTACAAAGGGGGCGTAATACATGGCATTTGCCTTTTCTGCCAGACTATTACCGGAGATAAGGTCTCTTCCAAGCAAGGAAAAAAAACTGGAGCAAATCAGTTCGGTTTGCTCCAGTAAGTGGGAATGCTCCATCGTTTAGAGTTCTTTGGAACTTGGAAGTGTTTAGTAGGCTCTCGCAAACAGCACTCGGCCTTTAGAGGGCTTTCCGCTGTATACACAGGTTCCGCTTTCCTCTTTAAAATCGAGTGGGATGCAACGAATGGTGGCCTTGGTTTCTTCTTTTATTTTTTCTTCCGTTTCTGAAGTACCATCCCAGTGTGCCAATACAAAGCCGCCTTTTCCATCAAGTGTTTTCTTAAACTCTTCGAAGGAATTTACTACGGTGGTATTATCGTTTCTGTATTGGAGGGCTTTGGTATAAATGGATTGTTGGATTTCTGCCAACAGGGATTCTATTTTTTGTTCGATGCCTTCGAGGGCTACAGTTTCTTTGGTTTTGGTATCTCTGCGGGCTAATTCTGCGGTGCCATTTTCCAGGTCCCGCGGTCCCATGGCAATGCGCAGTGGCACCCCTTTGAGTTCGTACTCGGCGAACTTAAAGCCAGGGGTAAATTTATCGGTGGCATCAAATTTAACACTGATTCCACGGGCCTCCAGTGCTTTTTTCAGTGCGGATGCTTTATCGGAAATTTTTGCCAATTGTTCTTCTCCTTTAAAGATAGGAACGATCACCACTTGAATGGGGGCGAGGTTTGGAGGCAATACCAGCCCTTCATCGTCGGAGTGTGCCATAATGAGGGCCCCCATCAGGCGAGTACTAACCCCCCAGGAGGTACCCCACACATATTCCAGTTTATTCGTTTTGTCTGAAAATTTAACGTCGAAGGCTTTAGCAAAATTTTGACCCAGGAAATGGGATGTTCCGGCCTGCAAGGCCTTTCCATCCTGCATGAGGGCTTCGATGCAATAGGTTTCTTCTGCTCCGGCAAAGCGCTCGTTTTCCGATTTTACACCTTTTACCACCGGCAAGGCCATAAAATTTTCAGCGAAGTCAGCATATACATCGAGCATTTTCTTCACTTCCTCCAGGGCTTCTTCTTTGGTGGCATGTGCGGTATGCCCTTCCTGCCATAGGAACTCGGCAGTACGAAGGAACAAGCGTGTACGCATTTCCCAACGAACCACATTGGCCCATTGGTTAATGAGCAAGGGAAGATCCCGGTACGATTGCACCCAATTTTTATAGGTATTCCAAATAATGGCTTCGCTGGTGGGACGTACTACCAACTCTTCTTCCAGCCTGGCTTCGGGGTCTACCATCAGCTTTCCGGGCTTAGCAGGATCATTTTTGAGGCGGTAATGCGTAACTACAGCACATTCTTTTGCAAAACCCTCTGCATTTTTCTCTTCCGCTTCAAAAAGACTTTTGGGAACAAAAAGTGGGAAATAGGCATTGCTGTGACCTGTTTCTTTAAATTTCTTATCTAAAACGGCTTGCATTTTTTCCCAAATGGCATATCCGTATGGTTTTATGACCATACAGCCCCTTACATCTGAATTTTCAGCCAGGTCGGCGCGTTTTACCAGCTCGTTATACCATTCCGAATAATTTTCACTTCGTTTTGGAAGACCTTTACTCATATTATTCTAACCGTTTACTCGTTATATGATAAGATTTCTGATGAAGGAACCAAAATTACACCGTTTGGTATATCTTTTGTAACTTCACAGGGAGGCAAAGATACATTTTTCAAACTAATTGAAACCTGTATTGAAACCAAAATAGAGTCATTCCTGTTTAAAAATAGAGGGCTTGTTGCTCTGCTACAGGAAAAGGCAAGATTAAGAAAACAGATGTATTATGAGAAGAATATTTTTTATACTCTCGGTTGTGTTGATGGCAGGCTTGCAGTCTTGTTCACAAAACAATCTTGCACAAACATCGGCGGAAGACGATGATTTGTATTTTTCATCTGAAGATAAGGCCAAAGCGGTAGCAGCCGCCAAGGAAAGAGAGCGTCTGAAGGAAGAAGCTCGATTGAAGCGGGAAGCAGAACTGGCCAAATCAAGAGAAGAAGAGGCACGACAA
This sequence comes from Cytophagaceae bacterium, assembly GCA_025454925.1. Lineage (GTDB taxonomy): Bacteria > Bacteroidota > Bacteroidia > Cytophagales > Cytophagaceae > JALONM01. The sequence goes on from JALONM010000013.1 coordinate 43,919, forward strand.
ATGGAAGAATACAGCTTCGATTCTGAAGGTCAGAGTTCTACCTCTACTACTTCCTCCAACGGAAGTACCTATATCACCAATAATTATTACAACGATTATGATTACGACTACAATTTTGGTCGTTATCGTCGTCCAAGTTATGTACCCACGTATTACGGTGTTGGGTATGGATTTGGCCCATATGCAGGGTGGGGTCGTCCGGGTGTGACAGTAAGTTTTGGCTATTCCACCGGATGGGGTTGGAATTCTTATTACGGCTATAATTCGGTTTACTACAATCCTTACCGTATGTGGGTTTGGGGCAATGATCCCTTTTTCGATCCATTTTGTTCCTGGGGTTATGCCTACGGAGGCTGGTATGGCTACAATCCTGCTCCGGGCTGGTATGGATATTACAATTACAACAGTTATTGGAACGGATACTGGAACGGATTTAACAATGGTTTCTATGGAAACTATTACAACAACGGATATTATGCGAGTACCTACTACGATAGCCGCAGGAATTCTGGCGTTGTATATGGTCCACGAGGCAATTCCACCGGCTGTTATACGCACCGCATAGCCAATCCGGATGTGCAGCGCAGCGCACAACAACAGCGTGCCCAAATGGTTACCCAGCGCACGCAACGCCAGGCCCCCGATAATGGACGTGCCTTGAGTTCTACAACGCGTCCGATGAATACGACTTCCAGTTCTGGCAGAAGCACCAGCACGTATACCAGACCATCCGGCTCCAGCAGCGACGGTTCTACTCGTCAGTATACCACACGACCAATGCCTGATCGCGGAGGATCGGATCGTTCGGGTTCTAATAACTCCTATACACGTCCCTCCCCTTCGCAAAATAATTCCTACACACGTCCTTCGGGCAGCGGCGGAAATTCGGACAGGCCTGCACCTCGCACGTACAGCCCTAGCCCAAATCAACGTAGTTCTTCAGGCTCACATCACTCCGGCTCTTCAGGAAACTCAGGCCGTTCGTCGTCCGGATCCGGTGGATCCACTACCCGACCAAGAGTTAGATAAGAGCTAGGTATTTGTATCAGAAATCGTACACTTCATGAAAAGATTCATTTTTTCGGCAATGTTTTTTATTGCCATAGGAGACGTATTGTCTCAGTCTCCTTATGTTTTTGATTCGGAACGTTGGGCCAGACTTAAAACATTCGGTGGAACTGCGCGCTATATGGCTATTGGCGGTGCAGGAACGGCCTTGGGTGCAGATTTGGGTGCCGCTCAGGTAAATCCTGCAGGGCTCGGTTTGTGTCGCAAATCACAGTTCTCATTCAGTCCAGATTTTGGCTCTACGAAAAGTACTTCCGATTACCTCGGAGACGGAGGCGCAGATTCCAGAGCTTCGTTCGGATTCAACAATATTGGTGTTATCTTTTGCAGCAACAAAGATGAGAACACAACCGATGATTGGAAAGGAGGTTCTTTCGCATTTTCCATTACACGAACCAATACCTTTCACAACCGGATGTATCACCAAGGCGTGAATGATAAATCGTCGATGACGGATTATTTTGTAGAAAACTCCTATTTCAATTCTCCGGATTACGACGATGATTTTAATCCGCTCAATTTAAATGCACTTGCCTTTGATGCATACCTGACTGACTACGACGCTGCTAATGATCTCTATAAAAATTTCCTCAACGATGATGTGGTAAAACAAGAGGATAGAATTTCTACTAAAGGAAGAATATGGCAAATGGATTTTGCCTACGGAGCTAACTATAAAGATAAAATCTATTTAGGCGCTGCGGTCGGTTTTACCAATCTTCGCTATACCTACGAACGCACGTATTCAGAAACCGTTGGGCTTATTTTCAACAAACAATTTAAGGCAAACGTAGATACCTTAGATTACTTCTCTTATTCTGATTATTTGCGAACCACTGGGGCTGGTATTAATTTGAAAGTGGGCATCATTGCCAAACCTAACGATATGGTGCGCATTGGCTTGAATGTGCAGACGCCAACCTACTTTTATTCCATGAGGGATAATTATAATACTTCGCTGGAGGCTTATTACGACGGTACCACCGTTATTGGAACCACATTATTGGACTTTTATAAAAATTCAACTCCGGAAGGAGAGTTTCGTTACACCTACACCTCTCCAGCACGTCTTTCGGGAGGAATAGCTTTATTTGCCAGTAAGCTTGGTTTTATTTCAGGAGAACTGGAATATGTACCTTACAATTCTGCTTCCTTCGGAACCTCGGATAATGTGAATAGAAATTATTTCAACGATGTAAATGCAGACATCCGGAAGATTTACGAAGCCACTGTAAATTATAAATTGGGCGGCGAACTTCGATTGGGAACGGTAAAGCTAAGAGCCGGCATGAACATCATTTCAGACCCATATGTGGTTACCGACAAATCACTTAAACAGCATCTCTATCAGTACTCGGGAGGCTTAGGGTTTAAACTGGATAAGATGACCATTGATCTGGCCATGATACATGGAAGAACGAAAAGTAAGTACGCACCCTATACAACTTCTTTTGATACTCCTGAAGCCAATGTGTTGACGAGGAGCACAAACTTTGTGATAACTACTGGTTTTTTCTTTGACTAATTCCGGTTCAACCTCCAAGGTTCGGGGTTTTTTTAAACGCAATACTCAACGTCAAGTCTCCAATTATGGCGTGCCCCGGCGCTTCGCTTGGGTCGGGCTATCGCTGCAAGCCATGGCGCCGCAGGCCCCATGGCTTTCCACTCTATCCCTCACGCATTGAAGGGATCTTTCAACCGGCTTTTCTCATTATCAAAGCCTGTTTCTTCGAATTTCCTCCTCGAAATAGTGCTACGTATTCCTTCCTCGAAAATTCTTGCGGGAAATACGCGGATGGCGAGCATTCGGCTCCTGATACCATCTTTACAGCCTTAATTCAGTTAAAAAAGCCAGATAAATAGCTGAAAAGGGTAATTTTTTATAAAAGAGGGGTCATATTATAAGTCCTGAGTCCGTTAGAAGGGTATTTTTTGATACAAAAATGGTAAGCTGAAGCTTGGAACCATGAACAGTTGATAAAAATTCTTATCTTTGAGCCCTCTTTGATGATCTAAACAATAGAATTGGAATATGTCCCAAGAAGTAAAAAGTACTGCTACGAAAGGTGTATTGCATGGTGATGCAGTGCAAGAGCTATTTGAATTGGCGAAAAAACATCAGTTTGCGCTTCCAGCTGTGAACGTAATCGGAACGGGTTCGGTAAACGGCGTAATGGAAGCTGCCAGAGAAGTAAATTCTCCAGTAATTATTCAGTTTTCAAATGGCGGGGCTCAATTCTATGCCGGAAAAGGCTTGCCTAACAGTAAGCAAGAGGCATCGATCGCAGGTGCCATCTCTGGTGCGCATCATGTACATCAGTTATCCGAAGTGTATGGCGTAGGAGTAGTATTGCATACCGACCATGCTGCCATGAAATTACTTCCTTGGATTGATGGCTTGTTGGACGCAGGAGAAAAATTCTATAAAGTACATGGAAAGCCATTGTTCTCTTCGCACATGATTGACTTGTCGGAAGAACCATTGCATGAGAATATTGAAATTTGCAAGCGTTACTTAGAGCGCATGAGCAAAATGGGAATGACGCTGGAAATTGAATTGGGCGTTACCGGTGGAGAAGAAGATGGTGTTGACAATAGCGATGTAGACAGTTCTAAACTGTATACACAGCCTGAAGAAGTAGCCTATGCTTACGAAGAACTTATGAAAGTTTCTCCTAAGTTTACCATCGCTGCTGCCTTCGGAAACGTGCATGGTGTATACAAACCAGGAAACGTGAAACTTTCTCCGATCATCCTGAAAAACTCTCAGGATTATATCCGCAAAAAATACAGCCTGAATGCTGAGAAGCCAGTAAACTTCGTATTCCACGGAGGTTCTGGTTCATCTCGTGAAGAAATACGCGAAGCGATTTCTTACGGTGCCATCAAGATGAATATTGATACCGATTTACAGTGGGCTACCTGGGAAGGTATTCTTGGATTCTACAAATCGAAAGAAGCGTATCTTCAGGGCCAGTTAGGAAATCCGGAAGGAGCCGATGCCCCTAACAAGAAATATTACGATCCACGCGTTTGGATGCGCGAAGGTGAGAAAACATTCGTTAAACGCCTTAAGTCTGCTTTTGAAGATTTAAATGCCTTGAATGTAAACGATAAGGAATAAGAAATGTCCTGATGATACATGAAAAAGTCCCGCCTAGGCGGGACTTTTTGTTTTCATGCTGTATCATACCAGCGTGCTCTTTACTATAGCCATGATTTTCTATGTCGCGATTACTGGCCATGGATCGTAGATCCAGGAGTTTTATCTATCGAGTAATGGGCTCTATTGAAGAAATGTCGGTTGAAGAAGAGCGGATTCGGCACAAGCCAATATGCTCATTATTTCGTTTGGTGTATCAAGCCCTTTATTTCGTTCAGCTTCAACAGCGCTTCTACCGGAGAGATGGTATTGATATCGATGGAAGCAATAAGCTCCTTGGCTTTTACCAAAGAGGGATCATTGGCCTCGAAAATGTTTAGTTGGAAGTTTTCTGACTTTGGAATTTCTCTAGCCTGTTTGTGAGATTTTACTTTTTCTTTTTCCAGGTGGTGCATGATCTCATTGGCCCGCAATACTACCGGGTTGGGCATGCCCGACATTTGCGCCACATGAATACCGAAACTATGTTCGCTGCCTCCTTCTTTGAGCTTTCGCATGAAGAGTACCTTGTTGCCAACTTCTTTCACGGATACATTGTAATTGCGCACCCGTGGCAGATCGTTGGCCAATTGGTTGAGTTCATGGTAATGCGTAGCAAAAAGTGTTTTTGCTTTACAACGAGGGTGGTTGTGCAGGTATTCTACAATGGCCCAGGCAATAGAAATTCCATCGTAGGTGCTGGTGCCACGGCCAATCTCGTCCATCAGCACGAGGCTGCGTTCGCTCAGGTTGTTGAGGATGCTGGCAGTTTCCGTCATCTCCACCATAAAGGTAGATTCTCCTTTTGAAAGGTTATCGGAAGCGCCTACCCTGGTAAATACTTTATCGATGATGCCGATTTCGGCACTGGTGGCAGGCACATAGCAGCCCATTTGAGCCATCAATACAATCAGCGCGGTTTGTCGGAGCAAGGCCGATTTACCAGCCATGTTGGGTCCGGTAATGATTATGATTTGCTGCGTTTCATCGTCGAGCAACACATCGTTAGGAACGTATCGTTCGCCCACGGGTAATTGCTGTTCGATAACCGGGTGCCTTCCGTCTTTTATTTTCAGAGATTTGCCATCGTTTAATACAGGCTTGCAATAATCATTGTCGGCAGCAACCTGTGCAAAAGACAAAAGGCAGTCGAGGTTGGCGATGCTGCGGGCATTTTGCTGCACAATACCTACGTACTCCTCTGCAGCCTGCACCAATTCCTGAAATAACCGCTGTTCGATAATCTGAATTTTATCTTCGGCACCCAGAATTTTTTCTTCGTAAGATTTCAGCTCTTCGGTAATGTAGCGCTCTGCGTTGACCAGCGTTTGCTTGCGGATCCAATCGGCTGGTACTTTATTCTTATGAACATTGGTTACTTCCAGGTAATACCCAAAAACTTTATTGTACGATATTTTCAGGGACGCTATTCCCGTTCGTTCAACTTCCCGTTGTTGAATTTGGAGTAGATAATCTTTACCCGAAAAAGCAATTTTCCGAAGTTCATCCAACTCTGCATGCACCCCTTCTTTGAACAGGCCCCCTTGGTTGCTTAGCATTGGTGGATCGGCTTTGAGTTCCTGGTTGATCTTCGTTACCAGCCAATCACAAGGATTTAATTGTTCGCTTAACTTCACCAAAGGATCGAAACCGCTGGTGAACAAGGCGTCTTTTATGGGAGTAATCAACTCCAGGGCTTTGCGCAAGGTTTGCATTTCCCTGGGGTTAATCCTGCGCACAGCCACTTTGGAAATCAATCGTTCCAGATCACCCATGGTATTGAGTGATTGAGCAATTTTTTCCCGTAAACTTTCCTGCATCAATTGCTCTACCATGTCAAGGCGTTCGCGTATAGGGGCCAGATCTTTGATCGGTAGCACTACCCATTTGCGCAACATACGCGCGCCCATCGGGGTAAGCGTTTTATCCAGAATCTGGATTAAAGGAACTCCTTCCGGATGCTGTGCAAATATCAACTCCAGATTGCGTACCGTAAATTTATCGAGCCATACAAATCGTTCTTCTTCGATTCTCGAAATAGAAACAATGTGCCCTACTTCTTTGTGCTCTGTTACCTCCAGGTAATGCAGAATGGCGCCTGCGCTTATAATGCCTTGCGCCAGGCCATCCACACCGAATCCTTTCAGCGAAGAGGTACCGAAATGCGCTAATAATTTTTCAGTGGCATAATCCGTTTGAAATACCCAGTCATCCAAATGGGTAACATTGTACCTATCTCCAAAGGTTTTCAGAAAAATATCGCGCTGAGGCTTGCTGAGCAATATTTCGGACGGACTGAAATTCTGGAGAAGCTTTTCTACATACAAGGCATCCCCTTGCGCAGTGAGGTACTCGCCGGTAGAAACATCCAGCAAAGAAATACCGATAAAGGTGTTGGTAATGTATACCGAACCCAGGTAATTGTTTTGCTTAAGTTGGAGTACGTTATCATTAAAGGAAACTCCTGGCGTCACCAGTTCTGTTACGCCACGCTTAACAATGCCCTTTACCATTTTAGGGTCTTCGAGCTGATCGCAAATGGCTACCCGGTGCCCAGCCCTCACCAGTCTGGGTAAATAATTATCAAGTGAGTGATGCGGGAAACCTGCCAGGGCCGTTTCAGAGGCCGAACCATTACCTCGCTTCGTAAGAGTTATGCCCAAAACCTTGCTGGCTACTATGGCGTCTTCCCCGAAGGTTTCGTAAAAATCGCCTACCCTGAACAATAACAAAGCACCCGGGTACTTGGCCTTAATAGCATTGTACTGCTTCATGAGGGGGGTATCTGCCGCTGCCATAGTTCTTATTGTTGGGTCAGGGTAATTTAACTACCTGATAATTAGTAGTATGGTTTTTTTTATCTCTTGCGAAATTAGGACCTTTTTCCGGAAGCCAAAAAACTACTAATGCACAGTTTATCAACGTAAACCAACTTTTGGAATTGATAAGTTATAGTGCTAATTTGCACGGCTTTTTAAAGTGACATACTATTACCATGGGAATTATCTCTACAATTCAACAGCGCACAGGCCTCGTGGTAGGCTTGATTGCTGCTTCCTTAATCCTTTTCATTCTTGGAAGTGATCTATTTAGCAACAGAAGTTGGTTCAGTTCCAACGGAGCAGGTAAAATCAACGGAAAAAGTATTTCCGCAGACGAATACCGTGAAGCATTGAAAAAGAATGAAAACGAATACATCACCAACGCAGAGAAAACCCCTGGTGAAAATGAAATGGCCTCTATTGAATACCAGGCCTGGAATGATTTACTTGTGAAGTATGCTTATACACCTCAGTACGAAGAGGCTGGTGTATCCGTGACTGCCGACGAAAAGAAAGAAATTTTCTACGGAAAGTTTGTGCATCAAACCATCAAGCAAGCGTTTGGCGGTCAGGCTGACTTTTCCGGGGATCAGGTGGTTCAGTTTGTTGAAAATCTGAAACAACAAGTGAAAAGCGAAGACCCCAACATGAAACAACGTGCCATGATGTTTCAGGCAAAATGGGATATTTTGAAAAACCGCACCGTAGAAGCAAGAATGAAAGAAAAATACCTGAGCGTATTGAAGCGTTCGGAGTATGTTACCAAAGAAGAAGCCAAGCGCATTTATTTGGAGCAGACTGAGAAAGCAGAAGTGAAATATATTTACATTCCCTACTCTTCTATTCAGGATTCACTGGTGAAAGTAAATGACGATCAGATCGAAGATTATATTGCCAGAAATGCTAAGAACTACGAAGTAGAAGAAGGTCGCAGCATTGACCTCGCTGTGTTTACTATTACTCCTACCAGCGAAGACAGCGCTGCTACACGTGAGCAGTTGGCCACAATAAAGTCACAGTTTATAAGTGCAGAGTCGGACACTCAATTTGTTATGGATATTTCTGAAAATGCTGCAGAGCCGAAATATCTCGGTCCGAACGAATTGCCAGAAAGCCTGAAAGGTTTGGCACTTCAGAACGATAGTGTTTATGGCCCCTATTTATCAGGCACACGCTATGGTCTTTTCAAAGTGCTAGGATCTAAAAACGATACCGTATCTACCCTTCGCGCCAGCCATATTCTTTTCCGAATCGATGCCGACAAGGAAGCTTCCCGCAAAAAGGCCAATGCAGTGCTCGACAGCATTCGTAAAGGTTCAGACTTCGGAGCCATGGCTGCCAAGTATGGTACCGATGGAACGGCTCAGCGCGGTGGAGATTTAGGCTTTTTCTCAAATACAGGTCAAATGGTAAAACCATTTGAAGATGCTTGTTTCAAGTTTAACGGAACAGGGGTTTTACCAAGTCTGGTAGAAACACAGTTTGGATACCACATCATCAAAATTACCTCACCTAAGAACAATAAGAAGTACCTGATCGCTACCGTTGAAAAAGAAATCAATCCATTACAAGGAAAGGATTTGGCTTATACCAATGCCACTAACTTTGCTTCTTCGGTTAGCGATACACAAAGTTTCAACGAGGAAGCTGCAAAAAACAAGTCACTTGCGAAATTCTCGCATAACAATGCGGGTAAGCAGGACAAAAGTTTATCGGGTGTATCCAGTGCCAAAGAAATTGTGCGTTGGGCATTTACAGAAGCTAAAAAAGGAAAGCCATCCAAGGTGTTTGCTACCGAAAACCTTTACGTAGTGGCAGTAGTAACCAAAGAGCGTTCTAAAGGTCTGGCCATGGTGGACGACGTTCGTCAGGAAGTAACCAACAAAGTCAGAAATGAATTGAAAGCAGACCAGATCATCGAAAAATTAAAAACCCTGGAAGGTGATTTGGATAAAATCAGCAAAGCCTACGGAACGGATGCCGTGGCTGGTTCGGCTACCGATGTAACCTTCTCTTCAAGCTCCATTGGAACTATTGGCTGGGATCCTGTTGTTACAGGCACAGCGTTTGGTTTGAAAGATGGTAAGCGTGCTGCGCCTGTTAAAGGAGAAAACGGTGTGGTGTTAATTGAAATGGTGAAGCGCACGCCAGCTCCTGAAGTAGCAGACTACAACCAATATAAAACTCAGAAAGAACAACAACGTTCCGGAAGCATTGACTACTATGCCGACGAAGCAATTAAGAAACTTTCTAACATTGAGGACGAGCGTTTTAAGTTTTAATTACTGACTCTAAGATATCAAGCCCGTCCTGGTTTTCCGGACGGGCTTTTTTAATTTTACACCCATGAAAATTACATTTTACAAATATCAGGGAACAGGAAACGACTTTGTCTTACTTGATCACCGGGTGCCTTTTTTCGATAAAAACAATCATGCGCTTATTGAAAAAATCTGCGACAGGCGTTTTGGAATTGGTGCCGATGGTTTTATGCTGTTAGAGAACGAGCCTGGCTATGATTTCAAAATGGTGTATTACAATTCCGATGGAAAACCTTCTACCATGTGTGGCAATGGAGGTCGTTGTATTGTAAAATTTGCTCACGACCTGGGCCTCGCATCCACGAATGTTTCTTTTGTAGCGGTAGATGGCCCACACCAGGCAGAAGTAAAAGGCGATTGGGTGTATCTTCAGATGATTGATGTCAACGGCATAGAAAAGGGAGAAGATTATTGTTACCTCAATACAGGCTCTCCGCATTACGTAAAATCGGTACACAATATACAGGCACTGGATGTGCAGGGTGAAGGAAAAAAAATACGCTACAACGAGCGCTTTAAGGCGCAAGGGACGAACGTTAATTTTATTGAAGCCGAACAGCAGCGCTTATGGGTGCGAACGTATGAGCGTGGTGTAGAAGATGAAACCTTCAGCTGCGGAACCGGTGTAACAGCGGCCGCTCTTACCATGGCCGAACAAGGATGGGAAAGCCCCATTGCCATTCGAACCAAAGGGGGTGATTTATCGGTAGCATTTGAAAAAAAAGGATCGGGAGTGTATGAACAGGTATATTTAAATGGACCTGCCAAAAAAGTATTTGAAGGAACACTAGATATTTCCTTGTTGTAAAGCCATATGCTGGCATCCCATCCAATATTGGCAGGAAATAAGAAGGCAGTAGATTCATAGCAACCCTTTCCCATAAATATGCGTCATGCTCACGATGATTGTATTGCCATGAAAAACCTGATTTACCTTATTTTAACAACAGCAGTGTACTCCCTTTCGGGGCAGTATTTTCAATGGGGCATTGCCAATGCAGGCAATGGGGATCAACTATCAAAAATAGTTCAGGTACGCAATGACATTGTGTATACTGTAGGCTCTTTCCAGCAATCGTTTGATGCGGACCCATCCGCTTCTACCTACATCCTCAGCAGTCAAGGCCAACTCGATATTTTCTTTATTAAGTATACCACCGATGGTCAGCTACTGGAGGCCTATTCCTTAGGAGGAACAGGCAATGAAGATTATGATCCTGGATTTTGTATAGACCCTACTGGTAATTTTTATTTTACATTTAATTTTGAAGGCACCATTGATGCGGATTTTATGACGTCTTCCGTAGCTTCGTATACCGCTCAGAACGCCTCTGATTTTTTATTAGCTAAGTATAGTCCTAATGGCCAACTTTTATGGGCACATCAATTTGATGAGCTGGGCACGGCAGAAACAGGCTATAGCATTGTCGCAACAGACAGCACTGTTTTTTTCACGGGCTTAATAGCTGGCTCGGCAGATATGGATCCCGGAATTGGAATACATCAGTTAACTTCTACAGGACAGGATCTTGTGGTAGCTTCTTATTCTTCCACGGGCATATACCGCTGGGCCTTTATGCTCGAAAACGATCATCCTACCGCTACTGGAAATAATGTATGCCTCGATGCCGATGGAAATCTGTTGGTTGCAGGATATTTCCGAGGAACCAACATTGATTTCGATCCTGGACCAGGTAGTTTTCTTATGACTCAATCCTCCAATTTTTTTGATTTTTTCCTAGCCAAATATTCGCACGAGGGGATATTCAGTTGGGCACATCACACTGGCGCCAACTCAGACAATGTTACCTATGCTCTAAAGGCATCAGGCAACGATATTATTGTAGGAGGATATATTACAGGTAATACTGATCTTGATCCGGGCTCAGGCGTTCTCATGCATCAAAGCAAAGGCTTGAGCGATGCCTACCTCGCCCGCTTCGCATCCAACGGGTCGCTGACTTGGGTAAAAGCATTTGGATCTTCCGGGTACGATGATGTTATTTCTTTGGACATCAGTACTACCGGAAATATTGTAGTCACTGGAGGATTTCAAGGTGATACTATGGTGGTAGAAACTGGCGATACTCTTTTCTCCCCCTCCAGCGACAGTCAATTTGATGCTTATGTAGCCGAATTCGATCCATCTGGAAATTGTCTCTGGACGATGTCATACGGAGATGCCAACTATGACCAAGGTTCAGATGTTTCCATAGATGAATTCAACAACTGGTATCTAACGGGCAATATCAGTACTGCGGCTGATCTAGATCCTTCGGTGGATATAGCATTGATAAACGGCATTCAAGGAAACGACCAGGTGTTGTTTAAACTTTCTCCCTGTATACGCATGCGAACTGCCTTGTCAAGCAAGTTGCGAGTTAAGGAAGATGAATCGGTTTCCATAGCTCTGCAGGTACAACAAGGAAATCCGGTACGATTTATATGGTACAAAGACGGAACGCTCATACAGGAGCAATCGGCGCAATGGACCTTGAGTCCGGTTCAGTTTGAAGACAGAGGAATGTATCAGGCTCAATTGGAAGATGCCTGCGAGAACCGCATTCGCAGCACCAGCTTGTCGCTAGAAGTACTGCCCTCTATCAAAGTATACGAATTGCTAAGTCCCAACAATGATCAACGAAATGATTATTTTCACATCCGCCATATTACACTGGATGTTTTTAAAGATCATGAAATTGTTATCCTCAATCGTTGGGGACAAAAGGTATTTGAATCCAAGGCGTATCAAAACGATTGGGAAGGAGATAATCTGCCGGAAGGCAACTATTTTTATTTTGTAAAAGTAGGAGAAGAAGAATTTAGCGGACGACTGGTTATAAAGCGATGAAAAACGTTTACTATTTATTTTTCTTTTCGATTTTGGCCAGCAATCTTTTGGCACAACAGGATGCCCATTATTCGCAATACATGTTTAATGGTTTGCTGATTAATCCGGCCATGGCTGGATCCAAAGATGCCATCAGTGGAGCAATTTATCATCGCAGCCAATGGAGCCAGGCCGATGAAGCCCCTACGTATCAAAGTTTCAGTGTGCATGCACCATTCAGTTATCAGCGAATAGGAATAGGCTTTATTTTTTTGAAAGAAAAAGTTTTTGAAACCTCCATACAAACGTTAGGACTAAGTGCTTCCTACAAAATTAATGTTCGAAAAGGTTGGATGAGTTTTGGCTTGCAGGGTGGTTTAAGAAGATTTCAACAACAGTTCAACGATTTACAAATTAAAGATGCAGACGATCCGGTGTTATCCGATCAACGTACCGGAACTACCCCTGATCTGGGTTCCGGAGTATTTTATCAAAATAAAAAATGGTATGCAGGCCTATCTACCCAGCATTTATTGCCCTGGCAACCGGCGGCAGGTTTTCAGCTCCGTCCTCATCTTTATGGAACCTTGGCACGCAAGTTTAAGTTGAGCCCGACTCTTACCTTAATTCCTTCTACTCTGCTTAAATGGGTGAATGGCAGCGTTGTTCAAGCCGATATAAGCACACACATCAAATTCAAGGAAGTAGCGTGGGGAGGCATAAGCTGGCGAAGTTCTGAGGCCCTGGCCTGGCAAATGGGATTGGCACTCGAGGGTATTTTTCCAACCATGCACCAATCTGTAAAAATCGGTTATGCCTACGATGCCCATACAGGAATGCTGGCATCTCGTCTCGGAAATTCGCATGAATTAATGTTAATTTGGGACCTGAAAATTCCGGAGAAAATTTCAGCAATTAGAAAAAGAGTACCTTCTGTTTCGCCTTTGTTTTTCTAAAACAAAATCGATGGGCTTACAGAATCTCAAAACCTAATACATACATGACCGATAAGAAAATAATTGTCTTGTTGAAAGGAGTAGTAGCCCTGTTGATTTTCTTACCTGCTGAATGGATGCTGGCACAGAGTAAACGCTTACAAAAGGCAGAAGCTTATTTTCAGGTAAGAGAGTATGCCAGCGCTGCCGAATACTTTGATATATGCCCAAAGAAAGATTCTGTAACCTTCAATAAAATTGCTTATTGCCAGATGATGTGCGGTAAGGTGCAGCAAGCGGAAACGTCGTATCGGACGTTTATAAACAAGCATCAGCAACCGGATACCAATATGTATCATTTCGCTTTAACCTTAAAGCGAAATAAAAAATACCAGGAGGCTAAATCCTATTTCCAGCAACTTTCCAGGCATGCACCGCTCGACAAACATTTTTCAGAACAATTGTTGAGCTGTGATTCGGCTTTCTACTGGGAAAAAAATCCTGCTCCGTATGTAGTCAGCAACCTCGAGAAAATAAATTCAGAATTTTCGGATGTCACCGCTGTGCCTCATCTCGGAATCTTATACTTCGCCTCCAATCGGGAGTCTACGATGATTCGAAAAAAGTCCGACATGACTTCGGATCCATATTTTAATATTTTAACAGCGCGTTTTGATAGCGCCTCGTTCAAGCTTTCATATCCAAAGCCATTGAAAGGTCCTGTCAATACGGACGCACACGAATTAGCACCTACGTTTTCCGCCGATGGTAAGCAACTGTTTTTTACACACTGCGATGAAAATTTAAAATTAGGTTCTAATTATTCTCGCAAATTAAAATTATATGCCTCTGAATGGAAAGAAGAACAATGGGGCAAACCCAATACGTTTATTTTTAATGACAGTTCTTGTTCCTATGCCCATCCGTGCATGAGCAGTGATGGAAAATTATTTTTCTTCACGGCCAATCTGAAGGGAGGTTTTGGGGGAGCCGATATATATGCCTGCCTGCGTATTGAAGGAAAATGGACCAGCCCAATTAATCTTGGTCCAGGCATCAATACGCCGGGCGACGAACTCTATCCGTTTTACCATGTCGCCTCCGGGAAATTATTTTTTGCCTCCAACTATCACACGGGGATGGGTGGTTTTGATCTTTTTGAAGCCCGTGAACAAGAAGGAGAATGGATGCACGTGAGAAATTTGGGTGTGCCTTTCAATTCGCCCGACGACGATTTTGCCTTATTTTTCAATCACGACTTTTCGTATGCATTCCTGTCCTCAAACCGCGCTGGTGGCATAGGGAAAGAGGATGTATATATGCTGAAGAAAAAAGACCTACCATAATCTTATGGCGGATAAAAGCAGAGCAATTCCGCATACGTGAAGTTTTATTCTTCTCTTCAAGTTTAAAATTATTCTTATTTCAATTCATCGCTGTGCTTGCGATTGTAAGGTAATGAGCCAAGCGTTAATCCATCTTGGATCTCCTCAAAACGGAAATCTAAGCATTCAACTGTTCAATGCTGCCGGAAGTGTAGTTTAATCAGAAAAATCATTTGTTAGCGGTTCCGAATTTGTTTTGGATCGACTGGAATTTATAAAACCAGGTATCTATCAATTGTCCATAGTTGGAGAAAACAGAAGTTTCACTTCTCGTTTGGTTAAACCCTAATTTGTCAATAGAAATTCTTCTATTGACAAACGACTAATAAAATCAAGGGCTTTTGAAGGAATCGAATAAAAGAAATTCTTTTCTAAGCCCATGATTTTCTAAGTCGGGATTACCGACCATGGATCTACGATCCATGAGCTTTCTCAATAGTGCGCTTCGCTTCTATACGATCCATGAGCTTTCTCAATAGTGCGCTTCGCTTCTATTGAGAAAAGCCGGTTAAACAATAATGCTTACACACTAATTCAATAAGATTTGAAACAGATAACCAACTATGGTTATCTGTTTTCTTTTAATCCAACCTTGAGTTGGCTATAAGGTTAAATTCGTGATTTTTATGTAAGGCTTTCTTAATGTCACCAATCTCATTCGTTCCGCAAGAACCTCAACCATTAACTCTTGTCTGAGTAAACGAATTTCCATTATTCCTTAACTCTCCTGTTGCAACTGCCTTCAATTCTTAGTAGGTTTGAATACGACAAAACAACCTTCTGAAAAGCAGGAAAGCATGGTCGTAGATCGAAGGTTATACTTCTAAACGATCGTCTATAAATAGATCAAATGTTAATCTTAATTGTAAAGTATGAGTTTAGTTATTGTTGGATCGGTAGCCTTTGATGCTATTGAAACTCCATTTGGTAAAACCGACAAAATTGTGGGCGGAGCAGCGACCTATATTAGTTTGGCTGCCTCACGATTTGTAAAACAATCGAAATTGGTAGCAGTAGTAGGGGGTGATTTTCCTAAACAAGATATCGAAATGCTGCGTCAGCACGGCGTTGTAACCGAAGGCTTGCAAATAAAAGAAAACGAAAAAACCTTTTTCTGGAGCGGAAAATATCACAACGACATGAATAGTCGCGATACGCTGGTGACTGAACTAAATGTGTTGGGTTCTTTTGATCCTATCCTACCAGCCTCGTATCAGGATTGCGAGTATTTAATGTTAGGAAATCTTTCCCCTGACGTACAAAGCTCCGTTATTGAACGCCTGCAAAAACGTCCTAAGCTGATTGTGATGGACACAATGAATTTCTGGATGGAAATTGCGCTTCCTGCCTTGCAGAAGACGTTGACCATGGTCGACGTGCTTTCTATTAACGACGAAGAAGCTCGGCAACTTTCCGGCGAGTATTCCCTGGTAAAAGCCGCCCGTAAAATTCTTTCGATGGGTCCTCGGTATTTAATAATTAAAAAGGGAGAGCATGGAGCGTTATTGTTCCACGAAGATCAGGTATTCTTCGCTCCGGCCTTGCCGCTGGAAGAGGTATTCGATCCTACAGGTGCTGGCGATACATTTGCTGGTGGATTCATCGGGTACCTGGCCAGTACCGGGGATGTATCCTTTAATAATATGAAGCGTGCCATCATCCATGGTTCTGCCTTGGCTTCTTTCTGCGTAGAGAAATTCGGAACCGAACGCCTCAAGGAAGTAAGCGAACAAGAACTGGACGATCGCCTGCAAGACTTTATAGAATTGGTGCAATTCGAAATTAAAATAAAAGCCTAAGTTCACTCTTAGATTGAGTCATAAAAAAAGCGTTATGAATTTTCATAACGCTTTTTTTATGACTCAATTTTTTAAACCGGCTTACTTCTTGGGTTCTTCTTCCTCTTCGGTTACCGTTTCTTGGTTTGTGCCATTCTGTTCCTCACTGTTTTCGGGAGGTGTAGAGCCTTCAGGCAAACTATCTTCCGATTCTTCCGGAGGAGGGGCAGGCTTATCTTTTTTCTTTCTCCATTCCTGGTGCTCCTGGCGATTTGGATTTGGAGGAGGAGGTTCAGATTTCAGTTTCAGTTTTCCTTTCGGTGCCCAAGGTGAAAACTGCACCGTAAATTGAATCAGTGCATACGCATCTGGTCCTCCTTTTTTTAAACCATCCAACCGGTCGGAGAACATAAAGTGGTGAGAAAACCCAGCGTGCAGGGATAAGCGCTGAGAAAAATCATAGGAATAATTAAGACCAACAGGAAATGAGAGGCCAAAGCGGCCATACCTCAGGATACTGGCACCGTAAGTAAGGTAGAATTTATTTTTCCTGAATTTTTTTCTATCTCTGGAAATGCGCACAATGTCATCGAGGAGATAAAATCTACCATACAGATCAAAGCCCAATACATTTCCAGAATAAGAATAATTGAAAGCACTGTCGCTGTAAGTAGAGCGAAAACTCGTGTACCGCACTTGCAAGCCATACACGCAGCGTGGCCATACTTTGTAATTGGCACCACCAGCAAAACTAAAGCCAGGAGAACTGCTGTAAAAACCTTCGGAGTAGTCGCCCCGGTACAAAGAAGGCCCAAGACCTACTGTAAATGCGATTGGCCCGCGGTAATAATACGAATCAAAAAAACCGGAATATTCGCGTTTGGTTTTGAATTGAGCTTGCAGCGAAAAGGAGAGCACCAGCCATACTGTTACCACACCCGCTAGCCATTGTTGCCTGCGCATAAGCGATGCTTTGGAAGAATTTAGTTAAAATAAAAAGTCATCTCAGATACACGTCCTTCTTTCGAGAATTTCACCTCATCCGACAATTGACGCATCAGGAATATTCCTCGTCCTCCCAGTTTTTCAATATTCTCGGGAGCCGTAGGATCGGGTAAGGCATCTGGATCAAAACCTGGACCTTCATCTTCCACAATGAACTTCACAAGATTGTCTTCGTAAATAGCGGTGAGCGTAACGTATTTGTTCTTATCAGAAGCATTGCCATGCTTGATGGCATTGTTTACCGATTCGGTGACTGCCACCATGATGTTTCCATAAATGTCATCGTCGATGTTGTATTTTTCTTTGACATTATCAATGAAACTTTCAACGATACGAATGTTATCGGCAATCGATGGAATCTGTATCCTTATGGACTTCATGCTTGTATTCATTTGTATTACCGGCACTGATTCCGGTAAAAAGTTTATTCATCTCAAGAGCCTATATCAAGGCTTACCTGTTAAAAGCAATTTCCTGCCTGTTGCTATTTGCAAAAAGTTCCGGATGTTTCAGGCATACAGCCGGGCTTGATTTTTAAATTAAGCATTTAAACGTAGAACGTTTTCAAATGCCTTGTAAATATAGAGGATTCTATATTATTTTTCCAATAGTTGGAAATATTCGTTTACCTCTTTTCTGTAATAGGGGGTAAGTGCCGGCGGCACCGTTTTAAGTAAATCTACCTGTTTTTCCTTGGCTTTAAGATATTTTTCCAAGGCCGGAGGAAGTTGATTTTCAATTTCTTTAGCGCTCTGGGCCTCTCTCTGAGGGTCTATTTCGCGTTCTTTAGCAGCTTTTTCAGATTCCAAAAGGCGAGTAAGTATTTCCTGCTGGCGATAAAGCGTCTCCTGGTTAAGTCTTTTATTCACGAGGTCTTTCTCCGTTTCCTCCATCATTTTTTTAATTTCGGAGAGTTGATTTCCCCCTTCTTTTCCGCCCTCGTTCTTACCATTTTGTTCCAGTTGCTTTAGGGCTTTTCGTATCATTTCCTGTTGAGCAGCTAATTTAGCTAACTCCTCCGACAATTCACGGCCTTGTTTTTTGCCATTTTTAAGATCCTGCATTTGCTGGTTGAGCTGCTTTTGCATTTGTCCTAAGCCAGGATTTTTGTTTTTACCTGGTTTCTTGCACATGGCTCCTCCCTGCATTTTGGCATCGGCCATTTGTTGTTGCATTTGCTTCATAGCGTCGTTGAGCATCAACGCCAGATTATTTATAGAAGTCATGGCAAATTGTTGCTTTCCTGCTGCTATATCGCTTCTTCGTGCCCGTATCGCCGTCATGCTTTCATCCATGTACCCCTTCATGGTACGAACTTCTCTGGTAACAAAAGCACGTATGGCAAATACACGCTTGGCCAGGGCCATCAGACTGTCTTCGATTACTTTGCTATCGTCTTTCAGCTTCAGCTGCTTTTGACTTAATTGAATATAGCGGGGATCGGCCTGATTTACTTTTTTAAAATCCTTCATCAGTGCTTCCTGTTCGTGCGACAGCGTGATCAGGTTTTCCAGGATGGCGCGCAGATCGTCCAGGTTTTCCTGGGCCTGATCTTCCATCATCTGCTGTTTCATCTTCTCCATCTTGTTGGCCATTTCTTTCATTTTATCGGCGGCCTCCTTTTGGGATTTTGATGCCTTTTGCTTTTGGTTATTCCCCAATTGCTGCTTGCTATCTTCCTGTTTCTGGTCTACGGATTGCTGATCTTCTTCGGAGGCTGGCTCAGGATTCTTTTCATCCAGCTTTTCATTCAGCTCCTTCATATCCTTCAGGTCTTCTTTCACCTGCTTAAATTCTTCCTGTAACTTTTGCTGTTGTTCTTCCAACTGTTTGTTGTCGGCGTTTTTATCCTGTGTTTTCTGCGAAAGTTCTTCTTGTTTTTCGGCCAGTTTTTGTAGATCCTGGATGGCATTGTTCAGTTTTTGTTCGTACTGCAATTGCTTGAACATTTCTAACGTCCTCTCCAGGTCTTGTTTCATGCCTTCATCTTTCTTTTCCATTTTTTCGAGCATCTTGTCGATTTCTTCTTTGCTCGCTTTCTGCTCCATCATTTTCCGCAATTCTTCCATCATTTTGCGGGTTTCTTCATCCAGCACCTCATTCATCAATTGCTGAAGTTCTTTCATTTTCTCATTGAACTGAGGATCCTGGGCGCCAAATTTTTCATTCTTCTCCCTCAACTGATCTTGCTGCTTGCTAAGGTTTTCAAGGTCTTTCCGCAGCTCATCGTGTTTCTTTAAAATGTTTTCAACTTCTTTGTTTTCTTGCCAGGTTAAGTTTTTCTGATTCTTGATTTTCTCCTGAAGTTTATTGATTTCTTTTTGAAGTTGCTTAGTCTTCTCCATCATTTCCTGCATGCTCGATTGGGCCTGACTTGCCGATTCGCTCATACTCTCTTTGAGCGCTTGTTCATCCGGTATTTTAAAATCATACACGGGAGACTTGGTACTTTTACTTCCATGCACCCCATCATTGTCCCACACCTGGAGATAATATTCCAGCGTTGTACCAGGGCTGATTCGAATAGAATCAAGAAGCCAGTTGTATAAAAAACTTTGGTTAGTGGATCGCTTATCAATTGAAATGGTTTTGGAAGCAAATGCACTTTCTTTTTTATCTTCTTTGTGGCGAAGCCTGTAAAATAGTTTTAAATCGCGAAGGCCATAATCGTCAGAGATCTTGCCGGCAACCGTAATAAAATTAAACAGCACCGTGTCGTTGTAGCGCTCCACCTGTAGCTGAGGAGGAAGGTCTTTAACTACTTCCAGCGCGTAACGTATAGGTTCTTTGTTTTGACTCACAGAGTTGCGCAATTCTATACTGTATTGGTCGTTTTGAAGAATCTTACGCTGAAAAGAGAATTGATTATTGTTCCCCTCCAGCTTTTCCGATTTTTTTTCAGAATCAAAAGTGATTAAAGCAAAATCGGCGTCGGTAGTTCCAACTTTCCACTGCACCAGGGTTCCTTCAGGAACAAGCAGGTTGCCAGCATTGTGTAGGGTTTCATCGGGCTTGTTGAGGTAAGTTGGATAATGAAGTTCAGCACGGAAATTTCTAAGGTCAGGCCTGTTGAGAACTTCGAGTGTATAGGTGGAGGAATTAAATCCGGCAGCCTCGAAATGGAAGCGGGTACTTTTTTGTAAACTGGCAAAGGTATAACTGTACTCGGACGATGATTTGCGTTTCATTCGAAACCGTCGCCCCTCTGCTTCAATGAACACCTGGTCTGGAATGGCCTTGCCTTTCAATTGCAAGTTCAATTCAAAATCTTCGTTGCGGTAGGTTTTAAGCTGATCTGATTGTAAAAGAAATTGAAAAGGCGCTTCTGGCACAAATTCCTGATTGTAATGAAATACCCGGGTAGTTCCTTCGGTAAGCAATTGGGGAACAAACAAGAGCAGCAGGAGCAGGAGCACTACAGGACCCGCTACCCAGCGAAGATGCCGTTTATTTTCTTTTAAATCTACCGCTTGTGAAAACGGGACAATCGATAAGGATTTGGTTTTTTGCTCAATGCTGGCCAGTAAAAGCGCATTTCCACTGGCTTCTTTGCGCAATTGAAGGGTATTAAGCAACTTATCGTCTACCTGAGGAAAATGTTTACCAATGATTTGGGCGGCTTCCTCGTCGCTGATGCCTTTGCCAAGATGCAAAAGTTTTTGCACCGGAATAAATACCCAACGATAGGCTGTATATGCCGCAGTGGCTACGAGCAATCCAAAAAGGCCCAATCGAACAGCACTTGGAAATCGTCCCAGGTACTCAAGTGAAGTAATCACTAAATAAGCACTCAGAACTGTGGCAACAAAAAAGATACTGCCCCTAATCAGCAGGTTTTGGTAGTATTTCTGTTTAAAGGCTCTAAGTTTTTCTTCCAGCATGGCAATTAGCTTACCTGAGATAACGGCAGGCAGTTACTAAAAGTATGAAAAATCAAATGGAAAAAAAAGCGGTTTCTCTATTCTCCATCAAAGAATAGTAACTTTTACAGTTGCCGGACAACAAGAAAGGCTGGATCAGGAAAAAACAATGTCTTCTATAACCGGTTCGGGTACCGATTCATTCAGCAATTGTATCATTTTCTTTTTGGAAAGTGCGAGTTCCTGCCGAAGCGCGGGAGAATTGAGGCTTACATAGAGGATGCCCTTGTATACACGAAGCCTGGTGGTGCGTTGGGCTATGGGTTTGCCCATGATTTTTTCCCAGTTCTCAATGACCTGGGTTTCATAAAATTTTTTATCGATATGAAAGGATTTCAGCATTTGTTCAATCGCCTCTTTCAAAGGACTGATGTCCGCCTTTCTGGGCGAATTGCGGTGGTTATTTTTCTTGAACATTGCCATTTTCAATCGTAAAGATACGCATTTCACGTTGAAGTTGCTGGAAGAAATATTCAGTGCGTTCAGGCCGGGCATCGGTAATAAATACTTGCCCAAATCGTCCTTCCTGCACCATTTGAATTAATTTCCCAATCCTGAAGTCATCCAGTTTGTCAAAGATATCATCCATCAGCAATATGGGAGTGGTTTGCAATGCACTGCGAAAAAGATCGAATTGAGCCAATTTGAGAGCAATTAAAAAAGACTTTTGTTGCCCTTGGGAGGCAAAGGTCTTTAATGCCACCTCATCTATTTTAAATTCCACATCATCTCGATGAACGCCCAATGTGGTGCGCTGTAGAACCAGGTCTTTGGATTTATTTTTCCGGAATTGATCTTCAAAATGATTGGAAAGTACGGTGCTTTGGTACTGCAAGGAGGGCGCTTCCCGTTTTTCGGCGATGGCTTGGTAATGCTCCATAAAATAAGGAATGTACTGATCCAAGTATTTTTGCCTCAGCCCGGCAATGCTGGCATTCAGGGGAAGTAAGCGTTCGTTGTAGCTTTCGAGCAAAATATCGTCGCATCGGCCAGATTCGGCAAATTGTTTTAGTAGTGCATTTCTCTGTTTCAGTAATTGGTTGTATGAAATAAGCTGCAGCAGGTAATGGGAGTCAATCTGAGAAAAGATGGCATCAAAAAATTTTCTTCTTTCTTCACTCCCCTCCCTGAATACATCGGTGTCGTAAGGAGCAATCAAAACCACAGGAAATTTGCCTATATGGTCAGTAATGCGCTCGTAGGGAACATTGTTGCAGCGAAACACTTTTTTCTGCCCACTTTGTAAATCGTACTGCAGGGTAAGCGCTTTGTTTTCTTTGCGAAAGGTGGCGAGCAATGAAAAGAAGCGTTCATGTTTCTTTATGTTGTAGGATTCGTTGCTGTGAAAAGCGCTTTTAGTGAGCGACAAGCAATGAATAGCATCCAGGAGATTGGTTTTGCCGGCACCGTTGTCGCCGAGGAAAATATTAATATTCGGGGAGAATTGGAGGTCAGCCTCCTCGTAATTTTTAAAATTTATAAGATTTAGCTTTTCTATGTACATTGTATATCAAAATTACTTATTTTTGGCCACTTAGAGTCCTAGAAAGGGCAATTTTATGGCAAGTGTGAAGGAAAAAACCATGTCGAAAACAAAGTCTAGTTCAAAATTTACTAAAGAGACTTATCTCTTTTGGTATGAAAAGATGCAGCTTATCCGGAAGTTTGAAGAGAAAACAGGTCAACTGTACGGACAGCAAAAAATAAAAGGGTTCTGCCACTTGTACATCGGTCAGGAAGCCTGCGCGGCAGGCGCGATTTCCGCGCTGAAACAAGGGGATAAATACATCACCGCGTATCGCGACCACGGTTTACCACTTGCTTTGGGCAGCTCACCCCAAGCCATTATGGCTGAAATGTATGGCAAGGCAACCGGTTCCTCCAAAGGGAAGGGTGGTTCTATGCATATATTTGACAAATCAGTGCATTTTGTCGGTGGCCACGGTATCGTAGGTGCTCAGGTTCCACTAGGAGCGGGCCTTGCTTTCGCTGAAAAATATAACAAAACAGGAAATCTGTGCATCTGTTATATGGGCGACGGAGCTGTGCGCCAGGGCGCCTTCCACGAGGCCTTGAACATGGCCATGACCTGGAAACTTCCTTGTATTTTTGTGATTGAAAATAACGGTTATGCGATGGGTACTTCCGTAGGTCGTACATCGAACGTTACCGATTTATATAAGCTGGGAGATGCTTACGAAATGCCATCGGAGCCTGTAGATGCCATGGATGTGGAAGAAGTGCATATGTCGGTGGAAAGAGCCGCTGAGCGCGCTCGCCGTGGCGATGGTCCTACTTTATTAGAATTCAGAACCTATCGTTTTAAAGGCCATTCCATGTCGGATCCTGCTAAATACCGCACCAAAGAAGAGGTGGAAGAGTATAAGCAACGTGATCCAATCGAACAAGTGCGCTCCAAACTGCTTGAGTTCGGTTACGCTACTGAAGCAGACCTTGAAAAAATTGATAAAGGCATTAAAGAGGTGGTGGAAGCTTCAGTGAAGTTCGCAGAAGAATCTCCTTGGCCGGATGCCAAAGAAATCTGGACAGAAGTTTATGTGGAAGATTACCCATTCATCAACGAATAGGATGGATCTACATAAAATCGTATAAAAAAAGCCTGAATTTATTTCAGGCTTTTTTTATACGCCGCACCAAAATCCAATTTTATACCAGTCCAATATCCAGCAAGGGGCATAGCCGCTATGCAGGAATGCTTTCAGGGGTTTACGGAAGAGCTTAAAGCAAAATCGAAAGAAGGGTTTTAATAAAATGCCCGGACCCGATTCCATCCATCGGAGGAGGCGTATATGGGCAATTATAGAAGCACGATCGGGATAAAAATTCAATATTAATTTTATATTCTGAATGCCTTCTTCGGTTTTAAGTAGAAACAGTTCATTGGTTTCAATGTCAAGATTCAACACAGGATTTTCAATGTGCATGACCGATGCTCGAATGCGGGCAAGTTCAATACCAAATAAAGTATCTTCGTGACCGTACTTTTGCAGTCGCTCATCAAAACGAATCGTTTCTACTAAAGATTTTTTAACCAGAAAATTATTCGTCAGAAAGGATTGATAAGGTTTGCGTTTGCGTTTGTCAGCATTATTCGATTCGCGACGCCAGCCATATAGCCACCGAAGGCGCTGGCTTATGGACGGCGGCTGTGCTGGATAAAGTCGACCCCCACATACAACATCTGGACACTCTGACGATAAGCATGCTTGCGCATACCTTTGAATAAATTGCGAATCTTGAGGAAGACCGTCGCAATCCAGAAATAATAAATAAGGATACTTGGCGTATTGCAGGAATAAATTCCGAATGGCCGCCCGGCCAATATTTTTTTCCAGTAATATCGTCCTGCATCCGGCGAATGCTTTTTGGTTGAGTTCTCGCCATTTATATTCAGAACCATCGTCGATACAAATCAACTCGTATGGAACAGAACAATTTTGATCCTGCAGCGATTGCAGAAGTTTTTCAACTTCAAAATTATAAACGGGTATGCAAACAGAAATCATCTCTTTTTAGTAGCGATAAGAACTGTTTCGGAATGTGATAAACCATAATAAAGAGTTTTATCACTGGATAGAAAACGATTCACCTGAACCTCAAAATCACAGCTTTCAAGCCGCTTGCGGAGTTCGTCAATGGAATAGATTCGCACATGATCTTCTTGTCCGAAATGCACCAAACGTTCGGCTTCGCTGGTGATCGCCGGATTTTCGTAACAGGATTCCGCAAATGGTGTTTGAATGAAAATCAGACCACCCGGACGAAGGACTCTGCATAATTCCTGCATAGCCTGAAGGTCGTTTTCGATATGTTCCAGGATATGGTAACAAAGGATTACATCATACGAATTATCTTCTACCGGTATTTGGGTAATATCAAATTGATGGTGGGCAAGAAAATTTCCGGAAAGATCGCTGGCTTCGTACCGAATAGCTTTCCAGGAACTCAACTTCCGGAAAAGGCTTCTGGAGGGTGAAAAGTCCAATACACTCGCACCATCAGCCAAAGGAGCTTCTTGCAACAATTGCCAAAGACGCCGGTCGCGGCTAAGACTGCCACAATGAGGACATAGCAGATCTCCGGAAGCCTTCAAAGCTGTCCACCGTCTGTTGCCCTTTTCACATACAGGGCATTGGTGTTGGGTTCCTTGGTACCACCAGCCATACATTAAACGCAGGCTTGGTTCCATGGCTATAAGCCACTTTTTTGGTAAAAGAAAATTGACAGCGCGCTTTACTACCTGGTACATGACAAACCAAAAGTAGCCCGATTTGTTCTTAAAACCAACCCTTTCCTTAATAAGAACTTAGCTATCAGGCAGATAATTGGAAAAGCCTTCATGCCATGCCATAGAAATTTTCCACGGTTTGACACCGAAGCTTTTTACTTTCTGATAAAACATAAATCGATATCTTTTGGGTACACCAAAAGAATTTTTATTTTTGCAATCCTTTAAGTTCCAAAGAATACCATGGCAAAAGAAAAACAAACTGAAGTAGTAGTAGAAAACACTGCGAAAACAGAAGTACCTGTAGAGAAGCCTAGTTTAGTAAGCAAACTGGAAGCCAATCCTAAGTTAATAGGAGGAGTTCTGGTGGTGGTCTTACTCGCCGTAGTGGCGTACTTTGGATATCGTTACATGCAAGGTGAGTCAAATGCTGAAGCTCAAGCAGAAATGTATAAAGCTGAATTGTATTTCGATCAGGATTCCCTCGACAAAGCCTTGAAAGGGGATAAGTCTTTTCGTGGTTTGCAGGATATCGCCGATGAATTTGGTGGCACTCCTGCTGGTCAGCGTGCAGCCCTTATGGCAGGAATTGTTCTTTTGAAAAACGGAAAGTTTGAAGATGCCATTTCCTATTTAAGTCAATACGATGGCGATGATTTTCTTTATAAGGCTCGTGCCAAGGCCTTGATTGGTGATGCCTACATGGAATTGAATCAACCGGAAGAAGCAGCTAATTATTACAGCAAGGCCGCAGACATTTATCCTACCGAACAATTTACACCGCGTTATTTGTTGAAATTAGGTATGGCTTTAGAATCTGCTAAAGACTATATCAATGCTGTCAACGCGTATTCTCGCATAACGAAAGAGTATCCTAAATCTGCCGAATATCAGGACGCACGCAAATACTTAGCGAGAGCCGACCGCATGTCTGCTGAATAATGGCCACCTCCCTTAAAAATCTTAGTACTTACCAAGCTTCCTCTCTTGATATTTCAGGGAAGAAGTTTGGTATTGTTGTTTCTGAGTGGAACACTGAAGTTACAGAATCCTTGTATTCGGGTGCGGTAGAAACCTTGCTAAAACTAGGTGCACGTCCCGAAAACATCCTCCGCAAAAATGTGCCTGGAAGCTTTGAACTTAGCTTGGGTGCTCAATGGTTGGCTTCTCAAAAAGAAATCGATGCCGTTATAGCACTGGGTTGTGTTATCCAAGGCGAAACCAGGCATTTCGATTTTATTTGTATGGCTGTGGCCAACGGAATAACGCAGGTAAGCCTGCAAAGCAACAAGCCTGTGATTTTTGGTGTATTAACAACCAATAACCAGCAGCAAGCCCTTGACAGAGCCGGAGGAAAACACGGTAATAAAGGGGTAGAAGCTGCAGATACCGCCATTAAAATGCTTGCTTTTTAACCCTTGCATGTTCAAGTCCAGCGATTGGACTAGTATGCCATTAATGCAGGGGATGGATTTTTCAAATGTATCCAAAATACTTTTTTAGGCTCTTCTTGTTCAATACTTCCATTTTTATTTTCATCATATCGAGCGAACAAAAACATGGCGTCGTTGTCAATATCATATTGCGATTTTGAAATGGAATACCCTGCTGGCAATAGGGCTATGGGTGACATTCCTCGTTCGTTAAACAAATAAAATTTTCGTAGATCCCGCTTGTTGATGAGTGTGTCTTTATTAGTATCCTCATCGTACACCGATATCAGGTAATAATTTCTTTGGATCGGTTTTTTATTGATGGAGTCGGGGATAAAGGACGGGTAATAAACCGTTTTAATTAGAACCGGGCTTTTAAACAAGAAATTCCGCTGATGAGTTTTCATATCGTAATGTGCCAGATTGATCAGCTCATAGCCATATAATATATCCAGGCCAGGCATAAAATGCTCATAGGTGTCATCAGAGGATTCATCATTATCATAAGAGTAAAAGGAACGAATCCTTTGCTGGCCTGCATCCTTCTTTTTCATTTTATAAATGCTGATCAGGCGATGATCGCTAAGGCCTGTGAGAATAACTTTACTCGGAAAGCTGGCTAGTTGAGACATCCCGATGGCTTTTGAGAGTCCGGAACTATCAGTTGGTAAAGGGTCACTGTCCAGCGTATCCTCGCTTACTTCCAGATCGGCTTCTACCTGGAGCTGTTCGTCGCTAAATTTTCCTTTTTTATTGGCACAGGAACTGATCATTAGCACTACAACAACAATGGACAACGCAATTTTAAGCGAGTGGTGGGTGAATAGAGATATCATGAATGAAGAGATTAAAAACAAATTTATAAAATTATAACATTGATTGTCAGCTGATTTATCGATTTCCGAAAATAATATAGAATTCCAGGCAACGCTTTTGCCATTTGCTCCTGTCTAACATACAGAAATCAAGGGAAACAAATCTACAAATTATATGAAAAAATCTTTCTTTCAATCAGGTGCAATAGTACTAGGTATACTTGCACTTTCTTCTTGCGATCCTAATGTTAAAAAGGATGAAATTAAAAAGGATGTACAAAACCAGTCGATCAATGCAGTTGAAAAATTCTTCGACAACAGAAAGGAAGCACCTCAAAAATTTTCTGTAAATCCAGAAAGTTATATAACCGTGACTGCAAACAAAGGAACTATCATTTCTATTCCAGCCAATGTATTTGAATACGCCAATGGCAGTCCGGTAGAAGATAATGTGACACTGGATGTGAAAGAAATTTTTGAGGAATCGGGAATGATCTTATCGGGTGTTACTACTCAGTCAAACGGACAAATTCTGGTATCTGGTGGGGAGTTGTTTATCAGCGCCACCGCGAATGGGCAAGAAGTGTTTTTGGATGAAAATGCTACCATTAGTATTCAGGTTCCCATTGAAGGAAGTCCGGATTCTAACATGGGCTTGTTTGTTGATAATCAAGACAGCTCAGGTGTAAACTGGACATTGGCGGATACATCCATTGCAGTGCGCAGCGACACCTTGCGACAAAATTTTTATTATTCTTTTTCTGTGTCTAATTTAGGTTGGATCAACTGCGATTATTTTTATAACCGTAGCAATACCTACCTCACCGTAAATATGCCAAGCCTCGATGCCTTGGCTGGTAAAACAGTAAAATATGCCAATTGCTTTGCTGTTTATAAAGATTTTCTGTCAGTAACGGATGTTTATGCTCAAGGTACTTGTCAGGCAACTACATGTCCTACACATTCTTTCAGAGGATTAGCCGGATTGAATGAGCCAGTCTATCTCATTACAATTGCCGATATTGGCGGTAAACTTCATTACAGTAAAAAAGAAATCACCATAACTGCTAATCTTACTATTAACTTGCAGCCTTCGGATTTAGTTGAGGTTTCAGAGGAGCAACTAAATACCATCCTGGAATCTTTATAGTTCTAGGAATTCAGAAGAAGTGGTTGTAACTTTTTCCAATGTTTACGCTCTAAGCTTTTAAAGTATAAACCGTAAACATTGGAAATTGGTTTTATAGGTTTAAAAAATGAATACATTCATTTTAAAACCAGTTTAAAATCCACTTCTATTGTTGGATTAAAATCCTGCATATGAACGACGAAAGTTCCTTATTAGAAGGATGTAAACGCAATGAGCAAAGCGCCTATGAGGCGCTCTTCCGGAGGTATGCCGGAAAAATGCTTGCGGTGGCTCGTCGTTATTCGAAAACAAATTTTGAAGCAGAAGATTTGGTTCAGGAGTCGTTCATTAAAATTTTTCAAAAGATTCATATGTTTGAAAACAAAGGATCCTTTGAAGGTTGGATTAAACGGATTGTTGTTAATACAGCTCTGAATCATTTCGATAAAACAAAAAAAGAACACTATCATGTGGATATTCAAACAAGCGTTGATATTCCTGATACACAACTTGAATCTATATTTGAACGTCTAAGTAATGAAGAGTTGCTGCAAATTCTTCAAGAATTGCCGGAAGGATATAGAATGGTTTTTAACCTGTATGTAATAGAAGGGTATACACATAAAGAAATTGGGGAGATGCTTGACATCAGCGAGGGAACATCCAAGTCGCAATTGTTTAAAGCAAAGGCCATGCTGCACAAACTGTTTGAACGGTATAAAGTGGAGGCATTGAATGGATAAGGAAAAGGATAGATTGGAAGAACTCTTCAAGAAGCGATTTCAAAACGAAGAGCTGCCCATTCCGGAAGGAATGATGGAGCGATTGCGTCCTACTTTTCCACCTCCGCCGCCTCAGGCCAACAGCACTTCCGATAAAGGATCAGCTTCTGCGACTTCGGGCGTTTTAACCAAAATAGTTTTCGTTTCCACTTTCCTTATTTCGGTGAGTGGCATTACCTGGTGGCTTCTTTCTTCCAGGAAAAATAAGATGACCACAGCTCCTGCTTCCATTTCGGAGAAGAGCACAATTACTACCACCCAGGAAACTGCTTACGATTATACCACTCAACAATCTTCGGTGGAAACAAAGGAACGTATTGCCTCATTCCCTTCAGATTTGTCTCCATCGGATGCACATATCGTTGAGGAGGAGGGACGTTTACAAAATAGGTATCAAACCGATCCGCCGAACGATAATTCGGTCAACCATCCCGATCAAGTTCATTCTCATTCCCATGCGCCAAAGAATCGGCAGAAAGATTCTGGTGTGCGAATGCCTTCCACATCCTCTATTCATCTTGATGGCAGTGCAATAAGTACGGATCCTTCGGGGAAGGGGAATGTTGATTCTCGGAAGAAGATCCCGGATCCTTCTATGAAGG
The DNA here is from genome assembly GCA_025454925.1 of Cytophagaceae bacterium. Classification (GTDB taxonomy): domain Bacteria; phylum Bacteroidota; class Bacteroidia; order Cytophagales; family Cytophagaceae; genus JALONM01. The sequence goes on from JALONM010000013.1 coordinate 74,135, forward strand.
AAGGCTTAGATCTCGATTTGCCAAACAAATGGGAAATTACATCCAAGGCGAACTCCGATGAGGAATTGAACAGTCCAAATCCGTCGTCCATACGATCAGGCTCTTTGTCTGAGGCTAACCATGCTCCGGATTCATTGTATCGCATGCAAGCAAAGGATCAATCTAATCAACATTCAGAAACCAATTCTAGGGCTGACGTTTCTTCTCTGTCATCCAGCCAGCCAAAGGATTCCATTCATAAAGAAACAGAATCCTTCGCTCTCCTTCCAACGCAAAAGATATTATCTGAGCAAGAGAGGTCTTCCGATACCACGGGCATCCTTCGGCCGTCTTCAAATTTGACAAATGAAAATACATCTTTCCGAACAGACAGCAACCACTTAGGTGTGTCGTCTCAAGAGTCTTTCGAAAAAGCGCGTATTGCTCCACAGGATGTTCGTACTTCCAACCAACAACCTTCAGAATCGTTGGGGCAGCTTCAAGCAGTCAAAGGAGATACCATGATTTCTGTTCCCATCGAAGTCGGTTCAACGAAAGGACTTTCCGGTAACGAAAAGCAGAGGCCGGATAGTACAACCCAGGCAGCCATCCTCTCAGATACTACCGTTACCACTGCCACCCAGCCAGATACGGTTTCCAAACAATCGAAGAAACGCATGCAATGGCGGGGTGCATGGCTTTTGGAACTTTCGGCAGGGCCAAGTTTCATAGGCAAAAATAAAGGTGCTGTAAACACCGGAACTTTACAATATAAAAATGAACAAGCCAACGTAGGTACCTCTATTCAGCTTGACTTTTATGGTAAATTGAAAAGGAACTTCATGTTGGGCACCGGACTTCATTACGCTCGTATCATGATAACGTATGAAGCCAGTTCATTTTCACTTGTTCAAGATTCTGTCCCTTATGACTCTCTTTTCCTGAGATATATTCCCGTGTATGATTCTCTTCAACAGATTATATACTATGATTCGGTGCTGGATACGCTGCAATTATACAAAGCACGTGTACAAAGATTAACGGACAATAATTCCATAGAAATTATTCATCAGCGCTATCAGTTGCCAATACATTTTAGTTATCAATGGAGGTCGGGTAGATTGGGTATATTTACTAATGTAGACGTTTTACTCACCTATTATCAATTTAAATATGGGTCATTTAAACCAGGAACCCAAAATACGAGCGAAGAACGCCCAGTCTTGCCTTCGAATAAATTTGCTTTAGGATTGGGTGGAAGTTGGGGTATGCGATATTATTGGTCAAAAAATTGGTATGTCAGTGCCCAGGTTCAGTATCAATTGCATCCCTCTGTGGCTCATCCTTCCAGTTCGTTTGCATTGCGGGGAGGAATAGGATTTGAATATTGATTTAAGTCCTAAAAAATTGCCTCGGAAATTCTTTTAATTCTTCAAAAATGGTAATTTGAGTGAAAGAACCACGATGTTTGGTTGTTTGAATTTTTACCATGAACCTGAAGAAGCAAATACCAGCGGTTTTAGCATTTATTCTTATTAGTTTCTTTTCTGCGCAAGCGCAAATTCAACCTAAACAAGAAGCCGCCTTATTGTCGAGATATATCGAGGCATTTCATTATGCACCTCCCACATTGAATGATTCTCTATGTAAGGAAATTTCCGAATATTTCCTTAGAGAATTAGACCCCAAAAAAATTTATTTTTCCCAGGTTGAAATCGAAAAAATTCAAGCCCGGTCTTTTGCTTTGCGTTCAGATTTTAAAGGCACTACCTGGGAATATTTGCCTTATGTAGTAAGTTTTTTTAAAACCTCACTGGAACAATTAAACCTTGATTTGCAAAATTATTACAGCGCAAGTATTGATTTGCAAAAGGGTGATAGTGTTGCCCGAAATGCTCAGCTGCCTATTGCTGCTAATCCAGAGCAATTAAAAAAATACAGGCAAGCGTATTTCAAGCATCAGGTATTGGTAAAAATGTCTTCCTTGCCAGATTCTGTTGTAAACATGCCTGGAGCGCTTCGCGAAGCAGAAAGCAAGGCAAGGAACCGATGCTTAAAAGCAGAGAAAAAGAAAATTCAGCAGCTATTGGAATACACTGGAGGGTTGGAAGTATTTCTTGCCCGCAAGCTTTTAAATGCCTATACGCTCAGTCTGGATGCACATTCTGTTTATATGCCACCGGATTTGTTTGAACAGTGGATGGGCCATTTGGATACCGAAGCTATGTCGTTTGGTTTTGAATTGAATGAAAATGAAGAAGGCGAAGTTTTTATTCATAGAATTATTCCTGGTGGCAATGCCTGGAAAACGAATGATTTGTTTAAAGGCGATATTTTGTTGGGTGCGACCCCTGAAGGAGGAAAATGGCTGAGCTTTGATGGTATGAACCTCGACGAAGTACAAGAAACCATGTTGCGTTGGAATTCTATTTTGTTGCAAGTAAAAGAACCAAGCGGACGGGTCAAAAATGTTCCTGTAAAAAAGGGTAGAATAAGAAACGAAGAAAATAAAGTAAAAGGAGTAGTTCTGAACGGTGCACATCGCATCGGATATATTTCCTTGCCGGGCTTTTATGCTGAATGGGAAAACGCATCGGCAGGCGGTTGCAGTAACGATGTAGCCAGAGAAATTTTAAAATTGAAAGAAGAAGGAATTGAAGGCATCATTCTGGATATACGCTATAATGGAGGCGGATCCTTGGCAGAGGGTTTGAATATGGCTGGAATTTTTATTAATGAAGGACCTTTGTACTTGAAGAAAGATCGTAGTCAGAAAGTACAGGTGATCAAGGATCAAAACAGAGGAACAGTGTATGATGGTCCGTTGGTGGTGATGATCAACGGCCAATCAGCTTCTGCCTCCGAACTATTGGCAGCGGTACTACAAGATTACAACCGGGCAGTATTGGTGGGAAGCAGATCCTACGGAAAAGCAACAGGTCAGCAGGTATTACCTCTTGATTCTATCAATAGAAATCCTTCTGCCAGTCGTCACGGATATTCGCTGATTACAACGCAAAAGCTTTTCAGGATTACAGGAAAAACAGCTCAGCGCAACGGTGTGCAACCTGATATTGAGTTTCCCGATTATATGGACGGATTTCAAGACAGGGAGGAAGATTTGCCAACTGCGTTATCGGCAGAGGAAGTAAACAAGAAAGTGTATTTTACTCCGTTAGCAGCCTTGCCTCTAGAGCAATTAAGAACCAAGAGCAAAGAACGAACCGCAAAAAGTAAGATCGGAGAAATTCCGGAATTAATTTCCGGATATTGGCAAATGCCTAATAAAAAGGTGCTGACTTTAACGTTTTATCGTTCACAATACCAGAAGTATTCTAAGCTATGGCTCGATATTGAGAAGTGCTTAAGAGGGAAAGACTCAATTTACAGATGCGAAGCAACAAAGGAAATGAAGCAGCTGTTAGATTTCGATGAATTTGAACGAGAAAATTTTCAGTACCTAAATAAAAATTTGATGGAAGATGAATACCTAAAGGAATCCTTCCGTATTCTTTGTGATTGGATTGAAATAAAGTAATACTGTAAACTATAAAGCTTGGAATATTTATGATCTCAATTCGTACCCTCGGATTTTCGCTGGTGATTTTATTCTCCACATTTTTCTTTCAGCCTGCAAAAGCTCAAAACTATGAAACGGCAAGTGCTTACATGGAATTCATCAATACTCAGTACATGGAAATCATGAAAGATTATTGGGCATATACCAGTGCCGTAGGCCATGGAAAAAGCGCCAGAAAGGTGGAAGATAAACGTAAAGAATTACTCACTACTACTTCTAATGTAACGCGAAAAATTTCGCTGATGCCTCCCTTTAAAGGGGATAAATCTCTTCGTGATTCAGCTACATCGTTCTTACGAATCTCATATCATGTGCTTAACCATGATTATGCAAAGATTGTCAATATGGAAGAAATCTCTGAGCAATCGTACGACGCCATGGAGGCATACTTATTGGCACAAGATGTTGCGAATGATAAAATAAAGGCGGCCAATGACCGCCTGACTGAAACACAAAAATCCTTTGCGGCCCGCAATAACGTGAACCTTGTAGAGGGAGAAAGCAACGAAACGATCAAGAAGATCAACGCCGCTTCTGAAGTGAACGGATACCATCGGGTAATTTACCTGATCTTCTTTAAAAGCTATAAGCAAGAATATTATTTGATGGAGGCCATGAATAAGAAGAACATCAATGGAATGGAACAGAATAAAAATTCCTTGCTCCAATTTTCAAAAGAAGGCATTGCTAAGCTCGACACCATGAAAGCCTTTAAGGGAGATAAATCCATGATTCAAGCAACGAAGCAATTATTAGAATTTTATCAGAAGGAATGCAACGAAAAGGTTTCGATCCTGACCAACTTTTATATCGAGGAGGATAACTTCCAGAAAATTAAAAAAGCCTTTGATGCCAAAAAGCCAGCCGACAGAACGCAGGCAGACGTAGATCAATTCAATCAGGCGGTGAATAAGCTGAACAAAGCGGTTGCCGAATTCAATACTACGAATCAGCAATTAAATGAGAATCGTAAAAAGCTGATTGACCAATGGAATAAAACGTCGGATGCATTCCTAGATAAGTTTACACCCAAGAATTAAGGTTCGAACGCCGTAGTACGACAAAAAAATGGAATGAATGAAACCGGTATACGGCTCGTTCATTCCATTTTTTTAGGATGCTAGGGAAGAAGTTCAATAAGAACTTTTCAGGCTTCCTGTCTCGTTCAGGATTTTGTTAATTTGGTCCAGCCTTCCGTCAAAAATCCCACCCCATACGCACAAAGTTGAGTATACACTGCGCGCACGCTTAACAAGGCGATGTATAAATTTTTAGTCGTAAACCAGGCGTGCAGCCAAATCAATACAGTATACACGAGTAAAAGTCCGGCGCTGGAGTAAAAAAAAGGCAGACCCGTGATCAGTTGCACGATCAACCAGAGTGGCTGTGAAAGACAAAATAATAAAAACAAAGCCGGAAAGGTATGCACCAATTTTAATTCCTGCGGGAAGAAACGAGAGATATTAATTCGTGCCCGACCAAAGAAATGCAGTTGCTTGTAAAACTGTTGAAAGCTTGTGCGTCTTTTGTGATACACATAGGCATCAGGAATTATGCCCGATTGAAAACCTTGTTGAATAATGCGTATGCTGTATTCAATATCTTCTCCCATGCGTGTAATAAGAAATCCTCCAACCTTTTCGTATACCTTTCTGGAGAGACCCATATTGAAAGAACGTGGATGAAATTTTCCGCCTAAGGTTTTCTTTTTTCCTCGAATTCCGCCAGTAGAAAAGGGCGAGGTCATTGAATAACTGATTGCCTTTTGTACATCCGTAAATTCTTCGCTGGCAGCATCCGGTCCACCATATAAATCATATCCATTCGCAGCTATGGCTTCTTCCACCGATTGTAAATAATGAGGAGGTATAATGCAATCGGAATCAAAGATGATAAAGTAATCTCCTTTGGCATGTTTAAATCCTACATTCCTGGAAAAACCTTGTCCGGAGTTTTCTTTAAAAATATATTGGATGGATAGTTTGTCAGCATACGATTCTACTATGCTCTTGGCATCTCGCTGAGATCCGTCCTCAACAATAATGACTTCAAAATGCTTATAATATTGCCGTGTTAATGAATCCAGTAACTCGTCGATTTCCTCCGGACGATTGTAAAGGGGAATAATAATGGAATAAGTTCTCAAGGACGCTTTAAATTTTTAACTAGCCAAAAATACAAAGTTCCGATGGCTTTTTTCAACAGGAATCATGATGCTGTCAATAAAAGGCACTGTTCCCCTAATGGGTCGTTAAACTTCCAAGGATTAGAATGTTGTAAGATAGAATAAGGTTTTAACACTCGAATCCTTGGAGGTTGGAAGAAGAACAACCATTTCATGGAATAGAGCCTAATAAATTCATTCTTTGGGAAAACATTCCATTTGCTCAGTGCTTCTGAAAATGATTGAGTTGCAATTGCCCTAAGACTTAATCCTAATGATTCTGAGTATTTCATCGAAAAAATCACGGTATTTATACTTTCCAAAAAGAAAGTATGGATCATTTTGGAAAGTATCTTGGTACTTGTTGAATAATGTTGAATATTGGCCAACACTGAAATTGTAAATAGCGCTTATAGAAAATGAAACTTACCATCATAGGATCCGGAAATGTTGGATTGGCCTTAGGAAAAAGCTTGGTACGTGCAGGCTACGAAGTATGCTTTGGCGTTCGTGATGTTTCTTCGGTCAAAACTCAGAAGGCCTTGGCGGAATTGCCAGAGGCTCGAATGGCCCCATTGGAAGAGTCGGTAATAGGTGCGGAGATCATTTTGATTACTACTCCACCCGAAGCCGTGCTGGAATTGGCTGCCTTGCTTAAAACGTGCAAGGACGCAGTATTGGTAGATGCCAGCAACGCTGTTAGGTCTAAACCGGAGCCTTATGCTACTGCCTACCATGCCTTAAAAGCCCTGACCGGTTCGGAAAAGGTGGTAAAATGTTTTAATTCCACCGGCCATGAAAATTTGGCTAATCCTAATTATGGTTCGGTGGCGTTGGATATGTTTGCAGCGGGAGGAGATGCGGACTCCAAGCAACTCGTAATGAAATTGGCCAAAGACATGGGCTTTGCGGCCTGCTACGATGTTGGAGGTGATGCACAGGTTGAGTTGCTGGAGAAGTTTGCATTAAATTGGATCAATCTGGCCATCATGCAAGGACAGGGCAGAAACATAGGTTTCTGTGTGGTACGCAGGTAATTGTCACCAGGATTTTACTTCGCGTATCAGGAGGCGTGTTTCCTGATAGTGTTTGCCAATTTTGGCACCGCGCGAGGCTCCTAGTCGAACTACGACCATATTTTTTTCTGGTAAAACAACGATGTACTGACCTAAGATGCCACGTGCGTAGAACGCCTTTTCTTCAGGGATGCACCACCATTGGTAGCCGTAAAACTTCACGGAGCTTCCGTCTCCGTCGCCATCGCGAAGTCCGTTGGGGCGAATGGAGGCCTCTACGAATGCGCTGTCAAGAATCTGCTTACCATTCCAATACCCACTTTTAAGGTATAAAGATCCCAGGCGGGCGAAATCACGAGCGTTGGAATTGAGACAGCAATAGGCTTTTTCTATTCCATCCTCCCGGTCTTTGCTCCACAAGGCTGGTTCGGTAAATCCGAGTATTTGTGCCAGTTGCTGCATGTTTTCGGATAAAGATTTCCCTGTTGCTTTTTCCAGTACCATGGCCAGCAATTGTGTATCACTGCCTTTATACCGGTAAACCATACCTGGAGCCTCGATTACACGCAATCCTGAAATAAGTCCTTTCAGATCGGTGCCGTAATACGATTCAGTGGTAGTAGATATGGGCGCAGCGTAGGATTCATCCCAGTCAAGTCCCGAGCTCATGGTGAGTAAATGCCGTAAGGTTATTTCTGATTTTTTACCGCTTGAAAATTCAGGAAGATATTCCCCCACTTTTTGATCGAGTGATTTTATCTTACCCTCTCGCAAAGCCATGCCCACCAGAGCAGATACAAAACTTTTGGCAACGGAAAAACTATTGGATTTGGTCGTAGCTGTATAATGGTCCCAGTATTTTTCATATACCACCGAATCGTCCTGAATAACAAGTACCGCTTTGGTTTCAAGACTGTCCAGCAAGCGAGTGCAGGTATCACTCAGGCGGGTGTTGGAAATTTTTTGGGGCCAGGTTAGAGGCACAGAACTTGCCGCAATGGTATCATTCGCAAAAATTGTATAGTCGTCGAGATCAACATAATTATACCACAATGCTTTGTACAGATAAGTAGTTCCACTGAGCCATAGCACAGTGTGAAAGAGCACTGCGAATAGAGCAATTCCGAGAAGTATTTTTTTCCAAGTATTAGAAATCATACCCAAAGGTCAGATAGGCCTGGGGCTTTTGTCGTATTTGATCTTCTACACCAACCGCCAGGTCGAATTTTACATAATACCCAAAGAGCAGAGAGCGCACCCCTGCTCCGTATCCATAAAGAAATGGACTTCTGTAATTACGTACAATAGCAGTAAATGGATTTCCCTGAATCGTTTCGGTACTTTGCGAGTTGTCGGTTGAAAACGGACTGCTTCCGTTATAAGCGCTTCCTGCATCCAGGAAGGCATTGAATTGAAGGTTTCTTAAAAATGCGGAACCAATTGTTCCGTTAGAAAAATACTGAACCACTGGCACTCTCAATTCAGCATTAAACAGAGTATATTTATTTCCGAATTGTGCCTGGTAGCTAAAACCTCTCATGTTGGTGGCATAGCGCAGAAACAATAGATCGCTGTTATCTACCCCTTGCACAATAACTAGCGGATTGGTGGGGCCATTATTGATGTTGGAATAAAAATTCCGGTTTCCGAAAATCCAATTATCCATGCCACCAAGCAGCATGTTTTTAGGAAAATCCCCCAGGAATCCGCCTTGTGCTGCACGGAGTGCCAGCACAATTTCTTTATGAACAGGAATGTATTTGCGGATGTCCAGGTTATATACTTGAAAAGGACGATCCCCTTGAAACACTTCAAATGAAAATTTCGCCTTGGCTCCGCGCAACATATTCATTCCTGTAATAAGCGAATTGTCAAATACGTATTCCGCTTTCAATGTAGGATAAAGCACACGTCTGTCTTTCATAGTAAGAGAAATAAGATCGGTAAGTTCGCCAAAACGGGTATGCACAAATCCAGGTGAAACGCTGATGCGATGGTAGGGAGAAAGAGGATAGGAGGCCGTTCCATACAAGGAGTTTAGCATATAGCGTTGTATTACCTGATAATCGTTGGTGGCGAAAATACCTTGCCGGTCGTATCTCAGCTTAAAGTCGATGCGGTGCTGTAGAAAATTATATTCTCCAAATAATTTATTACTTCTGAAGTCGAAAGATAAAAATGCTCCGGCATTGATGCGATGATTACCTACCAGATCCGACATACCGGCTTCCATTTGCATGCCTAGTCCTCGGATAGGATCTACCAGTAAAGTAGAATTAATTTTTTCTCCCGACATGGCATTCCGGTACCGGGCACCGTTTGAGGTAAGCAAAGGTACCCAATATTGCAGTTCGGGAAGGGGTGGTAATATCGTTTCAATAATGGAGGAATCTTTTTTTACATCGCTTTCAAAAATTACATTATCCAGATTAATTTCTTCTTCAGAAGAAAAATTAGTTTCTTTTTTTTCAACGTCTTTGCTTCCAATACCCAAGGCCGCATTCACGAAATTTTTGCGATCGGTGAACCAAGGCGTATTCGTTCCGGAACGTGGTAAATTTTCCAGGCAAAGAATGTCCCTTCCCGCTTTGCGGGTGATATACGCATACGTGCCGGCTCCCGAAAGACTGGCAGATTTATAATTATTCAGATTGACCGAAGCCGGACCTTTGCTTAATCCGTATTGATATAATTGAAGGACACCCGTTTGATCATTGAGGTACCATAGCTTACCCTGTTGCCAGCCCAACGGTAAATTATTTCCTTCTACAGAAAAGCGGGATGCGACGTTTGTTCCAGGTTTGAGTTTAAATAAATGGAACGATTCGGAATACGAAGGTAAGGCGCCTGGATACGCTTGCAAGGTATCGGAAAAGCGGTTGGAAGAAAAGATAATATCAGTTCCCGAGAATATAGGATTTAAGTCATCGAAATAATCGTTGGTTAGCTGAGTAAGTGCCCCCCCTTGTAATAAAAACAAATCCGATTGACCAAGTTTGTCGGCGCTTAGCACAGCCCTCATTCCATCCGTGGAATAGGACAGGTAAAATACCTGACGGATGTCTTTTAAAAACGTACGTTCTCTTTTTTTATCCTTCAATAACAGCGTCGACAGATATGTTTTTAGTCTCTTTTTATGGGCGATGGCTAAGGTATTGTCTTGTGACCAAGCCACGACAGGAACAAAATAATCAATGGGTTGATCCAGTCGCTTATAGCCACCACGCAAAACAGTTTTTGTTTTTTTGCTTCCGACCTCGGCTACTTTTACTTGATACTTTCCTCTCTTATTGGCCACCCAGGCAATGCGATTGCCCGATGGATTGAGGGCTACCTGTATAAACTCAGCGTATTTCCCTGACCTTTTCAGCTTTACAGAATCAGAGGGTGCAGAGAAATGGGCTTCGGCGACATTGGCTTGTTTGTAATAAAAGCTCTTCCAGTTTTTGATAAATTCGGGATATGAAATTCCTAAGGCCGATTCTATACTTTCCTCGATGTCCCGGAAAATTTTGGTATAACCAATCACCACAGATAGGTCGTTGGGGCTGTATTCTCGTTCGATGTAATTAAATACAGAATGTCCCACGATTCTTGCTTCGCTTCCTTGATAGCTGCCGGGAGTTCTGAGTTTTTTGTGTAAGGACAGGTCACGCAAATGATTATCCATATCCAACGACCAACCACTGGCGAGGTGACTGGCTGCGCCTAACATAAACCAATCGGGAAGGTGCATCAGATAGGAACTCTTTACCACGTCTTTCAAACTACCACCGTACATCATGTTATCCAGCAGAATGTGTGCAATACCAAAACTGATATCTTCCATGAATAAGTACTGAGTACCCCGAAAAGCAATTTCTACTTTACTCTTAACGAGCACCGTTTGACCTCCGATCAGCAATTCATCGTTGTTCAACCCGATATTGCTTTGTAACTGATCGGTGACAGAATTGTAGAGTACGATTTTTATTTTGTCGAAAGAAGAATAACTAAGCGCGTTGCTGATTCGATTGAGGTCCGATTCGCCATAGGTAGCAGCAATTCTGGCTAAGTCATAGTTGTCGCCGTAATAATAAACTTCAAAGCGGTCGCTTTGCAATACTTTCCAACGAATGGTGGTGTATTGTATCCGGTTTTTGCCAAACAATTCTTGTGAGCTTTGAGCTTGCAAAAGCCCATTAAGCAGGTTGGAAAGCAAAAAAATGTAAAAAATTCGCATGCAATCTTAATTGTTTGAAGATAACGATTTAAGTCGAGTAATATTGACTGAATCGTCGAGGACTTTTCCATTCAACAATAATTCCTTCATTTGTTCTGAAAAATAGGGTGCCAGGGATACTCCTTTGGCACCAAGCCCATTGAATATGTATACGGCAGAATGTCGGGGGTGTTTGCCAAGTATCGGCCTCCGGTCGGTTGAGGCGGGACGAATGCCTGCCCAATGGTCTGTAATTTCAAAAGGAAGACGTATCATTTGTTGCAATCGCTGACTAAGTTCCTGTTTGCCTTTGTCGGAGGGGTCGGCATTTTCAAATTTCCAATTATACGTGGATCCTACTTTGTACTCCCCTTGCCCTGCAGGAACCATAAAAACATTTTTATTAAAAATCACATCGTTTGCAAAATTTGGCACGGCTACGCGTAGTACCTCCCCTTTGGAAGCGTTTAAGGGCAGTTTATTTAGGAGCGCAAGCCCTTTGGCACCCATGCCTTGGCAGCTGATCAGGGCCTTGGCTTCTATGCCCTTGCAAAGTACTTTATCCTCCTCCAGCACCAAGTCTTCATCGAGGATGTGTTCTTGAATGCGGGCCTCTTTGGAGTCCAAATAAATTCTGGCGTATTTCAAAAAATCAGCTACCTGCAGGAAGCCAGAATGCAAGGTTTGAAAACCGAGACGATCGTTGTACACAAAGGGTTTATACCGCTCATGGTCGGTCGAATCATCCAAAAAACCACGATATGCTTCCTGGGCCATTTGACCCATGAATTCATTTTGTTCTTCAAACGAATCAAAAGGCTTATAAATAGGCAAGAAATGAAGAAAACGGGTATTCCATTTTTTTTCGTAATACTGATAAAATTCGATCAGGTATGGAAATATACGATCTGCCATCCAGGTCTTTACCATTTTTTTGCCGGTTATGGGATTAAATAATCCGGCAGCAGCCAAGGAAGCACAAGGTCCATCGTCGTGCACCAACATCACACGCTTGCCGGCTTTGTCGAGTTGCAATGCCAGGCAAGTTCCCGCAAGTCCTCCTCCGATGATGATAAAATCAACCTTTTTCCCCATTTTTGTTTTTTCGGCAGATTAATCAATTTTACAACATGAGCCAAGTAGAATTTTTTACTTTTAATGATCTGGGCGAAAACACCTATTTGTTAATGGATGCTTCTACAAAGAAAGCCGCCATAGTAGATGCAGGGTGCTATTATCCGGAAGAAGTGGCGGAGGTGCAACGAACCGTGCAGCGGCTTGGGTTGAAGATAGAGGCGCTGATCAATACACATTGTCATATTGACCATGTGGTTGGGGTAGAGGCCTTAAAACGCTTGTATAATGTTCCCTTTCTTATTCCTGAAAAAGAATTGCCTGTATTGGCTAGCGGTAAAGTAGTGGCGGCTATGTATGGTTTTCATGCCTATCAGGAGCCAGAATACGATGGATTTCTGGAGGGAGACTACTTCATTTTGGGAAATTCAAAATTTAAATTATTGCAGGTACCAGGGCATTCTCCCGGACATATTGCCTTTCTGAATGAAGCCGAGGCTTACTGCATTGCAGGAGATGTGCTCTTTCGCGAATCGGTGGGCCGCACCGATTTACCAGGAGGTAATACTCAGCAGCTTGTTACAAGTATTCAGCAACAATTGTATACCTTGCCCGATTCTACCGTCGTTTATCCTGGTCATGGTCCTTCCACCACCATTGCTTGGGAGAAAAAAAACAATCCGTACGTACGTGGCCAATAGCATTTATTCTTCATGAAAAAACATCTTCCCAACGCCCTAACCTGCCTGAATTTATTGTGTGGATGCCTGGGCATCGTTTGCTGTTTCGGTCCTGATCTATATGGGATGGAAAGTCTTAAAACGGCTTCTTATTTTATATATGCAGGCGCCCTCTTCGATTTCTTGGATGGATTTGCCGCGCGCTGGCTGAAGGTGTCATCTGAAATCGGAAAGCAACTGGATTCCTTGGCAGACATGGTAACATTTGGTCTCTTGCCTTCGATGATTTTATTTCGAATACTTTCGTTTCAATCGATGCTGGAAGACAGTAGCTGGCAATGGAGCTGCCTGGCTGCTTTTTGCGTGGCGGTCTTTTCTGCTTTACGATTGGCCAAGTTCAATATTGATACCCGACAAAGTAGCTCATTTATTGGAGTACCTACTCCTGCCAACGCAGTTTTAATTTCTTCTTTTCCATTTATTTTTTCTTCCGATACCATGCTGGCTTGGCAACATCCCGTAATTCTTGCCATCGGTTCCGTGTTGCTTTCTCTACTGCTGGTATCTGAATTGCCTCTTTTTGCCTTAAAACTAAAGTCTCTCGCCTGGAAAGACAATGCCTGGAAATATGCCTTAATAGGCATTTCCGTGGTGCTATTGCCTTGGTTAGGCATGCTGGCTGTGCCATTGCTCTTTACCTTATACTTGCTCTTTTCATTCGCAGAACATTATTTTTCAAAAAAACAGACCTATTGAACAACCTTTTCTGCAATTTTGGCTTTATACATTCGTTACACCCATACAACTGAAATTCCCCCATCTTGGGTAAAACTGATATTCGCCACGTTCGTATTAGATCGTATCGCATGAAGCCACTACGCGTTTTATTTCTAGTAAGCCATTTTCTATTTTTTGGCCAGGTGCACCAGGTTCGGTGGACGAAGCCTATGCAAGTAATTGATACTGCTTTTAAAGCCGCCATCGTGCTGTATGCAGAGGATGCAGGAATTAGCGAAAGCGGAATATTGTTCCTCGAACATGAATACCAAGGGCATGTGCAACAAGCCTCTGTAAAAATACTGAAGACAGAAAATCTGAGCGCAGAAGAACAAAAATCTTTGCGAAGTGTCGGAAATTCCTTCGAGACCTCTATTGCTTACGGATATAAAAACGGTAGATACATTTCGCTTGTCCGAATACCATTGCTTCGCCAAACCCCAGCAGGTCCGGAAAAGCTGATGGAATATTCTATCGTTCCGAGTTTCGGGCAGGCACCACCGGCACCCATGCGCCCCTATATCCGGAAATCAGGAATCGTTAGTGCTTCCCAGGCGCGCACCACAGGTTTTGCCAACTCCAGTGTGTTAAGTGCGGGCAATTGGTACAAAGTAGCCATCTCATCGGATGGTATTTATAAATTGGATTATAGTTTTTTTACATCCATAGGCATCAATCCGGAAGAAATAGATCCTCGCACGCTCAAAGTATACGGCAATGGAGGCGGTATGCTGCCACAACCCAACAGCAGTCCGCGTGTTGATGATTTAATCGAAAATAATATTCTGTTTGTCGGGGAATCCGATGGTCGCTTTGATCCGGGTGATTATGTTTTGTTTTATGCAACGGGTCCACATACCTGGTCTTTTCAAAACAGCTCTCAGAATTTTGTTCATGTAAAAAATATATATACTGAAAGGTCCTGTTATTACATCACGTTCGGAGGAGCCGCTGGAGCCCGCATTACGACTCTAGCCAATGGCGCAGGTGCCTCACATTCCCTGCAACAATACGATGAACGTCTGTTTTATGAAAACGATCAATACAACGTATTGGCCTCAGGAAGGGAGTGGTATGGTGAAACGTTTGAAGCAGGCTCGCTTAGCAGAAATTTCAATTTTTCAATTCCCAACATACTCAGTGGTGCCAATTTAAAAATTACCTCTTCCGTTTTGAACCGGAGTGGAGCAGGCTCGAGTGTGTTCACCATACGCGCCAATGGTACCACTGTAGGAACTCAAACCGTTAGTAATATCACCAGTGGCTTGTTTGATCAGAAGGGTGTACCTAATTTAAATACTTATACCATCAACACCAGTGCTCTCTCTAACCCATCCCAACTGGATATTTCGTATTCGTTTTCTAATGCCGGAAGTAATTCCTTGGCGCATCTCAACTACATAGAGTTGAATGTTCCATGCTCGTTGCGGTTGGTTAATAATTACACCCGTTTTAGAGCCATTGCCGATAAAGACTTTACCAATACCGAGTTTTCAATTGCGAATGCCAACAGTGGATGTAGGATCTGGAATGTTCGAATTCCTTACGAGTGCCAGGAGCAAGCATATTCCATCAGTGGAAACACGATTACCTTTACAGCAGCCTCTGATTCAATAGAAGAGTATGTCATCTTTCAGGGCTCCGATTTTCCTGCTCCTACATACGATGGAAGAGTAGAAAATCAAAATCTTCATAGCATCAGTGCCCCGAATTTACCGGATATGGTGATTATAACACCCGCTTCTTTTCGTTCTCAGGCGGAGCGCTTGGCTTCGTTTAAAAAATCATTTCACAACCTGGATGTAGTAGTTGTCACAACCACTGAAGTTTACAATGAGTTTTCAAGTGGTGTGCAGGACATCACGGCGATTCGGGATTTTATGAAGATGCTCTACGACCGCAAAAGTGGAAATGATTCTATTCGATATCTCCTGTTGTTTGGGGATGCTTCGTACGATTATAAAGATCGAATCGCGAATAATACAAACTTCGTTCCCTGTTACCAGGCTACGCAGTCCTTGCGTCCTTTGGAGTCCTATCCATCCGACGATTACTTTGGTTTTTTGGATAATATTGAAGGTCGTTGGAGGGAGAATCCTACTGAAAACCACTTAATGGATATTGGTATTGGTCGCCTGTTGGTTAAAAGTGAACAGGAAGCCTCCGACGTAGTGGATAAAATAATTCGCTATACTGAATCGGCCAGTGGTTTGGGAAAATGGCGCAATCGTGTACTCTTTGTGGCCGACGATGGAGATAATAACACGCATCAAATTGATGCGGAAGATCTCGCCAACAAAGTAGATACAGCATACATCGAATATACCTCTTCTAAAGTATACTTGGATGCAAGCATACAAATCATTACACCGGGGGGAGAAAAATCTCCCGCAGCCAGCCAAAAATTGGATAGGGAAGTAGAACGTGGAGCGCTCATTGTAAACTATACCGGTCATGGAGGAGAAGGCGGGTGGGCACAGGAAGGCATGCTGGGTTGGCCTCAGATCGAATCCTGGAATAACGGAGATCGTATCAATTTCATGATCACTGCTACTTGCGAGTTTGGACGGTTTGATAATCCGGATAAGCCTTCAGGGGCTGAAGTTGCCTTGCTTAGGCCTGATGGTGGTACTATTGGATTGATCTCTTCTTCCCGGGTAGTATATCAGATTTACAATAAAGTACTCAACACCCAAATTTTCAATAACATTCTCAACCGAGGTAATAATTCTTACCCTGCACTGGGCGATGTGATGCGGAGATCTAAAAACGTAAATATTTCAGGTATATATAACCGGAATTATATTTTGATGGCGGATCCTTCGCTGGTTTTGAATTATCCAAAACAACAGGTGGTGGTAACCAAGATCAATGGAAATACAATTGGTACGTTACCTGATACACTCAAATCGTTGGGGAAGGTGACCATGGAAGGAGAAATACACGATCATTCCGACAACCTGCTAAGCAACTATGAGGGAGTGCTAGACATCACCGTGTTCGATAAAACGGCCAAGCTTACCACATTCGGAACACAAAGCTTGCCGATGACTTATTCTTCTAGAACGAATTTCATTTTTGAGGGAAAAGCCAGTATACGGGCTGGGAAATGGAGCATATCATTCGTTGTTCCTAAAGATATTAGTTATGAATTTGATTTCGGACGAATTAGTTTTTACGCACAGCCCAACAGCGGCCTGGAAGATGCCAACGGTGTTTACTCTAACATCGTTATCGGAGGAACAGATCCGATGGCCAGCAATGACAATACCCCCCCAGTGATTAAATTATTTATGAATGACGAATCTTTTGTAAATGGGGGATTTACAGGCAACGATCCTACTATACTCGCCAATTTGTTTGACGACAATGGTATTAACGTTGCAGGAACCGGCATCGGACATGAAATTACCGCTGAATTGAACAACGATCAGAATGTAATTGTGATGAACGAGTACTATAGTGCCAACCTTGACGATTACAGAAACGGAAAGGTAAAATATCCACTGAAAGATTTGAGCCCTGGAAATTATAGTTTAAAAGTGAAGGCTTGGGACACACACAACAATTCTTCCCAGTCGACATTGGAGTTTGTGGTTGCCAGCGATGAAAAGAGCGCCATTTCTCATGTGTTAAACTATCCAAACCCATTTTCTACCTATACTGAATTTCATTTTGATCATAACAAGGCAGGAGAGGAACTCGACATTATGGTCCAGATATTTACCATTAGCGGAAAATTGGTAAAAACGCTTGAAAGAAGGGAAATTGCGATGAACTCGCACTTTAACGGATTGACTTGGGATGGTAAGGATGATTTTGGAGATAAAATAGGAAGAGGTGTATACGTATACAAAGTGACGGTTCGCAGTCCCAGAGACGGTTCCAAAGCCTCTAAGATTGAAAAACTGGTAGTTCTTTATTAGTTTTTACTTCCTTACAATAAAACCTTATATTTGGGAGTTTATATTGAAAAAGTGAGGCCATGGCCATTTCTAGATTTATATTATTCATTACAGGAATTTTCGTAATTCCATGCACTTTTGCACAAGTTTATCCGGTAGATGGTTCTGGCAATAAATACGACTTATTAGGACGAGATACCGTGCGGGTAATTACAACGGCAGTGCCATTTCTAACCATTTCCCCCGATGCTCGTTCTGGAGCCATGGGTGATGTTGGGGCAGCGATTTCAGCAGATGCCAATAGTATTTTTTGGAACCCCGCTAAATTATGTTTTTCAGAAAAGGACATGGGATTTGCGGTCTCTTACACCCCTTGGTTAAGAAAACTTGGAATCAATGATATGTCCTTGAGTTATCTGGCTGGATATGCCAAAATTTCCAAGCAAGAGGCCATAGGACTTTCTATGAATTATTTCAACTTAGGCAAAATACAATTTACCGATAACAACGGTCAGGCAATCCGGGAATTTAAACCACAGGAATTTTCAATTGGTGGTACCTATTCACGCAAGCTCAGCGATAAATTCAGTGTAGCCCCCGCAGTTAAATTGATTTATTCTAATCTAACGGGTAGCATTAATCTAAATGGTACTACCACTAAGCCCGGTGCTACCATGGCCATCGACTTGAGCGCATTCTATAAAAGTGATATAAAGATTCAGGGAAGATCTGCTAACCTTGCATTTGGAGCTGTAATCTCCAATTTCGGTGGTAAAATTTCCTACACCAACAGTTCCCAAAGAGATTTTATCCCAACAAATTTTCGTTTAGGATCAGCCCTAACATACGAAGTGGATCAATTCAACAAGGTAATTATAGCGGTAGACGTAAATAAATTAATGGTTCCGTCTCCTCCAGTTTATGCCCAGGATACTACAGATCCCAATGGCAAGCCGTTTATAGTGCGTGGACGTAATCCTGAAAACCTTTCCATGTTCAGCGGTGTATTTGGGTCATTCGCAGATGCACCGGATGGCTTTAGAGAAGAAATGAGAGAATTTATTATCAATACAGGTATTGAGTATTGGTACAACAATCTATTTGCTGTGCGAGGTGGCTTTTTCAATGAGAACAAGCTTAAAGGAAATCGTAAATATTTCACCCTGGGATTGGGGATACGTTATAACAGTTTCGGAATTGACTTCGCTTACCTGGTTCCATTGCGTCAGAATAATCCACTGGCAGAAACCCTTCGTTTCTCTTTACATTTTGATATGGCCTCCAAACGCAGGCTGGAAAGTGTAGAGGACATTACTGAATAATATTTCATGCAACCGAATAGACTAGAGGCTCCGCCTTTCCAAGCCATTCAAGCCTTTGATGTTCCTTTTTTAAAACAGGAGAAATTAGGGAATGGAATAGAATTGTTTTATTACAACGGAGGACAAAGCGAGGTAGCCAAAATAGAATTTTTTCTGTTGCAAGCCAATCAAGCTTCCGAACGTCTTAGAGGACAGAATACGCTGGCCGTAAAAATGTTGCAGGAGGGCACAATGCGTATGTCTGCCTCCGTGCTTCAGGAATTTATTGCGGCACAAGGTGCTTTTTTGGAGTTAAATCCTGGACACGACCGTTCTTCCATCGTGTTATATTCCCTTTCGCGGAAACTTAGAGACGTAGTTCCGGTGGTAAGGGAAATGTTGGAGTCGGCCTCGTTCAATGCCTCCGAATTTGATAACGTATGCAATATTACTCGACAGAATTTAAAGGTCAGTAAGGAGAAAACCAGTTTTCTGGCAAGTGCCGCGTTCCGCGAAAAGATTTTTGGGGCCAACCATCCGTATGGTTTTACCCTTGCCCCGGAAGATATTGACCAGATCACTCTGGAGTCGGTAAAAAGTTTTTATCCTACTTTGCAAAAAAGCAAGTTGTATGTCTTCTTAAGTGGGAAATTCAGTACTCAAGACTTAGATGCGGTGCGTTTTGAGTTAGAAAAATTTAGTGCTGGTTCGGAACAGGGGCCTTCCGTTTCAAATAGTTTTCCGGAACCTTCGTTTTCGAGAACGGTGGTTGAAAAATCGGGTAATATGCAATGCAGTCTTAGGGTTGGGCGAGTTTTATTTAATGCCGCACATCCCGATTATTTTCCCTTTGTAATGATGAATGAGATTTTGGGTGGGTATTTCGGATCCAGGCTTATGCAAAACCTCAGGGAAGACAAAGGATTAACCTACGGAATTAATTCCAATATAGTGAGTTATCAAAAGGCTGGATATTTTGTTATAGGAACCGATATCAAAAAAGAGGATGCCGAAAGAGCCCTGGATGAAATCAGAAAAGAAATTGAATTAATGCAGCGCGAGCCTGTTCAGTCCTCTGAATTGGAGACGGTGCGTAATTATATGCTCGGAAGCTTCGCCAACAGCCTGACCACTCCTTTTGCTATTGCCGATAAAAATAAATCCATCGTATTGAATCAATTGCCCTTGGATTATTTTCAGCAGTATATGCATGCCGTTAAAACCACCAGTCCCGAAAAGATTCAAGAAATGGCTCAGCGCTATCTTTCTTATTCCTCACTCACCGAAATTATAGGTGGCTCTTTGTAAGAAATAGTTGCTGGATTTATCCCATTCGTTTTAGTTCGATCGCATCCCATCGCATCTCTGTGCTTTAGAGTGAGCAATCGATTATTTTTTTAATGGAATGAACTTTTAAAGACCTTCTGATGTCCTTATGGTTTAGAATCCTTTGCTAGTCTGGGGATAGGGCTATGAATACGCCTATACCCGTTCGATATGCTTGCAGATGTGAATTGGATTAGTAACTTTGGCCCCGACAATCAATTTAATGTAAACTATATGGCTTTTGAATTACCTGCTTTGCCCTACGCACATGAGGCGCTGGAGCCTCACTTCGATAAGATGACCATGGAAATACACCATGGTAAACATCACAATGCTTATGTGACCAACCTAAACAACGCTGTAAAAGGCACCGAATGGGAAAGTAAAAGCATTGAAGAAATATTAAAAAACATTAGTAAGCTGTCGCCTGCGGTTCGCAATAACGGTGGTGGACATTACAATCATTCCTTGTTCTGGACAATCATTGGTCCTAACGCTGGTGGCGCTCCTTCGGGCGAATTGGCAGCGGCTATTGATAAGAAATTCGGTTCTTTTGACAAATTCAAAGAAGAATTTGCTGCTGCCGGTGTAACCCGTTTTGGTTCTGGATGGGCATGGTTATCGGTAGTAAACGGAGAACTTGAAATTTCTTCTACACCCAATCAAGACAATCCACTCATGGATATAGCAGAGAAAAAGGGAACACCTATTCTTGGCCTGGATGTGTGGGAACATGCGTATTATTTGAAATATCAGAACCGTAGACCTGATTTTATCGCAGCCTTCTGGAATGTGGTAAACTGGTCTGAGGTAGCAAAACGTTATGCTGCCGCTAAGTAAATCCCATTGAATGCTATGAAAAAACAAAGGCTGTTCTGAATCAGAGCAGCCTTTGGTGTTTATGTATTCGCAGTAATTAAATTGTATATATTTGTATTTGAATAAACAACGATCATGCCAGCACTTTATTTCAGAGTGCTTGCTGTTCAGGAAACGATATCAGAAAATTCATTCATTTAGATTTTTCTTCTCTGGCTTCCCGAACCCCTCTCACCAAGTGTTTGTATATAACAAACGCTATCAACGCCGCAATCAGGATTACCATTTTCTCATCTTGTTTGTAAGTATTAATACAGCGAAAGTTGTGCCAGGTAACACTAAAATGAGAGAATAATCTTACACCTTTTTCTAATTGTCTATGTATGTGCGTTCGTGGAGTGTTTGCCTGATTTTTTCTTTCATTCCGAATAGCAAGACCTAGTTAATCCGCATTTTCCCAGGGAACACAATGTACCATGGAGCATTCATGGATCGGTGGGTGGTAATCACTATATGGAAAGTGGTGGGCTGGGAAAGTAGATTTAATTGGAGTTTTTAATCCAGAACCACGGCAGGAATTCGCGTGAGGGATAGGAGCGGATACCCCGCAGTGGCGCTGGCGCTGAAGGCGCCGCCACGAGGAGTAGCAGCGGATAGCCCGGCCCAAAGCGGCCTGTCGGGGCCGCTGGGGACACGCCCAAATTCTATGCGTACGTATAAGAATACAGGTATGGTAGTGATTGAAAATTTTGACGGATAACCAACCGATAACAAGCGTTTGGTTTCCGGTTTAAAAAAGCCATCAGGAAACCTGGGGCTTTTTAGGAATCATAAAATACCTCTGTAATTTTTCATCGGGCCAGGTATTGAGATAACGAATGATCAGGTAGGTAATTCCTAATGCCATTAGAATCCTGAATGGGAATACTCCAATCCAACTGGCTCCCATGGAAAGCATAAGTAAACTGTCTTCAATTAAGCTGTGGCAAAGCCCCATAAGCAGGAAAGAATAGAGTACTTGGCGGGGGGAAATATTTCCTTTGCTTATTTCCTGATTCATTAGTGCTCCCCCGTACAAAATTCCGAGGCTTAGGCCTACCAGGAGTATAGGAATGGTTTCGGCATTCATCCTGAGGAGTCGAAGCAAGGGTTGCAAAGCCTTGGCAAGAAGCGAAATGAAGCCAGTCTTTTTTAATACTTTCATAACTAGCAATAGCGCCGTGACAACAAAGAAGACCTGCACATAGCGGAGAAGTTCCGTTAAACACCAATCTTGCCAGGTTTGGGCCTGATGGGATGCGAGTATTGGAACGGTTTCAACCTTGGAAGCTCCCACGTGTAGGATAGAAAAGAGGGCACTTAAAAGGGCTCCAGTGAGCAAGGCAAAAGAAAATCGAAATACAAACATGGTCCACCACCTAATGCCTGCCTGTCTGGCAACTTGCAATTCAACCGGCAGGGTATGGGCAACCAACATGAGACAACATATTACCGATACCTGTGCCTGGCTCATCCAGCCAAGATGGAGGTTATAAAAGGTAATCATTCCGCCATAGATATTGGTGAGCATGGTACTTGCCCAAACGATGCCAGCCTCTGGCGGTAAGCCGATGAGCTGCATGGGCATAGCCAGAGGCCTGGATAGCCAGGGAATTAATCCCAGGTATTCGGCCAGGGCTACCGCCAGCGATATGGGAATCATGATTTTATAAAGCGAAAGAGCAGTAGTGATAGACTCTACCAGCAATTGCTTTATAAAGGAGAAGGAAGATCGAACGAATGATTGCACAGAGTAGGGTGGTTCTCTGCATTGCAGAATGTTTATGGTAGCAAAGCAGCTCTTCTACATTAATTTTCAGAGAAGTCTTGGAGATATTGGTAGTAAACAAAAAAGGCCAGAAACTCTGACCTTTTTGATGTATTTGGGAAGAAGACTAAGCTTGTTGAGCTTGAGAAAAATGTTTCTTGTCTTCTTTAATTCTTGCTCCTTTACCTTTCTTATCGCGGATGTAGAACAGACGTGCACGACGTACTGAACCGCGGCGCACCAGCTCTACTTTCTCTACGCTTGGAGAAAGCACAGGGAAGATACGCTCAACACCAACACCACCAGAAACTTTACGAACTGTAAACGTTTCGCCGTTGGTATTTTGATTGCGACGCTGAATAACTACACCTTGAAAGTTCTGAACACGTTCTTTGTTACCTTCTTTGATTTTAACGTGAACATTTACAGTGTCTCCTGCGTGGAACGCTGGAATATCTTTTCTTTTAGCGTTGAAGTCTGCTTCAACTAATTTTATAAGTTGGTTCATAACTAACCCTTTCGTGTTTTTCTCGAAAACGGACTGCAAATATACCAGTATTATTGAATCTTTGGTATTTCTTGCCAAATATTTTTCAATAAATATTCAAGCTCTTGGAATTTAGGCAATTCTATCGCTGAATGTAGGTATTATCGGCCTGGTAAGCATTTGAGTTATACACGGATTTCATGGTAAAGAATACTGCCGCTGTGATTAGCACAAAAGCAATAATAGATAGAAGTAAACTTTTCATAGTCGTGTATTTTGGGCTTATCTGAAACAAAGATGTGCAATTTTTTCTCATAATCCTACCAAAAGGTAATGAATTTGAAGTTGTTAATGTACACGACAATGACTGCCAAGCACACCACTTTGAAGGTGTGTGGTTTAGCAAAAAAACTTTTTTTGTATATGCCACTTAAGCAACATCCCCAAGGGGGCTATTCCTGAATGAAAAGTGGCTTTAAGCAAGGGCTGTTGCTTGAAGGGAGTGCTTTGATGCTGGTAGTAAGGAGCGGTTTTAACAGCAAGTCTTCCTGTGTTTTTTGTACCAGAGGATCACTCAAGGGAGCGAGTTGGACCAACTTTTCAGTTTCTGGTAAAAGTAACCGGGGAATTTGAGCTACCATCGAATTTCGGATATAGCTAAGACCTGCATTGGCGAAAAAGATCGACCGGCTCCCCTGCCATTCCAGCGCAACCGGAAATGCCGTGATCAGGCAATTGGAAAGTTGGGCTGCTCCTCCTGAGGTGAATAATACTGCCGATGAATAATTTTGATTGATTTGCGGATGTTCTTCACTTACCGGGCCAAACATGCTTATATTTTTTAGTTGTGGCACCTGCACCGGATAGCAAGAGGCATGCACGCAGGAATTTATTTCTATGGCATGTGTTCCTTTGTTGGCGGCCAGCAAAGCCTGTCGGACCAAACACGCAAATTGGATTCTGCCTGCATATCCCGCCTGGCAAACGACATCTTCATCGCCCTGATGCAAAGAGAAAAGATGATGAACTGCCGCATCGCCTCCGGAAAGTCGAATTCCATCACAGACAGATTGGGAGATTTGGAGGAATTCGATTTTAGTTTTGGCTTTACTTCGGGCAATAATTTGCAAGGCAGCACCTTGATTGTTGTTTGTTCCTTCTCCAGCGTATTCGATTCGGCAATATTCAAGACTAATCTGATTTTCAAAGCCTCCGGATGCTATTGGTATGGCTGGCAAATGGGGCTCAAGTTCAGCAAGCGAAGTGAGGTCTTCCGGAGCGAGCCTTGCATTGCCACAGAGGACAACTCCCTTCCAGGCCCCGGTTGCCAGGCTTGATTGAGAAAATATAATCGGATTATTCACTTCCCCTTCTGCCAGCAATCCGGCCAAGGGTTCTACCAGCAGGCATGCTCCTGCCTCAGCAAGTACAAGAGTGCCAGGTTCAATTCGCAAGGTTACTCCGTTTTTGATCTTAATCTGCCCTTTTAATTGGTATATCTGATCTTGTGTCCAGGTAGTGTTAGTTCGAATGTCCTGCTGCACGATCAGGGTAGGGGAAATGTTTTTTTTACTTGGAATCGCGGTCCATCCCGCGGTCCAGTCATGTTCGTCGAAGGCACCGAGGTAGGTGCTTCCGGCCTCCATCACATTTACCACTTTAGGTTCAAGTTGACGAAAGTCGGGTTTTACCTGAAAGGTTTGGAACTGGGTTCTGAAATCTGGTTTGAAAAGAGAAAATGGTTGAGTGAAGATTCTACTAACGTCTGATTTGGGTCTAAAAACATTGGCATACGCTGGCGTCACAAACCATGAATTGATATCAAAGCTGTTGGGTTGACAAACCGCAGGTTTCTGACATCCGATAAACAGGGTATTTCGAAGTTGAATTTCACCCGATTCCAATAGGGTTATGCTCTCCTGGCCATCGATGGCAATGCCAACCGGAAACCCAATAACGAGGCTGTTGTGCAGGGAATAGGCCGCACCGCCTTCGTAATGAATCGCATCTTTAATGTTTGAGGTGGCCGTTTGATTGTAAAATATTTCGGGAGAAATAAGCGTAAAATTAGAGAGGACGGCTTTGGTAGGAATTTTCATGTCTAAAATTCCTGCCATGGACGATTGTCCGTCCATCGATCTTGATCCGCTCACATCACCCAGATTAAAATGTCGAAGGGAAATACCGAATTGTAAATGTCCACTATACCCTTCTGAAAATTCAAAGCAATCGTCTCCAGCCTGAAAGGAGACCAGATGGGAAGCATCTACACAGCCACCAAAAAATTGTATGCCATCATCCCCTGAATAACTCGACATAAGGAAATCAAGATATGTGCTGCGCCCTACCGCGTAAAACGAAATACCGTTAAACTCGTGGTCTTTATTGATTCTTCTTCCGGCAAATTCAACACGCACATAGCGCAGTTCGCCCGAATGATCCTCGGCATTTGTTCCTCCATATTGATTGTATAAAGGATCCAGATCTCCTTCCGCCCTTCCTACGCCCGTGGCTAAATTGACGGGAGCATTTCCTAAAATCACCAGCCCACTCCAATCGCCTTTATTTCGCAGGTGTGGTGCCTGATTGGAAGTAAAAATGATGGGTAATTCTTTGGTGCCCATGGCCCGTATTTTAGCACCACGGGTAATTACCAATGCCGATTTATAATCGGCACGAATGATGGTGCCTGGCTCTATGTACAAGCATGCTTGGTCGGTTACGTATACCTTACCGATTAGCCGGTAGGTGTGAGCAGCACGTAAAATCGTATACTTGTTGATGATGCCTTGAAGCGGCACATCGGCTTGAGGATATTCTTCTGTAAGTGGGGTAAAATCTGTCCAGGTTTTGGTCCAGTCTACATCTCCGCACGCTCCAATGAATGGTACTATTTCAAAACCTTTGCCAAGGCTTACTTCCATTAAACTGAGCAAGAGCATCCATCGAATTACAGATTTCATAAGGCGTAGCATCATAGATTCAAAGATGCAATGCCTGTATTATGAAATTATAAACAGAATATTAAATCTCAGCGGTTAAAAAAGCAATCCGATCCGGCCAGGAAATAGACTCTTTGTGAGGAATGAACTATTCTATGCTTCGCTCACAGAGATTGATATCAAACAGCGGCTTAACAATTCTTTAATGGTGGCTTATCCTTGTGTAAACGCTTGAAATATACATTTGCCTACAACTTTTTTGTATGAAATACTTTTATACTTTCCTTATGAGTTTGTTGATGCTTAGTGCATCGGCTCAAACGAATAAAGTGCCTACTCCGATAATACGTCCAGAGGTGCAGCTCGATAAATACCATACCATTGATGAGTTGAATCAACTCAACAAAGGGGATCTGATCCAATTGTACAAAAAACGATTTCAGGTAATGGGGCAGTTGCTGCCTTACATTGCACTTACTACCAAGCCGGGTACTACACTGAAGGATTTGGGAATACCTGATAATAGTGAAAATAAATCCTTGCTCGAAAAAGAAGGAAAAGCAAGTGCAGAACTCGATAAATCGGTACAGGAAAGTTTGGATGCATTCATAGCGTATGCCGACAAATCAAATATCGTGTGGGCGATTTTATTCTATGAAGAAATCATCCGGAAAATTTTAATGGGTAAAGATTATTAATTCTTAAACGAACTAATCCATGACTTTTTCTATCAAAACACCTCCTGCTTATTGGATGTATTTGCTGTTGCTTCTTTGTTTGTTTTTGGTAAAGGAAATGGAAGCGCAGGTGAGTCGCTTTCAAGGAGCCATAGGAGCGGAAGACTGGACGAGAGGCTGGACGGAATATAAACCCAATGCGTGTTCGTATCCTTTGCAAAATCAAGTATTGGAAGGCTACATTGACCAGGACATGCTGTTAACAAGTAGAAATACCTATCTGCTTCAAGGGGTAGTGTACGTGATAAATGGAGCTACCCTTAGGATAGAGCCAGGAACCGTGATACGCGGCGATTCACGCACCTGCGGAACTCTTGTGATTACGCGCGGGTGTAAACTTTACGCTGTAGGTACAGAAAAAAGTCCGATCGTTTTCACCTCTGACAAATCGCCAGGTGAACGCAAGCAAGGCGATTGGGGTGGTATACTGATGCTGGGCAATGCGCCCGTAAACCGACTGGGCAATATGGCCACCTTAGATCTCGGCCTGGAGCCGGTGCATGCTATTTATGGAGGAAACCTTACCCAAGAAACTAATGGACAATTGTCGTTTGTTCGAATAGAATTTTCAGGAAATAAAATATCCAAGGACAAGGAAATGAATGGCCTTACCCTGGCAGGCATTGGCAAAGGAACGATACTGGAAAATATTCAGATCAGTTATTCCAACGATGATTCATTCGAATTTTTTGGGGGAGTGGTAGCTTGCAAAAATCTAATTTCCTTCAAATGCACGGATGATGATTTTGATTTCAACATGGGAGCTGAGGTTAAAATGCACCAGGTGTTATCTATTCGGCATCCGCTTATCATGGATTATTCGGGTTCTAAATGTATGGAAATCGATAGTTATTCCGGAGATAAGAGTAGCATGGATCCTTTGGGTAAACGAACACAGGTAAGCATTTCTCAGGCCACCTTCATCATGCTCACCGATGGCAGGAGATATACTAAAGAAGCGATTCAACTAGGCTCTGAGGTCAATTTTTCGTTAAGTCATTCCATCCTTTCTGGTTATGGCATAGGATTGAGAATGAAAGACGACCTGGCCTTAAGCAAAGTCATAAAAAATGATATCCGCGTATTGAATACACTTTTTAATGAATGTGATATTCTTGCGGAACACACAGATAAGCAAGCTGAAATAAATCAGTATTTGCTCAACCAGAATTTTAAAAATTTCAAAACGGATTATTTATTGACGGAATTATTTTCCAATCCCATCCACCCAGTGTTTCCTGAGTTCAGATTGAAATCTTCGCAGTTAGCAGAAACAAAGTAATTCATAACGGGGTACAGAAGGCCCTCCGGGTAATGACTTCAGCATTAAATCAGAAGGGATTGGCAACATCTTTACCGCAGTACCAGTTCTTTTTTGAAGCTAATCACTTCTTCATTGGATCGATGGTTGATGACGGTTACAAAATGTATGTCTTTCTCTTCCAACAAAACTTCAGCCAGGGAAATGGCTAGTTCCTTGGTCTCCATCGCAATTCTGATGTGCGGCATCATCTCTTGACTTAACCGGTATGCTCGCACTATATACGGTTTGTTTTTCATAATGCGTCCTCCTTCTTTCTCCTTTATACGAATAAGGTGCATTAAAGTGGCTGAGAATGGCTCTGGATAAGGTTTTTAGAACTTTTTATAACAAGTAAAATGAACCTTTAAGTGTCCATAAAAAAGTAATTTCAGCGAAGGACACATTTTTTAACACCACCAGGTTCCAATATTTAGTAAAAGAAAGTATGAAACGGATTTTTTGAGTGCAGAAATTTTTTTTCTGCAAATTCATCGACCAGGCAAACCTCTTAATTCTAGTTTTTCTAATTTTCAATTAAAATATAAACCGCCTCAAACCTAAAATGAATAAATAGGCCAGCAAGTTTCTATAATTGATACTATGTAAGAATTAAATTATGTAAAAGAGTGTGAAATGGGTATTGGAAGGGGGGAATTATGCCTCTATTTCTTTCAGAGAGTGGTCGACAGACATACCATAGATTCTAATTTTTCTATGAATCCTAAATCCAGGATGTTGGTATCAATGGTTATGCAGCTAAATCTTTCTTCATGAGTTTACTTGGATTCGGAATAACAGAGATGGTTAATGGGCGTGTCCCTTGCGGCGGTGGTGGCGCTGCGGGCGCCACCACCGCCGCGGGCCGGGCTATCTGTTTCGGCGCCCCGCTTCTATCCCTCACGCGAATACCAGCCATGTATTGAGATGGAATTGCTTAATTCAAGTGAACGTACCACTAAGAGGTGCCGGTTTATCGCGCTAATTCCTCTGCCAGAAACTTACCGGTATAACTACCCACCTGTTTGGCGACGATTTCAGGGGCCCCTTCACATACTATCGTACCCCCGCCAATGCCACCTTCAGGACCAACATCGATGATATGATCGGCTACTTTGATCAAATCCATGTTGTGTTCAATCACCAGTACGGTATTTCCTTTTTCAACCAAGCGATTTAGCACATCCAACAAGTGCTGGATGTCTTTGAAATGCAAGCCAGTGGTAGGTTCATCCAGAATATACAAGGTATTTCCGGTATCTTTTTTAGAAAGCTCTGTAGCGAGTTTTACGCGTTGTGCTTCTCCTCCTGACAGCGTCGTAGCATGTTGTCCGAGGGTAATATAACCCAATCCCACTTCGTTCAATGTTTGAATTTTTCGAACAATGGAAGGCTGATTTTCAAAAAATTCAACCGCTTGTTCTACGGTCATATCCAATACATCGGCGATGGACTTCCCTTTAAATCTCACTTCCAGCGTTTCGCGGTTATAGCGTTTGCCTTTGCATACTTCACAAGGGATGTGAACATCGGGAAGGAAGTCCATTTCAATAACTTTCATGCCTGCCCCTTCGCAGGCTTCGCAACGACCTCCTTTTACATTAAAGGAAAAACGCCCGGGCTTATAGCCACGTATTTTAGCCTCGGGTAATTGAGTAAAAAGAGTGCGAATATCGCTGAATACTTCGGTGTACGTAGCAGGGTTGGAACGTGGCGTTCTGCCAATAGGCGATTGGTCTACTTCAATTACCTTATCGATATTTTTTAGTCCAGTGATGGAACTATACTTGAGAGGCTCGCGCCGAGCGTTAAAAAAGTGTTTGTTTAGAATGGGGAATAAAGTATCGTGGATGAGTGTTGATTTTCCGCTTCCCGAAACACCTGTCACGCAGATCATGGTTCCGAGTGGGAGCACCAAGTCTACATTTTTTAAATTATTGCCGCTGGCACCTTTAAGCACCAGTTGTTTGCCATTTCCGACTCTTCGCTGGGCAGGGATGGCAATACGCACTTTGTCCCACAGATATTGAGCCGTAAGACTGCTCAGTTTTTTAAAGTCTGCCGGGCTACCTTGTCCAACAATATTTCCACCATGAATGCCAGCCCCAGGTCCGATATCGATGACATAATCAGCCGCCAGCATCATATCTCTGTCGTGTTCTACCACCAACACGGTATTGCCATTGTCGCGCAGGTCTTGCAGGGCTTTTATCAATCTCACATTATCGCGTTGATGCAAACCAATGCTGGGCTCATCGAGAATATACAACACCCCAACCAGCTGTGTACCGATTTGCGTGGCTAGCCTAATGCGTTGTGATTCTCCTCCGGAAAGCGTGCGCAATGGCCGGTTCAGCGTTAGGTATTCCAGGCCTACCCCCAAAAGAAAACCAAGACGCTTTCGAATTTCTTTCAATACTTCCGTGGCAATTACCCGTTGCTTTACCAGGCTTCCAGATCGTTCAAATCCAAATTGGCAAGTTCTGAAATATTGCGCCCGTCAATTTTAAAATGCAAGGATTCTTTTTTTAATCTTGCTCCCTGGCAATCCGGGCATACTCGAACCGTTTTGTATTCTTGCAGCCAATCCTGTGCGTACTCAGAGCCATGTTCATTGTACTCTTGCAAAAATTTTAGAATGCCCTGAAACTGCAACGTTGGTTTGGCCTCGCTTTCCAGATTTCCATGCAATATAACCTGAAGGCATTCTTTGGGAAGTTCGTTGATGGGAGTAGCCAGCTTGCCTTTGTATTTTTTTACCAGTGTTTCCAGCGTTCTGAAAATCCAGATATCGCGGTATTCGCCTAGCGGCGCTATGCCTCCCTGAGCAATGCTTAGAGCCCGGTCGGGGATAATAGAATCTTCCGTGATTTCTTCAATATGCCCCAGACCATTACAGGTTGGACAGGCTCCATAGGGGGAGTTGAAGGAAAACATATTCGGAGCAGGTTCATCGTATGAAATGCCCGAAACAGGATCCATCAGGTATTTAGAAAAAAACTGAGCTTTGCCATCTCCTTTATCGAGATGTGGTACCACCATCATGATGCCTTTGCCTTGCTTGAGGGTGGCGGTTACCGATTGTGAAATGCGGTAACGGTCTACTTCCTGCACCAGGAGCCTGTCGATCACGATTTCGATGTCGTGAATTTTATATCGGTCTACCTGCATTTTAGGCACCAGATCGGTAATTTCGCCATCGATGCGCACTTTGGTGAATCCCGATTTTCGGATTTCTTCAAAGAGCTCGCGGTAATGTCCTTTGCGCCCTTTTACTACAGGCGCCAATAAACTTATTTTCTTTTGATTGAAGTTGTCGAATAAATGTTGAATGATCTGGTCCTCCGATTGACGAACCATTTTTTCTCCGGTAACATATGAAAAGGCTTCTCCTGCACGCGCAAAGAGCAAACGAAAGAAATCATAGATTTCAGTGACCGTACCAACGGTTGAACGGGGATTGCGGGAAGTCGTTTTTTGTTCAATGGAAATAACCGGACTTAGGCCATTTATTTTGTCAACATCGGGTCTTTCCATGTTGCCTATGAAAGAGCGGGCATAGGCCGAAAAGCTTTCCATATAGCGGCGTTGACCTTCGGCATACAACGTATCAAAAGCCAGAGAAGATTTTCCACTTCCGCTGATGCCGGTAATTACCACCAACTTATTGCGAGGAATACTGAGGTCAAGATTTTTTAGATTGTGTTCCCGGGCACCGAATATTTCAATGGCTTCATATCCGGTAGCATCAGAAACTGTTATCGATTCTTCTTTCATACTTAAACTCTCATTTACTCTTTTGCTTGGCACGGATCCGTTTCAACACAAACAGGGTGATGAGAACCAATGCCAGTAAGCTCATGCCCATGGCCAGGTAAATACCATAAGGGTATGACCGGCTGCGCGTATCACCAAAGTTCTGAACGGTTACAAAGGGCCAGGATCCGTATTCAAAGGTTACAGTATCCAAGGCCATTACCTGTTTCATTAAATCATTTTTGTGAAGTAACAATTGGGAAATGGTTTCCTGATTGGCCTTATTCTGATAACGAAGCAAGATATTCCAATGTTCATCCGGATGAAAAATTTTGCGTTGTACGATCAATTTGTCGCTGCCATTCGATTGCATGGAATCTGGCAAAATACCCAAGAGGTCTTCTATGCGCAATCCATCTCCCAAGAGCACTTTCACGGTTGACTCTTGAATAGTACCGCGCCAACGATGCGCATTATGCATCAGCAATGATGCCGTATTGTCTTCGTTTTCCCAGGAAGGTGTGCTCAGTTTGCTTCGGGTGATAACTATCGAAATAATCTCTACGCGGGTAAGTTTGCCTGAGGGTAAAGTAGTTTCCCAAACCATCCATCCATGACTTTGACGGGAGTATTCTACAGGTGATTCGCATCGGTTAATCAGGGTTGATTTACCGTTTACCAATACTTGCATAGCTAAGGATGAATCGATATGGATGGCCCCGAAACGATCGGAAAGCACGCTCATGCTCATCGGAAAACCGAGGTACAGCGCTGTGCTGTCGCCCTGATTAAGAAAGTAGTACTCATTTTTTACCACGGCATACCCGGGATACAAAAGTAAGGTAGCATTCCTTTTGTTCAGTTGAATGGAATTGTAATAACTGGAATCTTTAGGAAAAAAAACCTGAACATCGGCAACTCCACCGGTGTGGTAAAAGGGCAAACCATTACCCGCCCATACAGGGCTTGTAAAGAGCATTAACAGCAATAGGAATCTCATGATCCGGCAATTCGTTGTAATCCATCCAGGAAGTTCAACCTCCAAGGTTGCGCTCTATAAATGAAGATTCTAAGCTAAGACTAAAAGGGCTGAAATACAAACCCGCCAGATTGTATGCACGACGATTAAATTGAATATCGAGGTTGTCTATCTAAAATGGTAAAGGGTTGTAAAATATTCTTTTATCAGATCCAAGGTGATCTAGAAAGAATGGCCTTAGAATTCAACGTCTACCAAGGCCTCAGGGCGCTCCAACTGCAATGTTAGAGTTTATCTCCGCGCAACAAACGAAAGCGTTTACGGGCCTCTACGGTATAAATGCTGCCTGGGTATTGTTGCAAGAATTGCTGATAAGCTTCCATCGCCTTTGCGCTGTCTTTCAAGTTTTCGTGGTACATACACGCTTTGGCAAACAAGGCATTGTCCCCAAGAATATCTTCGCCATAAAGCGAAAGGAGCGTTTCCAGTGTAGTAATAGCCGCCGCATAGTTTCCTTGCCTGCGCAATATTTTCGCTTTCAGCCACAGCAATTCGTCGGCCAGAGAATGTTCTGCAAATCGTTGAAGCATATTTTCAGTTTTCTGCAACGCCTGGTCGGTTTTGTTTTGAAATAGCAATAAATCAATGGCGGCATATTCCGCCATAGCGGCTTCGGAAGTATCCAGCCCAATATTGTCTTGAATGAGTATGCTCAATTCCATAGCATCGTTGCTGATCTCGCGGGTGGTGGCCAGCTTCAAAACATCCAAGTGTTCCTGCGCCAATTCAAATTCTCCCTTGTAGTACGATAGCTTTGCATTCCGCAATTTGGCTTCATGGGCAATAGGATCTTCTTTCATATCCTTTTCCACTTGCGAATACAACAAGGTGGATTCCCAAGGCTCTCCCTTCAGCAAATAGATATCGCCCAAATCCAGCTTGGCACGTGCTTTTAACTTTTCGTC
Organism: Cytophagaceae bacterium; assembly: GCA_025454925.1. GTDB lineage: Bacteria > Bacteroidota > Bacteroidia > Cytophagales > Cytophagaceae > JALONM01. The sequence continues at coordinate 107,930 of JALONM010000013.1, forward strand.
GTAGCGAGAAAGTGAAATTACCTCTTGCAGCAATACCGTAGCTGTATCGCGATTGTCGAGATAGAACGCATATAACAAAGCCAGGTTACGACGGGCTTCCATGGTAGCCTGGTTTTGGCCCAGTTCCTGAATGAGTTGGCGGTAGTCGAGGATCAGGGAATGCAATTCTTCTTGTTTTACCGGATAAGAACTTCTTACCAGTTCCTCCCGCGTGCGAATTAATTCCCTTCTGGCTACCGGATAATTAAAGGTGGCTTTATACTCCTGCACTACATATTGATACATGCGCACTGCATTTTCGTAGTCTTTGTTTTCAACAGCCATCGAAGCCACTTCCATAATTTTCGAGCCCGACATCCGATAGCGTTTGTCGATGGCTTTCGCTTGTATAAATGCTTTATTAAACTGTCGTCGCTGAATGTGCAACCACAACACCAATTCGTTAAAATTTATTTCATCAGGATCTTTTTGAATTCGCTCATAGAGTTTACCCTCCAGCCAATCAAAATCTTTTTCCTCCTTAAAATTATTCTGAAAGGTATTTTGAACCTCTTCTCGTTCCGAAGGATTTTCTTTTAGATAATCTAATAATTCCTCTACCATGAGATCCGTCTGTCCCATCTGATAGTATAATTCCGAAAGCGGCAAGGCAAAGGCAAACCGCTGAGTACTTTGTTTGCGCGCGGCCAAAATGAGTTTTTTAGCAGCCTCCCACTTTTTTTTGTTAAACAAAAAGTCATAAGTAACTTGAACAGAGGCTTCATTTTTTTTCACACTTCCTATGATGTCGTCCAGTTCCTTTTCTGCTTTCGCATCTCCGTTCCAAAGCGTAGAATAATAATAGTGCTCCAGTCGATAGGGCAAATTATCGGGACTGGATTTAATCATTTTTCGAATGAGTTTCTCTGCCTCATCGTTCTTTTTTAATTCCAATAAGGTTTGCAAATACCTTTCGTAAATCACTGGCAGCATTCCTGGATTTTTGGAAATGGAAAGATAACTGTCGTAGGCTTTTGAAAATTCTCCAGACTCAAAATAGGAATCTGCAATATCCATTTCCGATTGCTGAGCTTGCAGAATAGAAATGCTTGATAAAAAAAATAAAATCAAAAATATAACGGTCCTTGCCATTTTAGTATCCCACGTTGAATGGACTCATAATATACGAATATTCCGGGAAGAATATTGAACCTTATGGAAGTGTGGGGCTATGATAGGATACTACTAACAAGAAAGGATTTTTCTACTTGAATTGTAATCCGTAGTAAAATTCTTTTTTCTTTTTGCCTTTGCGAGTAGCACATTCATGTTTTCTGGAACAGGAGGCAAATAAAATACCTAAGGCCAGTACAATTAAAACAATAGAGTAACGCTTTACCATACAAGTAAATCTGTAGTTTAAATAATGAAATAATCAGGATTAAAATTCACAGTGTCGTATGCAAGTTTAACGTAAGATACGGAGGAAAGATTTTTGTTTTTTCTTTATAACTCTGAAATTTCACTTAATTGACTTTTATTTTAAAAGAAAATTCAAAATGTCCATTTTTTTATTGGAATCAGCTTGTATTGTAAGGGTGCTGAACTTGTAAAATGGAAAACGGTAATCAATAAAAGTATTACTATTTAAATATTTATTTATAAGTATCTGGGTTCTTTCAGGAATAGAGATGATCCCAACTGCCATACATATTTTCGAAAGGTTTTTCGAGGCAAGCATAGGGTTGCAAGCAAGAGAGGTAAGGTGTTTTAATACTTTCGTAGTCTGTTAGTATGTTAAAATAAGAGGAATCTGAAAATGCTTCGCGCCAGGAATTTTCTTCTTGCGCTTGGATGTTCACGGATTTTGAAAGCTGGATGGCCATATGCATGTATATCTTTTACGTATGCAAACGTAAGTGCTCACTGAAAAATTAAATCTACTTTTTCATTAAAATCGAAGGCGCAACAAAGCAACTGGATTAACAGAAGGCCAGGTATTGTTTGCTCTTATCGAAATGAGGGTAAAGCGAAGTAAAAAAGAACGTCTGCTATTAGCAAGGCATCGACCCAGGCGCTCGGGCGGAAGCGTGCAAGCGAAGTAGAGTGGAGTGCGTACAACACTCCAGCGCCAAGCAGCAAGCCAAGTGCGCTATACCCTTGCCGCACTAGTATGAATCGAACCAGAATTATAGCCAGGCATACATACATGCCCGTTGTAAGCGGCAATGAATTCATGATGGTTTTCATTTTTTGCTTTTGGTCTTCCTCTGCGTCCTGCCAGTCGGCAACCAATACCAGGAAAAGAATGAAAATGGAATCGGAAATTAGTGTAGAAAGATCAGCCATTACATTGTTTTGAAAAATATAGAGGCAACCATGCCATAGCAGCAACCAGGAAACTACAATAAGTGTGGGTTTGAGCCACGCTATTCTTCTTCCTTTATATATATAGAACGCTTGTATGGCAAGCAAAACAAGGAGTAGTGATAAAAAGGATATGGAGGGAAAGAACCATTGGCTGGCGAGCAACAAAGTTACGGCACAGCCCCATTGCACCTTTCGGGGTAAAGGATAATATGCCAGAAAACACAACAAAGGAATAAGCACCCAATCCAATTGAAATGTAAATGTCTGATGTTGCAGGTGCAATAGTTTAGCATAATAACCAACTGCTGCGATGCTGGTGAGAAGCGCGCGGAGAAGCGGTTGTTTTTTCCAACGCATGCCGTGGTTATTCTGCGAGGGTTGTTTTGGGTACAGCCATTACAAACCAGGCAATTCCTGCCAGCGAGGAGATCAACGCACTTACGAGTATCGATAATTTCATTTGCAGGATCATAAGATGATTTTGAAATGCAAGTTCTGTAATAAATACCGACATTGTAAAACCTATTCCGGCTACAATACCAGCTCCGATGATATGACGAAGATTTACTCCGGAAGGATACTGGCACTTAAAGAGCCACATGGCTAGCAGCGAAAAGAGCACTATGCCTAATGGTTT
>JALONM010000068.1 GCA_025454925.1 Cytophagaceae bacterium
AAACCAATATCGCGGGATGCATCGAATACCGCTTTCGGCGAAGCCAACATTTTTGTTTCTATTCTAAACCACATAGCAATTGTCGTTTTTAAGTTTGCATATTTTTTCGTGTACGTTGTCGGGCTTTCTTTTGCTTCAGGCAGATCAATATCTATTCTCGAAACCGCTACGTTCTCCTTGCTTGAACCAGGAGTATACAGGAGAAAATCAACTAAGACTTCTACTGCAGAATCCGGGCTGAGCGCACAAGCGAAGCCGGGTTATTGGCAGATTCTTTTGTCAATCCATTTCCGAATGAACCAGATTCGGAGCGAAAGCATGCTTTCACGCAGGCCTCCAGGTGTGGGTATTTAAATTCAAATCCTGAATCCGTTAATCGTTGTGGCAATACCCACCTGCTCTTTAGCAGCAATTCTGTTTCGGTATTCATAAGCCAGGCTCCGAGCTCCAGCATCCATGCAGACAATGGAATTCCCCAGGGGGTTCCATGTTCGTTCCTGAGCAAACGCATAAAAGTTTGGTTGTCGGAAGGGTTGGGAGCTGAAAGATTGTATATGCCATTCATTGGCGGATGCATATACATCCATAAAATTGCCCGGGCAATATCTTCGGCATGAATCCAGGAAAATTTCTGAGTGCCCATTCCTTGCTTTCCTCCCAACAATGCTTTTACCAAGCCCAGGTAGTAGGGAAAGACTCCTCCATTGGCTTCCAGTGTAATGGCCATGCGCAAGGCTATTTGACGCACACCCGGCACTTCGCTTTGAAAAAATGTTTGTTCCCAGGCTTTCACCAATTCCGGAGAAAAATCGCTGCCCAATTCTCCGGTATACTCCTCCATGGGTCTATCGGTGGCATGCCGGTATACTGTTGCGCTGGAAGCATTGATCCATAAGGCAGGAGGCCGTTGGCACTGGCGCAAGGCAGCGCCCAAGAGCGCCGTGGTGTGCAACCTGGAGTGGTATAATGCTTTTTTATTTTTTTCGTGATATCGGCAGTTTACCGATTTACCAGCCAGGTTAATGAGGATGTCGGCCCCTTCCAAACACTGCGCCCAGGAACCTAGCACTTCGCCATCCCACAGTACCACTTGGCTTGCGCCTGGTATCGGTTTTCTGGAAAGTAGAACGACGTTTACTCCCATGGATTCAAAATATCGGCATAAATAGTTTCCAATAAACCCATTGCCTCCGGCTATTACTATTTTCTCGAGTTTCATATTTTTTCCAGGTTAGATTTTTTTGTTTGAGTGCTTTAATCCTCGACTTTCAATAGAAATTCTATTCGAAGTCCATGATTTTCTATGTCAGAATTATCGGGCAATTTCCATTAAAACGACCAGCAAGAGTATTCGGTAGGCTAGCCAGGCATAGGTCATTCGTTTGGGGAAATGCAGCACTTGCATTCTGCGTTTGTAATGGAAGAACAAAAAGGCAAGCACCAGGCCAAAACCCAAGTACCCCAACCAGGGAACCCAAGCGCTGATCATAGCTATTGGCAGCAGAAGAATGGCGGCAATAAGCGAAGCCGTCTGCAATTGGCCTGCATAGGTAACGGCTTCCTCTTTATTGGCGGGCCATAATATTAGCCATTGAAAAATCCAATGGGATGGCACGATCCACCATTCTGCCGAGGGTGGCACCAAACTTCCGTACCAGGGAAGAAAGGTGCCCGCCCATTGAAGCAGGGCTGCGGTGAGAAACCCGGAGAAAAGAAGATATGCGATTCGGTAACCGGCGTGATAATCCGGCGCACAGGCCGAACGGCTGTAATCATTGCGAAACGGCATGATTACTTTTCGGTTGTAAGAGATAAAAGCGTATACAAGATTTACCAGGCTGCGCACCCAGGCCAAGCGAAAGCAAGCCCCCATCCAGGACCAGCGGGAAGCAAGAATTTTAACCAAACCGGTAGTGCCATAATAGACGCGGCCCGTGCTCCGCTCAATCAATGCTATTTCATGGCGGGCGCGGATGGGGTCAATGTAGTTTTTCCAGGCCCCCATGGTGTGAAAGGGTTTACGTCCATCTTTATCCAATAAGCCTGCTTTTATAAAGGCTGCGCTGTAGCCCTGGCAAAGTGGGCAATCTTCGTCGTATAGAAGCGTATGATCGTTTAAAGTAGCCATATTCGTAAGGTTTTAATAGCACTTGATTTCCTTGATTTAAAGGTAAAACAAAATATTAAACTTTCAAAATATTTTGAAAGTTTAATATTTAAAGTAAGTACCGTACTAATTGAGTGATTGAATGAGAGAGTGATAGAGTGATAGAATGATAGAGTGATAGAATGATAGAATGATAGAATGATAGAATGATTGAATAAGAGATTGAGTGTATCAATCAATCAATCAATCATTCATTCAATCAATCTATCTATCTCGGAGCGAATTAAAATTCCCAGAGATGATGTTCATACTCCATGAATGTGGTGGCCGCCCATTGTGAAGCCATGATGCCTGTATGTTGATTGCCGCCATAAATATCCGCCAAATAAGCGTCTGAAGGATTGGAAACGTTGATGATGTAGGAGCTAAACAATCGCAGTTCCATGGCATCGGCCATATTTTTATGCTCAGCCGGGTTGACGGTATTGTACCAGATAGCAGAAGGCATCTGTCTCAAATAGGCGTATACCTCTTTGTAATCAAAGGAAACCAGATGATCCTGTATGCCTCTTGGATTCATGGCATGATCAGCGGGGATGTATAGCGTAATGGCTTCCGGAGCATATTTCCATTGAGACAGTTTACGGTCAAAAAGCATATGTTCTTTTATTTCCATTTGATATATATCACGGGGCATCCATCTAAGTGCGCGCAGGTCTTCGACAATTTTCTTCCATTCCTCTCCAAATTGCGCGTAAAGTTCCAAGGTGTCAGTCGGTAAGTTTTTCGCATCGGGCGCCTGAAGCCGGTTTTCCAATTCGGCGAGCGGAAGTGTGCGGTTGAGGGAATCGGAAGTATAGGCTTTGAGATGTCCATCCATGGCGGCTTCCAGTAATATCGAGGTAATTTCGTTATTTTTGGAGAACCAAGATTGGTTTTGTTTTTCTCTTAAATCAAGCGCTCTTATTACTTGAGTAGAAAACATGGGGTCCGATGCCAGCAGCCATACGGGAGCGACCAGCAGCATGGCCAGCCTAAGAATTCCTGTTCTTTTCATACCTAAATTTGTTTTAAGAATAATGATCGGAACCCAAAAAGGATACAGACTGATACAAGCTTTTGCTCTGGAAGATTTTCTCTTGTAAGCATACGAATGTTACAAGAAGGACTTTTAATCGAGTGAAAAATCGATTTCTTTGAATTCCGATGGCATGGAAGTGAGCTCCTCAAACCTTGAAGTTACTTTTTTTTAACCTCGAGAGGCATGAGCAAAACCTGCGAAAAACGGCTGATTGGCGCATATTGAAGAATATATTGTTAATAAATTATGATGGGAACGAATTAATGCCTATATTGACACAAATTATTAATAACTATCAAAATGCAAGGCACAGTAAAATTTTTTAACACTGAAAAAGGATTTGGCTTTATCAAACCGGAAGATTCAAGCGAAGATGTATTCGTACACTCTACAGGTCTTATTGATAAAATTCGTGAAAACGATAAAGTAAAATACGATTTGGAAAAAGGAAAAAAGGGAATGATGGCAGTGAACGTAACGATTATCCGTTAATTTCCAATCCTTTCAGATTCTCATTTTAGTTGTAGAAACCACCTGGCAGGTGGTTTCTACTTTTTGGAGCTCAAGTAATGTGAAGTATGTATACGTATGAAAATATTATGGATCTGGTGGTAAACAACCGGATGATGTCTCGTAAAGACAAACAGAAAGCCATTCGAGACTTTTTAAAAAATAAGACGGGCGTAAACAAGCCTACCAACGAGGCGGAGTTGGCTTTATTAGATAAGCTTAAAACCATCCGTCAGTCGTATATGGAAAAAGATGCTGCTGAGAAATCTACAGAAAAGGCGAGTTCTTAAATAAAGGCCTCAATTCTATAAAAAAAAATCCCGCCAAGGCGGGATTTTTTTTTGATCAATATGGTTGATCGCTTTGCTTGTCTGCATGTTGAGATCGTTGGGGATATTCCACCAAGGAAAGAATGCGTAAGTTACCGGCAGACCTGGTCCCTGTATAGGTAAGTAAAATCGTGCCTGCATAATCGCATCGCATGCGCACAGTACGCACGTGCATGCGCATAGGAAGGGAATGTTTCCAAAAACCCACACTGGATGCCTGAGAGGAAATGTACTTGGCAGATGCGGAATTCCAACAAGCGGTTCGCATACGATCCCACTCCGAATCGGCCGCCTGCATGCGAGCCAGGCAAATCGGAATACTCACCGATTCTCTCTCTCTTGCCAATGTAAACCCTAATTCATCCGGCTCTATTGATCTCCATTCTTTTCTAAGAAGCGATTGAAAGGCCATAAGCTCTTGTTCTTGTTTCAAGGGAATCTCCCATACATGATGCATATGCGGAAGATAAGCGGGAATATGAGTTTGGATCGTGAAATACAAAAGTGATTCGAATCGGATTACTGAAGGTTTGGAATTGGGTTCTGATGATTGAATCATCAGCGCTTCCACCTTTTCCATAGGAGCAGAATATTCAAAAATCGCGGCCTTTTGCAAGGACAGTATTTTTTTAGTTTTTGCTTCACGCAACTCCCATTGCCCACGAACAGCAGTGGTGGTAGAGGAAACGCTATCGTCTCCACGTTTCCAGCAAAACCAAACGGAATCTTTATCGGCTTTGAGGCCGTGGGGTAGTTTCACCGCATTGGGTTCTATGAGTACGCGCCAGGATGGGCTTAGTTGGGCCACAAGCCCTTGGGCAGGCAAAAAAGACAAAACGGTTGTCCATGATTCTGTTGCAGAAGGCGAAAGTATAATTTGCTGTTTGCCAGGAACAGAGGGCTGATCCGAAGGAAGTACCGGTGAACTGACTTCCAATTTATCAGGGCTTGTCGATATTTCTTCTTGCGAAGAATTCGAAGAAGGCTGCTTCTGGATTGGCAAGGTGGCTTCTGGCTTATCCAACCATAACAACAGGATTACAACGCCGGCAAGTATTAGCAACGATACAATGCCGGCCTTACGATAAATAGGCCGGGTAAGGGTTTCGTAACGATGTACTTGTTCATATTGCCGCAACAACTGATTGAAATTTTTATGTTTATCAATCTGTTCCGGACTTAGTTCCTGGGGATTTTTTTGTATGCGATAGTTAGATTTCATTTTCGTATGCCTTTCATCGACAAGATTTTTTTCATCCGGTCGAGTAAGCGATAAGTCTTTACTTTAGCGTTGTTTTCTGTGATGTTTAAAATCTCCCCTACTTCTTTAAATGATTTCTCTTCAAAAAAGCGTAGTTCGATGAGTTGCACCTCGTCTGGCTCCAATTCCGAAAGCACTGCTTGCAGCGTTTGTTCTTCGGATAAATCTTCTTCGCATTGCGCTTCTTCCTGCAATCGGTGAAGTCCCTCCTCTTCCACAGAAACGGTGCGCGCAGAGGGATGCTTGCGAAAATGCATATTCAATTCATTGAGGGCTATCCTGTACAACCAGGCAGAAAAAGGAACTCCTTGAAATCGGAAGGTCTGAATTGCGTTCATCGCTTTTAAAAATGTTTGAGAACACAGATCTGCTGTAAGCTCTTCCTCTCCTGTTCTGCGATACAGAAAGGTAAAAATACTCCGGTAGTATCGGTCATAGAGCGGAGCAAAATAGCGGGGATCCGACTTTGCCAGTTCTATACACTTCAATTCCTGAAGTATCTCCTCTTTACTTAAGTGTTTCGTTGCCAAATTTCTTGTGGTATCGCTTATATAATGCAAGGATTTCTCTAAAGATACATAGTGCACACAAAAAAATTGCAGCTCTCTTTAGAATCATTCTAAGCAGCATTTATAAAACCTGAAATATTACCTATTTTTTATTTGTATATATCTAAAAATCTGTATCTTGTCGGATAAAACAAGTTGGACTAATAACTTTTTGGCATGGAATTGCTTTTTGGTATAAATGATATTTTACAGGGAATAGACCCTAAACAGGCTTTATTCATTATTGCCAATCTTATCATTATTGAAAGTTTACTCTCGGTAGACAATGCCGCTGTATTGGCAACCATGGTAATGGACTTACCAGAACATCAGCGTGGTCGTGCATTAAAATACGGTATCATTGGTGCCTATGTATTTCGCGGGGTATGTCTTGTTATTGCTGAATGGCTGATCAACATCTGGTGGCTAAAACCTCTCGGAGGTTTATACCTTTTGTGGCTTGCATTTGATTATTTCAAATCCAGCAAAACAGAAAGTAAAGATGATGACACCTTAAACAAAAACGAAAGCATCGTTTACAAGTATACCTTAGGACTCTTCGGTCAATTCTGGGCTACAGTAGCCATGGTAGAAGTGATGGACCTGGCCTTCTCAATTGACAATGTGTTTGCGGCGGTGGCCTTTACCAAAAATCTTTACCTTGTATATGTAGGTGTTTTCATTGGTATATTAGCCATGCGTTTTGTGGCTCAGTTCTTTGTGAAACTAATGGAAAAATATCCTTTCCTGGAGACTTCGGCATTCTTGGTTATCGGTATTCTGGGATTAAAATTATTGCTTTCAGCCATCACCCATTTCCTTCCGGGCACCAGCTTTACCGAGGTAATGGACAGTGAAAGTACAGATTTATTTGTATCCATCGGAACTGTTTTAATTTTTGGTATACCAATTTTGAGTTCGATCTTCTTGGGCTTTCCCAAAAACAATGCGGAAACAAAAGCATAAAAATTTTACATCCCCAAAAAAAATCCCGGAGAACCCGGGATTTTTTTTTGGGGGGGCATGAATACTAGACTAAATTAGCCAAAGGCTGCTTTCCACTGCATACATTCTTCTTCTTGCGTAGCCATTGCCCCATAGAAAATCTAAGGCTTCTACGATTTTCTATGGCGGGATTACAGGCCATGAATCAATGATCCATAATATGCTCCATTGTATAATTGTTTCTATGGACGAATGCTGGTTGGCATTATTGTTTCACAAATGGAAGTTGAATAGTACCTTGGGAATTTCGTATTTGTATCACGTACATGCCACCTGGCAATTGATTAATGGAATACCGACCTTCGGTGCCTGTCCATGGCTGAGTGGAGAGTTGTGTTCCCTGGTAAGTATAAACCGAAATCTCGCCCTGAATGGGTTGCTCGACGCGAACATGCAAAAATTCTGAAGCTGGATTGGGATAAACAGAAAAATGTATACCACTGACATTAGCCCTATGTGTAGAAGCGGGATCCTGATATTCGTGAGCCCCCAGGTCTACGAAAGGGCCATTCAACCTTGGCATTCCAAATGCATCCTGCAACATCCAGGGTTGAAAAGCCGTCATCGAACCTGCATTTACAGCGGGGCTTACAGCACTTATTTTTGAGCCATCGTCTGATGTACCCCAATAGCCATCAGGACCTGCCAAATTCGAGCTATTCACCAATAAAGGATCTGTTTGATACAACATACCGCTGGCATCTGTAAATCCATATGTGCTGGAAGGCCCTTGCAACAAACAATTTCTTAGTACGATGGAAGCTGGCCCCTCCAGATCCGCCATTGTAGCCTGTGGATCTCCATCGACTTCGTTATCCCAAAAAATGGAATTGGCGATGGTATCCACAACATCCGTATAAAAGGCCGCAGATTTCCCAGTGGTAGCGTTTGAATTAGAGAGGAAAGTAGAATTTACAAACGTTACTTTGGCACTCCCTGGTTCATGATATACAGCAGCCTCCTCAAGTCCTGCATTGAAGGCAATTAACGCATTGTAGGAAATTAGACGAGACTCGTAGGTATAAATGGCGGCACCGCCAAGGGATGTATTTCCATAAAAATAATCTGACTCGGAAATCATAAATGAATTTTCGACGGACATACCTCCGCCGTAAGCTTCGACACCTGTATTGGAAATAAATTCATTCTTGAAACTATTTACTGTGCAAGAGGAGAACAAGCAACCGGATCCATAATCTGAATTATTATTTTTTATTTTGCATCGACGCATGGTGATAGAAGACCGGAAAGCATATAATCCTCCGCCTGAACTATCAAAAATGTTTGCACCATTGATGGAGCGAGAGTCTCCGATGTTTGCATTCCCTTGTTGAATGATAATTCCATCCAACTCAACGGCAGAATCAGCGAAAAAAGAAATGGCCACGTGATAGGCATTATCAGCATCACTCCCCAGAATACCCAAGTCTCCGCTGAGAATCGTAGGATTGGCTTCCATCACTCGTTGGGCAATGGAAGTTTCCGTGCCTGCAAAGCCCCCGATAAGTTTAATGCCATCGGTAAGCAAAAAGGTTTTGGTTCGATTATCGGAAGGGAGCACATTTCCAGTTTGATCTCGGTCCGGATAATAGGTGCCGGCAGCGATCCATACAGAACTTCCTATGCATGAATTATTGATGGCGTCCTGCAGATTAGGGTATGCATTCGTCCAGCTCAATCCATTGTTATTGCCTGTGGCCGATTGCTTGACATAGCGTCTAAGATTTGGATTGGCTTTGATCGTGACCGGATCTGATTCGAGGGTGCGGTTGCAAATATCTTTCACTTTTATCTTATACACCCCACGGTCGGTATTCACAAGAGAAGCAAATTTCAAAGTATCGTCTGTTGCCCCTGCTATGACTGCATTATCTTTTTCCCAGGAAAATTGCAGTTGAGTTCCATCGACATAGGCGCCCAGTACTAATGGACTACCCTCGCATACGTTCGATGCGCTAGGTGGAATAATGATAAGAGGTTCCTGATGGAAGGAAAGGCTCACGTTCGTGGAGAATACGCTGCCACATTTTCCAGAAACCTTAATTTTATATTGCCCCAGATGAGCGCTGCTCAACGATGTAAATCGTATGGTATCGTTGGTTTCTCCTGGAATAAGGACATCGTCTTTATACCATTGAAACGAGATCATTTCTCCTTGTGCAATTGCCCGAAACATGGTATCAATTCCCGGACAAACCAGTACACTGGATGGAGCCGTTTGTATGCTGGTGAGTAAATTGGCAGGTGAAGTAAACTCATACGCTCCTATATCTACGTGGTTAGCCGCCACGCGCATATCGCCTCGTATGTCGGTAGCATTTAGAAAATGTACCAGAAATGAACTGCCGGCTTCGTGCGTAGGACTGCAGGTATATACGCTAAGACCATCGTCTAAAGTACCTGGCTGATTATCTGTTCCATCCCAATCGCTTTCATTTACAAAAAAAGGAACCGTAGCAAATAGATTACTTGCGGCGTATGTTGGGTAGGTAGAAGCGGGCAATTCCAAACAATTGTATCGGCAAACCGATATTCCAGTGAAATCGTAAATTTCAGACACACTTACGACAGCAGATACAACTTTTGTATTGCTGTTAAAAATATTGTTATCAATGTTTATTGCCTGGTTACTGTTTACGTAAATCGCACCGCCGAATGTGCTGCATTGATTTTTGTAAAAGGTACAATTGGTAATCGATCCCACGAGCATTGTAATCGCCAAGGCGCCTCCGGAGCCATTGTTGGCCCTATTATAGGCGTAAACGGAAGAATAGGAAGTAAACGACTTATTCCCACACGTGATGGCCCCTCCTGCGCTGCTGCTGTTGTCAATTATAAATGAATTGGATATCACCAAATTTACATCCAGGGATTGAATGGCTCCTCCTTGTCCGGTGGTATGATTGTTACTGATTATGCAATTGTTTAGCTGAACGCTACCTCCGCTACTAAACAAACCTGCTCCAAATCCCATAGGAATGGAAGCCCCATTTATTAGTTCAGAATTGGAATTGATATTGGCAACTCCCCGTTTGATGGTAAAGCCATCCACCAGCACATTGCCGGTACCTGTAATAACAGATACCAACACATGATAGGCGTTATCCAGCGAATCCTGAAGGTCGCCAATATTTCCGTCTAATATACTGGGTGAGGCCCACAAGGTGCGTTGATTTACAGCAGTTTCAGTTCCGGAAAAACCACCGTACAAAGTTATTCCTTCTTTGATAAAGAATGTTTTGGTGCGGCTATCGGTTGGCGTATAATTTCCCGACCAGTTGGCTTGTGGTGTGTACACTCCTGCCTGCACCCAAAGCTGGTCTCCGCTGTTAGCGCTGAGTAATTGCTGGGTTAAAGTGCCGGCATTGGCCCAACTGCTTCCATCGCCTGTTCCACTTGCGCTGGTTTTTACATAGCGGGTAATTCCAAACATGGAAAGTTGAGATCCAAGAATACAGACTACTGCCATTCCCAGAATGCTTAATTTTCTTTTCATCATAACGATTCAATTCAACAAGGTTTATGACCAGGAAACTCCAACGAAATCCTGGCGTCCATGGGACAGTTCCTGATACAATCTTCTAATATTCTGAAAAGACACCTATTTGTATGAATCCGACGGCTATGTTTCAAGCCTAAATGGACAAAACGAAAATTGAATTGGACAGTACGCTTAGATCATTTTGAAAAAAAGGGGATCATTCCTTTCTACTTCATCGATCGAAGCACAATAAAGATCAAGGTTTATTTAGAATTGTAGTGAAAGGTAAGGGGTGGAGGTACGCTTAGCTATTAGTTAGCTTATCGCTGATATCGTTGCAGAAAAGATTCGGTAGCAGGAATAAAATATGCCAACCGGATTAGAATTGTACGTTTGAATTTCTATGGCAAAAATCGTTTGCGTTCGTCTGGGCTTGGAATGCGGCATTCTTCCTTCTTTCCAAACCATTTATACCTGCGTGCCGCGATAAAATCGTAAATCAAATTTCTAAGAAAAGGCGGAATGATCCAGGCTATCATACAAAGTCTATAGGCACCACCGAGGGTCCAGGCAATTTGCAGAGCCGCACTAGACTTGGTATATAACTGATCGCCCTTTTGATAATAAACGGTGTCGAGTTTTTCTAGCTCCTTTAATCCAATTTGTTTTCGAGCTGTTTCGCCCTGCAAGGGCGAGAAAAAGAAGAGTTGACGGTTGTCGCGCTTCATGATGAAATCAACAGCGGCATTGCACATTCCACATACGCCGTCAAAATAAACTATATGAATTGGTTCTGCGCCCATGTTGTTGCGTTCTGTATATGTCATAAAAAAAGCCACGTTTCCGTGGCTTTTTATTCTTGTTGTATTGCTTATGCGTTAAGAGCGCTTTCCAATTTAGCTGCCAAGGTAGACTTGGAAACAGCGCCAACTTGTTTGTCAACTATCTGTCCGTTTTTAAATACAAGTAATGTTGGAATGCTGCGGATGCCAAATTTTGCAGGCGTATTGGAATTCATATCCACATCCATTTTACCGATTACTACTTTGCCATCGTAATCACCAGCCAACTCTTCCACAATTGGACCAATCATTTTACAAGGTCCGCACCACTCTGCCCAAAAATCTACTAATACCGGTTTATCTGATTTCAGCACTTCGTCGAAGTTTGCATCTGTGATTTCTAATGCTTTTCCCATGTTCGTGAAAATTTGTGTTATCTAACTATTTGTAAACATAAGGTTTTTTCAGATGAAAAAGTTCCCTTAGGAATTATTTTTCTTCATAAAACCTCCCTTGAAACAGTAAGCTTGGCTCATTCAACCTGGCTTGACAGAGTGTATAATGGCCATTCCAAGCAGCGATTCAAGGGCTTTGATCCTTGGCTTAAAAATGTCTCCATTGGTCTTCCCTGAATTCATCCTCTGGCTTTTCTCCATAAAACAAGCTGAGCGTTTGAAAAAAGCCGGTTAAACCCAATTTTTTCACTAGATATTCTTCTATTAAAAAATGAATACTCCAATTTATGGGGCACCCTTATTTTAATTACGCGGATATCCTGCAATCTACTCCTGGAATTCCCTTTAATGATTCGAGCAATTGATTATTGGGTGCAATTTTAAATTTCCTTGAAAACATTTCCAGGTTCCAGGGTTGGGTTTGACACACCAACTGCATTTTCAAATTGCTTGATCCTGGGTTTTCCATCATCAGCGCTTCGAGGTGATCAATGATTTCCTGGGTGAGGATTTCTACAGGCACGGTGATGACAATGTTTTTACACATTTTATTTCGCACGTCAGAAAGCAACTGAATGAACGTAGGTGTAAATTCATATTGATCTTGATTTCCAAAGCGCGGCTGTACCTTTCCTTTCATGTACAAAAATTCACCGGGATTAATTAAATGCTGATGTTTTAAATAATTTTCCCCAAACAAGCCAATTTCAATAGAACCATGATAATCTTCTACACTGAAAATACAGAAGGGTTTACCATTTTTGGTTTGACGCTGCTGAGCTTTGGTGACAATACCAGCCAGGTTCACGTCTTTGTTTTTCATGTCCATCACTTTATCAGTGGTGGCGTTGCAAAAATTGCTAAGTTCTAACTGAAATTCATCCAGAGGATGTCCGGTGATATAGAAACCAACCACCTCTTTTTCTCTTTTTAATTTTTCTATATCACTCCAGGGCTCTCCATCGGGAAGTTTGGGGCGCATCACCTGCGCGGCAGCACCGCTTCCGAAGAGCGAAATCTGAGAGGCATCTTTATCTTGCTGAAAGGCCTGCCCATATCGGATAATCTTTTCGATGGCACTGGTATTGTCTTTATCACTGATGTAAAAATATTGTGCCCGATGTAAACCGAAGGAATCGAAGGCTCCTGCCAAAGCAAAACATTCAAACGTTTTTTTATTAGCAGCGCGAAGATTGATTCGTTGAGAGAAGTCGAAAACATCGGAATACGGACCACTTTTTTCTCGTTCTTCAATGAGTCCCATAATGGCGGCTTCGCCAGCACCTTTGATCGCGCCAAGGCCAAAACGAATCTCCCCGTTTTTATTCACGTCGAAGTCCATGGAACTTTCATTGATATCGGGACCAAGCACCTTTAATCCCATCTTTTTACATTCATCCAAGAAGAAAGAAATCTTATCGATATTACTCATGTTATGCGTAAGTACCGAAGCCATGTATTCCGCAGGATAATGCGCTTTCAGCCACGCGGTCTGGAAAGCAACAAAGGCATAACAGGTGGAGTGTGATTTATTGAAAGCGTAGGATGCAAAAGCTTCCCAGTCGGTCCATACTTTTTCGCAAATTTTAGCGTCGTGTCCTTTGGCCACACAGCCGTCTATAAATTTGCTTTTCATTTTATCCAGTGTTGCCCGGTCCTTTTTACCCATGGCCTTGCGCAGCACGTCGGCATCTCCTTTGCTAAAGCCAGCCAGCTTCTGAGACAAAAGCATCACCTGCTCCTGATATACCGTAATGCCGTAGGTTTCGTGCAGGTATTCTTCCATTTCGGGCAAGTCGTAGGTTATAGGCTCCTTGCCGTGCTTGCGTCGTATGTAGTTGGGAATGTATTCCAAGGGCCCCGGACGATACAAGGCGTTCATGGCTATGAGGTCGGCAAATTTATCGGGCTTCAGGTCCTTCAAACATTTTTGCATACCCACCGATTCAAATTGGAACGTACCGTTGGTCATTCCTTTCTGATAGAGTTCGAATGTTTTTAAATCCTCCAGATCTACATCGTCCATATCGAACTCCAACCCATGATTTTTTTTGATCAGGGCCAGTGCGTCTTTAATGATGGTCAAGGTTTTTAAGCCCAGGAAGTCCATCTTGATTACACCGGCATCTTCGATAACTTTTCCGTCGTATTGAGTAAGGAGAAGATCGGAATCTTTGGAAGTCGCCACCGGAATGAGATCGGTAAGATCTTGCGGGGCGATGATAATACCCGCAGCATGAACGCCAGTACCTCTCACCGAACCTTCGAGCACCAAAGCCTCGCGCAAAACATCGGCTCTCAGGTCTTTGCCATTCATAATTTCCCGGAGTTGTTTCACGCCATCGAGATCTTCCCCGTTCAAGCCCTCTTTTTCTTCAAGGCTTCCGGCTCCGCTAATAGGCGCTTTCAGAACACGGTTCAACTCTATACCTGGTTTTTCAGGCACCAACTTGGCCAACATGTTGGAATCGTTCAGGGGCAAATCCAATACACGGGCTACGTCCTTGATAGACATTTTGGCCGCCATGGAACCATAGGTTACAATTTGCGCCACCTGCATTTTGCCGTATTTATCTACCACATAGTCAATCACACGCTGCCTTCCGGCGTCGTCAAAATCGGTATCGATATCGGGCATGGACTTACGATCCGGATTTAGAAAACGCTCAAACAGCAAATCGTACTTAATGGGATCGATGTTGGTAATTCCTATGCAATAGGCCACGGCTGAACCTGCAGCTGATCCACGACCAGGACCTACAAATACACCAATCTCCCTCCCCTTATTTATAAAGTCCTGCACGATCAGGAAGTATCCTGCAAAACCCATGGTTTTGATGGTGAAGAGTTCGAAGTTCAGACGTTCTTCAATTTCCGGGGTAATTTCTTTGTATCGCTTGCGAGCCCCTTCCATGGTAAGATGGCGGAGGTATTCCCACTGGTTGAGTACGTCGGCTCCTTCGCCGGTATTGACTTTAAACTCTTCTGGAATGGGATAGTTCGGTAACAAGATATCGCGCTTCAGCTTCAGCGATTCCACCTTGTCTACAATTTCGATGGTATTGTCCAGCGACTCCGGCAAGTCGTGGAACAACTTGCCCATTTCCTCCTTCGTTTTAAAATAAAACTGGTCGTTGAAAAATGCGAAGCGAGTGCCTTTGGTAAATCCTTCGTCGTCGTTAAATTCTTTATTGGTAGGAGTGCTTTGTTTTTCGCCGGTATTGATGCAGAGTAAAATATCATGGGCATTAGAATCGCCCTGGTCTACGTAATGAGAATCGTTGGAGCAAATTACTTTTACCTGATATTTTTTAGCAAATTTCAACAATACATTATTCACGATTTCCTGCTGCTGCATATCGTGACGTTGCAACTCCACATAATAATCTTCGCCAAAAAGATCGAGCCACCACTTAAATTCAATTTCCGCTTCTTCCTCGCCTTTCTTCAAAATGGTTTTAGGCACCATCGCACCAATACAGCAGGTAGTAGCGATGAGTCCTTTGTGGTATTTAAGAATTAATTCTTTATCGATGCGAGGGTATTTTCCATACATACCTTCGATGTATCCAAGCGAACAAAGTTTGGAAAGGTTTTTATATCCTTCCGGATTTTTTGCAAGAAACAACTGATGGTAACGAACGTCCTTATCTTCCTTGGTAAATGTTTTTTTATGACGATCCTGCACCACATAAAACTCACACCCCACAATAGGCTTGATGCCAGCTTTGTTAGCTTCTGCCACAAACTTAAAAGCCCCAAACATATTTCCATGGTCGGTGATTGCTACCGCTTTCATTTCATTTTTTTGAGCTTTCTTCATGAGGGCCGGAATACTGGCCGCTCCATCCAGCAAAGAAAACTGAGTATGAACGTGTAAATGGGAAAAATCAGGCATATGGTTTCTTTTTACTCCAATGTTTTTATTAAAAGATAAAGCCGTACCGGACATTTTATCTTGCTTGCAATTCAATCAAGTACGTGCCAATCGCAACCATAAAATGAAAAGGAAGTTTTCATTTTCAGAAATTTACGAGATTAGTAAGGCAGTAAAAACGATCGGGTTTTAAATTTATTCACAAATGATCCATAGCGCCCGAACATAGCGACTATAGCGGTATTTAGAAAGATTTCACAAAGCAACTGATCACCATTTGAAACCCAGGCTCAGGTATAAAATCCTTGGCTCTGAAGGAATAATCCCAGGGCCAGGATAGCTCACTGCCCTTCTGGTGAAATAAATGGAATTAAAAATATTATTAATACCTCCTGAGGCATTCCATCGATTTGCTTCCCATTTCCAGGACCAATCCCATACGGTATAGGCTGGTATCAAACCATTTACGGCATTGCCTGTGAAGAGGCTGTTGGTGGCATCGGTAAACTGTTCACTCACGTAGCTATGCTGAAGGGTGGTTGAAAATCCTTTTTTCGACCAAGTGAATCCACTGCGTAGAATCCATTGTGGCGCGAACTCTACCTGATTGCCGACCACAGTCTTAATTTCCGATTTTTTGTACAATGCTTGTACATATCCAACGGTGGAGAAAAGTTTCCAACATCCCATTCTGGCAGGCAATTTCACAAGTTTGGAAATATCCAATTCTGTAAACGTCTCCAGTCCTTTGCTTTCAGTGGCGCCGATATTGGTGGTTAATCGATAGATGTTATAATCGGGATCAACGTAATTGATTTGTCCGATCCGGTTGTTGTAGGCCAGGTAAAAAACGCTGTAATCAATGGTTAAAAAACGAAATGGTTTTCCTCTTACTCCAAGATCGATGTTATAGCCACGTTCGTCTTCCAGATCAGGATCAACGAGAGCGGCCACCCGAACCACACGCATATCGGTGAACGTGATGCCTCTGTAATTCTGGGAAGCATTTCCGTAGGCTTCAAGGCTATCGGTAATGCTGTACCGCAGTCCCATGCCCGCAATCAGGAAATTACGCTGAAAGGTGCGTTGATCTTCTTTACGAAGGGTATCGGTGATGTTTAAAAATGTTTGCTTGTAGTATCCATCCGAACTTGTTTTCAAATATTCCCAGCGCAATCCTGGAGTGATCGCCCAACGGGGGCTCACATGGAAAATATGTTCGGAGAACAACGCTAGGTTTCTTCCCGGAAAACGCATGTCTGAACCTTCTACATTCTGTATATCTTTGAATTGAAATTCAGCTTTTCTACCCACCGGACCTTCGCCCTGAATTTTCCGTGAGTTGCCATGATAATACCGCAAACCCACCAGCCACACTTGTGTTCTTTTCTTGATTCGATATTTATGTAAGATCCTTGCTTCTGTTCCAATGTTTTTATAAAAGTCAACTATAAGATCCCGAGGAATGCTATCGTTGTCGGTTCGATTAATATTGCCCAACATGCCCAGGGCTTTTCTATCGCCAAGGAAACCCCAGGTTCGTATATTGATTCTAGTTTGATCGGTTGGTTTGTAATCGAGGGAAGTTGATGCAATGCGCCAATGCACCAAAAACCAGTTTCGCTCGCGCACCGAAATGCTGGCATCTCTGTTAAACTGAGCATCGGTGAGACCTCCGGGCTGTTGATTGAGATAATATGAAAGTGTGAGATCTGCCTTCAGGGTAAGTTTGGTCGACAATTCCCACTGCAAGCCTGCATAGGCGGAATGGTTGTTTAGTGCCGTATTAGGCCTCCAGCCTCTTCCTGTTTTGTATTGATAAAAAGTATAATAGTTGATTTTTTTTACTTGCCCTCCCAGACTTGTAAAAGTAGAGAAGAGGCCATAGGAACCCAAGGTGTTTTTATTGTACAAGGAAAGAGGTTTGGTACGATCTCCCTTTTTCAAAACATAATTGACCATGCCACCAAATTGAGGCCCATATTGCAGGGAAGCAGCGCCTCGCACTACTTCAATTCGCTCTACGGCATCGCTGGGGGGATTGTAATAAGAATCGGGATAGCCTAAGGCGTCGGCACTCAAATCATATCCGTTCTGACGGATGTTGAAATTGGAGGCCCTGTTCGGATCCAAGCCTCTGGCGGCGATACCAAGCTGCAAACCGGCGGCATCACTTTCCCAAATATTCAAGCCTGGCACACGACTGAATATCTGCCGGCTGTTGTTGGTGGCGGTATTGGCATTAATTTCCTTAAGCTCTATTAATTCTGTTTTTTTGGCTTCGTAAATGGCCACCCCTTCTACAGATTTTAAATGCGCGTCCCTTTGCCTGCTGCCTCTTACTGTAATGGTCGCCGTTTGCATGACACTCATCGACACACTACCCAGATTTTTTTCGGAGGACAGCAGCTCCACTTTTACTTTTTTTCTCCGGTAACCTTCCACCTGAAGCACCAACTGGTAGGTACCATAAGGCAAGGGACTGAGGGTAACTTCCGGAGAAGTGAATTCTTGTCGTAGGTTACCTGGCTGTACATGCACCACAAGCGAAAACTTCTGAGCCGAATCGCGTTCAGGCAATTCAACTTGAAAGCGAATCACCCCCTGCTGTGCGGCCAATGAAAAACCGAGCAAACTCCAAATAAAAATCAGATGTCTCAAGGTTTCCAGGGCAACAGCCAGTCTTTAGGATGAAAATTTTCTTTTCTAGTAAGAAGATCAACCGAAGGATCTAAAAGCAATTGAGATGGCCTTCCTTGCAAAGACACCCACGATTCTGCAAATACTTGCGGTTGCTGATACCCCAAACGGCGATATTCCTGACCAAGGTAATGAGCAAATTGTAAAATCATGTCGGGCTGTGTAGCCATCATTTTCTCTTGTTGCATCGTCAGATAACGACGATTGTTAATTTCATCCATCTTGCCACTCTGATCCTTCACTAAAAAGGTGCAGGTGCCCGCTTTTTCCATCAGCATTACCCGCCATGAAAAGCGATAGCCTTGTTCTGTCCAAAACAATTCTCCGGGGTATGCCAGGTAGCGGAATGCTAAAAGAACTTGCAAAAAAAAGAAAAATCCGGCGAATAGCCTAAGAACTGCCGGAAACTTGGGCGTTATGTTTACCTGATGTGCATTAGAGAAACGTTTCCATAGCGATTGATGAAACGAAGGAGGTAAAAAAACCGTTGCGCAAACCATCATAATAAAGGGAAACATTCCAATGACGGGAAATAAAACCGCAGTAAGAATATGAAATATCAACACTACCAGGTACGCTGGATATACCGTTTTCCTGTAAAATAAAAAGAATGGAATCAGAGTATCAAATAACATCCCAATCCAACTGAAAGCGAATGCCAGCCATTCTTCCTGCAAAAAAGGACCAAGCAATGGAAGATCCTGATGCAGCGGCAGCCACATGCGCAGTGGCATGGCTTCGAATAACCAAAACGAATTTATTTTGGCAATCCCTGCAAAAAAATAAACCAGGGCCATTTGGACTTGAAACAGTCGAATATACCCAACCGACAGGTTGCTCATTGGCTTGGTGAAATTAAAATATACATCGAGTGAAACTAGGCGATGTGCAGGTACCAGGCACAAAAGCAGTGCAACCAGACTAACAAAGTAATAATGATTCAGATAGTTTGATTTATCCCACAATTCCACATAGGTGAAGCAAAGAAAAAATACAAGGCTCGATATTCTGTATAAAAATCCCAGGGCTATTCCCGCGGCCGACAGAAGTAGCAGAATAAAAATTCCATAAATCAGTATTTCGGAAGTAGGCACTTTGACCCACTCAAATCCGTAAAAAGAAAAAAAGAAAGACGGCTTAATATACAATTCATGAATCCAACCTTTCCACCAAAATCGGAGCAAAGCAAGGAACATCATGAGGCCGAAAGCTACCCGGAAAGTAACCAGCGGAAAAATGGAAGTATTCGAATTAGAAGTTTGCGTTAATGGGGCACTCATTTTCAGCACTAATCTCCATCGTTATCCGCATAGTTGATGGATACGCCTAATTGGGAAGACATATCAACCTTGAGTCTCACAACGAGAATTTTACATTGCAGAAAAGCGTTATCTGCTTCCGTAAAATTGGTAGTAACTGCCTGAGGAAGATCTCCTGGTATGGCATTCACGGCATTGATGGCCCGATCGAACTGATCATTGATTTCATTGGCCAAGGGTGTGCCGTTAAATTCAGCATTGATATCATTCAGATAATCATCAAAGCCTATTCCATTTCCACCTTGGAACAAGCGTTTGAGAGCTTTCAAATTCGCTACGATCAATGCTTTGGAGTGGCCTCCATAAAATGATTCTACTTTTCCCGGATATCGCATACCGCCATTCAGAAAACCAGTGTATAACCAAGTGCATTGCCTATCTTTTCGCGACGTACTGTTTCCGATTCCATGGATAAATAATTGACCAACAAACCTGTGGAACCTCCAATATCGAGGCCTGTAGCATTTTTGAATGTATTGGCATACCCATTTCTCCATTCGTTTCGAACGTTTCGCACAGCAGATAATAGGTCAGCGGTAAGATTTTTCACATACGTGGCTCTGTTGTTGGAGGCCGTAAAATTGGATAATAATGTGGCATCGGATGAGCCGTTCAGCAAATAGTCAAGCGCCGGAAATCCTTTGGCATCGATGTTGGAAACAAGCGAAAGATCTGCATTTCCTCCTGCCGAAACATTATTTTTTATTTGTACGGTATCTGTTGGGAAAACATTTACTGACATTTTATACGGCAAGGTTTCGGCCGGACCAAAAGCATAAACTTCGATTCGCTGCCAAGCCTCCCAGGCACTTTTATGAAGTGCTTGCAAGCTATCCAGGCTGTTTTGAGTAGGATTATTTGAAAAAGCGATGGCCCTTGTGTTTAGTGAATCGATAGAGCTTAGTGCGCGCTCAAAATCTGGCAATATCACTTCATCTGCCATATTTGTTAGCATGGCCCCTCTGTCGAATTCAACTTCCTCTTTTTTCTTCTTTTTACAAGCACCAAACAGAAATACTAAGCAGCATCCCCAAAAATAAATCTTTTTCATATTCATTCTGCTTTGCAATGTACACATTCGCCTTCAAATTTAATCCTGATTCAGGCCTGTAAAAATGACCTGAATCAGGATTCAGAATTATAAGTTGTTTTTTACTGAATTAAGCCCGTAGATTTCACTCAATTGATCTCTAGCACTTTGAATATTGGTAAGCGAAATATTATAGAAATCATATTCACCGCCTGATTTAAACAAATTTAAAATGGTAGATAAACTATTGTCTGAAATTACTTTAGTTGGGTTGTATTTCAATCCTTCAATAAAAGCCACCGCTTCAGACAATTCGTGATTGCGCAAGGCATCGTCGGAAGCATTGGCGTACGCATCGTTTAAGTAATGGATGGCGGT
>JALONM010000069.1 GCA_025454925.1 Cytophagaceae bacterium
TATTGAAGAGGTGGTAAAAAATGGCTACCAATTACCTTCTACCATTCACGAATGGTCGGAGTTTGATTATATCGGCTCCTCAGGCCCCTGGGTAAGCGAGGAAAAATATGCATTCTTCGAGCACTTCAAGTTTTATTTAAAAGTTGGCTATTCCCGAAAGCGTCCATTACTCCGACCGGTTCAATGGTTGGCCAAGCAACGGTGCAAGCATAAGAGTTTTGTATTTCCTATCGAAAAATTCCTGTTTGACCGTTGGGGTAAACGAGTGGAACTTTCTTAGTTCCATGGTTTAGGAAATTACAATTATATACAACTCTTTGCTGTTTTTTGTCGAGACCAAAATCTCTTTTTTCATATTAGTTCCGTTGTCTAAGACTATGCATAGATTGGGAAATTATGCCACTCTTAGCGCACCAATAAAAATTGAATATCCCTACACTTACAGTAAACAGGGGGCGGCCTTACACCGCATGCTAGTAAGCCAATACAGCTATCGGTAACTTTTTAGTCCGACGGGATCGGTGAACCAGCATGCCGCAGCTTACTTCTTGGCTGCGTCTTTTATTAGGTTAGCATTCGTTATGGCTATTGTTTACTTTTTCGCCACAGGCAGGTCTGAAGAATACATTAGTTTACAATTACTACAATAAATCTACTTCATTTATGAAAGCACTACTATTTATAGCCTCTTTGTGGCTGACCTTAACCAGCCATGCACAAGTTCCTGCCGGGTATTCCACCGTTTATTCAAAAACGTTCGAGACAACACTAAAGGCAGGAGAATATCTAAAAAGTGATGCTTGGTATTTTTACTCGGGTTCCTCAAACGTAAGAACCTTTTCCCATCCGGAATTGGATAAACGTTTTATAATCAAAAATGATCCCAAGAATGCATCGAACAAAACCTTAGAAATGATTAAATATCAAGGGGATGTAGATTACTCTAATATATCACTCAATCCCAGAACTGAGTTAAGTTTTCGTCCCAGCCTGGAAAGAGTGGCCTCCAAAGAAATCTACTTTCAGCTAAAGACCTATTTTCCTGCCAACCAGGCCACACTCTTTTCTGCGGAATTTATACAGTTTTGGTTACACGGAACTACTGGCACAGATTCAAGAATTCCATTGCAAATAGAAGTGAGAAATGGGAACTTCGGTGCTCGGCTTCCCCGTTCGCCTGGATTTATGACGCCATTTGCCGGAAAAAAACTAAGTGCCTATACCGAAAAATGGATTACCTGGGAAGTGCACGCAAAATTCAATAGAAATAATGGTTACTGGAAGGTGTATATGGATAGAGAACTCGTGTTTACCTATTCCGGCCCTACTAATTATTGGCCGGGGGACTCGGGTACATGGCATCCTCAGTTTGGCATTTATTCCAACAACGGAGGTGGTGGCACCATGGTGGCATATTTCGATGATCTTATTGTGGCTGAAAAAACAAATGTTCCGGTGACAGACTGCTCAGGAACACCCAATGGTATAGCTTCACTTGATGCCTGCGGCATTTGTTCGGGAGGCACAACAGGAATAACAGCAAGCACACCTACGAATTGGTATGCCGATGAAGATGGTGACGGCAAGGGTAATCCCTCCTCAAGTGTTTTATCTTGTACGAAGCCATCGGGCTATGTGGCAGACAAATCTGATTTGTGTCCATCAGATAAAAATAAAACATCTCCAGGGAATTGCGGATGCGGGGTGAATGAAGTGAGTTGTGTAAATCTATTGCCTGTTGTGAACATTCTTTCTCCTGTTCATGGTACTTCTTTCCTTGCGCCTGCTAAGGTGGACATTCAGACAAGTGCCACGGATTCAGATGGCAGCATAGCCAAAGTAGAATTTTACAATGGAGGTACTTTATTAGCTACAGACTTTGTTTTCCCTTATTCCTATACCTGGAACAATTTACTTGCCGGAAATTATATTATAAACATAAAAGCCACCGACAATAAAGGAGCAAGCAGCTCAAAAGCAGTAAGTTTTGTAGTGCATCCTTCCATAATTCCTTCAACAGTCGGAATCAACGGGTCTTCTTGTGCAACGGCAGGATCCAAACTGTTTTATACTTTAACTCCGGAAAACAATAAGGTAAGCAGTATAAACTATTGGTCAAACAGCGCAGCGGTGGTCACTAAAGATGCCTCTGATGCAACCAAATTTTCAGTAGAGTTTCCAGGTTATTTAAATGGAACAAGCATTACATTTTATGCAGGAGTCAACTATTCCGTAAGTCCATGGTATAAAGAGTACACCAAAGTGGTGAATGTTGGAAGCTGTGCATCCAGAACCTCTGTCTTGCTATCTCCTCAACCCACACAGAGTACCACTGTAATATCACTAGAAGACAATCAACCTATTCATTCTGTTTTTATTTTTAATACGATTGGAGAGCTTGTCTATCAGTCAGAAAATTTAAATAGTACTTCTGTAGAGTTGGGAGATGAATTAGCTGCGGGAATATATATACTACAGGTGTGGACTGAAAATGGCGCGACCACTGCACGTATGCTAAAAAAATAATTTTGGGCCGGCCTCAGGTTAAGCTCAGCGATTCTGAGGCCCCAACTACTAGTCCTATCATGCCATAAGATGTAATGCTCCCGATCTATCCGTAGTCTAAGACTGCGGATAGATCAGGAATGAAAATTATTATAAACGGTCTGAAATGGAAGTTTAAAGTAATTTACTTGTATCGAATATGAAACTATTTGAAATGAATTTCTTCTCTTTTCTTATTTATATTAACATTCTATTGGGATCTGAAGATTCCGATAAATTGATCTTCGTAGTATTATAAGCAAAATTATTTGCACACGGATGACCCGGCTTTGCCGGAACATACGCGCGCATGTGTGCTAAAAATCAAATATTATGCTTACCAGAAATATTATGCCACCAGCGGACGCTGGCGGCAGCGAGGGGGGATCCCAATTCTGTATTATGCATTTTATCTTCTGTTTGTGCTAGTAAAATTTTATTCCCCCACCCCTTGGTTCGTGTCCTCACGAACCAACATTTTGCTAATATTCATCTCTTAAATCTTTAATAAAATCGAAATTATTTATTCCCTTTTCATAAAATGAACAAGTTGAATAATAGTAATCATTTGGGTCTTTTACCAAATTCCAATGTTCAGCTAATGGATTATTGTGTATATAGTCTAACTTTTGAAATGCCATTTCTTTATTCAAAATATGTACATTAGCAGTAATGCTGATAGTTGCCCACGATGTGGACATTCCTTCTCAAAAGAACGTGAAAACATTGCTAATAAAAGAAAACTAGTATTTCTCGTTGTGGTACTAGTTGTAGTGTTAATTGCTTGGAAAATGGGGTGGTTTCCAAGATTACCGTTCATGAATGGAAAATAAACCGCTTTACTTTTTTAACCAATCATCTTTAGTGGGGTCATAGCTGTTCATGCTAATAAAATCTAATGACAACGGAGAGTTTTCCTTTATTACAAAGGAACAATTAGACGCATAAATCCTAAAAAATCCATCATATAAATCACCATTGTAAACCCCCATTCCCCCCAGTTCAAATATTCGCTCTTCGTAAGGAATGTTTTCAAACTCTAATTCTTCATTCACTTTTGCTACAAATTTTTTCTCGTTTTGTAGATGTAATTTTTTCTCGACTTTATAAACTCCAGTGAAATTAAACCATGATTCACGAACATACACACAGTCATAAGCATCAAAGCTGAGAAGTTTCAAAACTTCTTTGTTCTGCACTTCTAAATTTAAAACAGGAATAGTTACTGTATTATTACCTATATCATAAATCATTTCTCCAATCCAACTTGTTTCAAAAGTATAAAAATCTGATTCATGAATATTTTTACTAAGTTCAAACGAAATCATAAGCCTTATCTCTTCTTTACTATAATACTAACCATTGTGTTTGGATCAATTGGGCTTCCTCCTATAAGTAAATATAAAAAAAACAGGTATCCTTCACTAAAAGTGGATGCTCAATTTTTACAAAAGAATACTTTAGATGTCAATCCTTGTATTTAAATGATTACCATTGAATAAAATGTGGGATTATTCATTTAAAAGTCAGGAAAACAATAAACACAGATAATACTAAAGCTACCAGCTTCTGATTAATGAATTTTCTGTATGGGTATTGTAAGTGTTGAGTTGCAGGTAAGTTCCCTGCGGTAGGGTGCTTATGAAGTTCCTGAGTGCATTTTCATTTTGCAGTTCACCAATCTTTTTTCCGTCTAATTGAAAAACTTCGATCTTTAAAATTTTCTTTTCCAAATCAAACCATGCCACCGAAGAACAAGTAGTTTCATTCAAATTTTCAAGGCAAGCCCAAACTTCGCCTTTGCTTGTGGGTAAGTTGACTGAAGTTTTCCAGGTGCCAAATGTCTGGCAATATTGCTCATGCAAGGTGTATACGTTCCCGTCAGCATCTCGAATATAAAACGTGCATTTGGTAGTAGGCTCAACATCTGAAGCAATGAGATGTACGTTGTTTTCAGAAATAAATAATGAGTGCAATTCTAAAGGCAGGGTATTGTCGCACGTGGTTAGGTTGAAATTGTCTAAACCTAGTTCCCAGCCTGAATTTGTGCCAGGAGTAGAAGCCGGACGCAATTCAAAAACGATGGGGCCCGACATGCTGCCGCTGTTAAAATTCAGATTGTATTTAGTCCAGGCAGCGCCAATGGATCCGGTGGTAATGTTGGCTCCTTGTTGAATTCCGTTAATAAAAACGGAAATCACCGCAGGTGGAAGTCCGAGAAAAGATATTGAAAAGCCGCGGTGGAAGAAACTGAAATTATATTCTGTATTAGGTGCCAGTATGATCGTTTGACTCCAATACACATCATTTCCTGATGCAACTCTATTTCCTGACCATGGGCTGTCTATCATGAGGAAATTTCCGGAGCCACCATACCCTGTTACACCATAAATATCACATTTATTGTTGCTATTGGTAGTTACACAATAAAAGTTAGAGCCACAGGTGCAATTGTTGAGTAATGTAGTATTAAATCCTGAGTTACCGGCGCTAAAATCTCCGTTCGAAATAAGTTGCGAACTACCCGCAGTTAAGCTGCCAGCGCATTGGCTGTAGAGCTTAAGGCAATGCAATAGAATTGCCAAGGCCATTATGTATGCTTTGCCCGTCATGTATTTGGAATAATAAATATACTAATTTTTATAGTTCTTTCCATGGATATACAAGATGAAGTAAGATAATGACCAGTTTTGCTGAAAGTATTAGCAGTTCTGATGAAAATAACCTGTTGGAAATGCGGCTATTGAAGCAAAAACATATTTTTGCAAATAATGCTATGCATCTAGTATTGCCAATGTAAAAATGTAACTTTAAATGACTATTCTCCATGGTAAAGTAGTGCACTAGTGAGGATGTTCTTGAATCGAAGATTCATGGTCGATAATCCAGGATTACTATTTTGTATTATTGTTTTACTGCCTACTCATGTTTTTTTCTTTGTAACTGGTAAAAATGCTGATGATGTTTTTGGATTTTTTTTCAAAAAAAAGCAGAAGATTAGAAAGTATATTTCTCTTTGTTATTCTGAGTATAGGTTTCTGTTCTACTGCCCAGCAGGATAGTATGCTCGTGAAAAATGCTGTTTATGCTGAAGTATTTGGATCGGCGGGATATGGGTCTTTAAATTATGAACGATTTCTTTGGTGTCGATCGCATGTGATGCTCATTAGTAAAATGGGTTTTAGTTCCTATAAGATGTTTGATTTTAATCGAACGTTCAATCCTGATGTGATCATTCCCATTTCGATTCAAACCTTGCTAGGAAACACCCATTGGATGGAGTTGGGAGTTGGGCAAACGATATCCAGTATAGTAAAACTCGATCGTCAAACCAAAGAAATGAAACGATTTACACATTTGAGCACAGTTCCAAGTATTGGCTATCGATATCAAAAAACACAAAGGGGTATGCTTATTCGAGTGACTTACAGTCCGATTGTAGAGTTTAATACAACACTTCGACATTGGGGTGGTGTTTCGTGGGGATTTACGTTTTGATAGGCTTCGCAATGAAATATCTGTATCTTTTCATTTGTATTCTTTTTCTTACTACTTGTAAGAAAGAAAAGTATTCTATTCAGAATTTGAATGGGAATTCGATCACGGTCATGGGTCATGGAGGAATGGGGTTTGAAAGTTTATACCCATTAAATAGTGCCGAGGGGATTCTTAATTGTTTGAACCTGGGTGCCGATGGCTCTGAAATGGATATTCAAATGACCAAAGATTCGGTAATGGTGTTGTTCCATGATCAGGATCTGTCGGAGACGACAAATTTAAAAGGGAACATACACTCGTTAAATTGGAGTGAAATAAAAGATGCATATTATACCATCTCTCCCTACCAAGGATTTACAATTAGTACATTAGATGATTTATTAGCCAGTGTTAAAAATGTACATGATTATTCTTTTTCTTTTGATTGCAAATTATACAAGCGCGAGGACCAGGAGTTGTTTGAGGAAACATTTATTAGAACATTGCAAAAAGTTATTGAGAAGTATAATCTTGAGAATAATGTATATATAGAGTCACAAAGTCAGGAGTTTATAAACCGCTATAAAAGCTATTATCCTGATATGCGCTTATTTATTTACACTGAAAATTTTGCGAAAGGATTAGATTTTGCAAAATCTAAATCGTTGTATGGGATTTTTATTTCTACCAAATATGTTACGAAGGAAGAAATAAAATTGGCTCACGATAACAATCTAAGAGTGGCTATTTGGGGTATTACTTCCGAAAAGGGAAATATAGAATCAATTAAAAAAAATCCTGATATAATTCAGACCGATAAACTTCGACATCTTTTAAAAGAATTGGATCGATAGAGATATACAGCTTGCACGTGTTCAAGAAATGACTTGCTTTTGCAGTAAATTTGATGCCTTGAGTTCTGTAAGTTAATTTTCATTTCTTTTGCAGTGATTCTGATTCAGTACAATTTTTAAAGATTCAAATTTTAGCCGTATCTTTTCGTTCTAAATTGAATTAGGGGTAAGGAGTGTAAAACACTTCACTGTTCAATTTCAGAAATGATTAGCATATGCGTAACTATTCTTTTTTAGTATTTCTGTTACTAGGTTCAATCCTTGTTTTTGGACAAAAGGGCAGTGGTTGTCCGGAAGATCTTATTCCTAAACTGGGTCCTAACAGGAGCTGGGGTTATGTAAATCTGGCAGGTGAATGGCGCATCGAAGCCTTTTATGCCAAAGTCTCTCCTTTCGTGGAAGGCAAAGCCATTGTGCAAAAGGGGATTTTAATGGGCGTAATTGATTGCGAAGGTCGAATCATTCTTCCCTGCAAATACGAGCGACTTACCAATTTCAGGAACGGTAAGGCCTGGGCCCAGGAGTTAGGCAAATGGGGATTGGTGGGAGCAAAAGGCCAGGTATTTCAATCCAAGCAATTTGATGAAATTAATCCTATTGTAAATACAGAATTGGCATGGGTGAAAAAAGGAGACGTTTGGGGCTTGTTTGATGAAGCGCGCAATGCGTTTATCTGTCAGCCTCAATACCAGGTGGCCCAGGTAATGTCGGTCAATGCTTCCCTGGTGCGCATCGATAAAAAGTATGGTGTGTTGAATCATGTGAATTGCCAGTACTTGCTTCCTTTGGAATTAACACGGGTTAAAAAAGTGGGCATGCACGATATTCTTTTTGAACAACAAGGTAAGTGGGGAGTATTTAATGAATTAGGCAAAACTATTTTAAATCCTGAGTTTGATACGATTTTCCTCAAAAATCCGGAGGTATTGCAGGTGCAGAAAAAGGGGTTGTGGGGCTTGTATGGCTTACGAGGGAAGAAATTGTTGGAACCAGAGTACGAGGAAATTGGCGTCTTTCAGGAAGGGTTTTATGCGGTTCGAAAAGCAGGTAAATACGGCTTTGTAAACCGATATGGAAAAGTATACATCAA
Source organism: Cytophagaceae bacterium (assembly GCA_025454925.1). Classification (GTDB taxonomy): domain Bacteria; phylum Bacteroidota; class Bacteroidia; order Cytophagales; family Cytophagaceae; genus JALONM01. The sequence goes on from JALONM010000069.1 coordinate 7,966, forward strand.
ACCTCAATACGACGATGCCGGAGATTTTTTCAAGAAAAAGGCTGTGGTGAAAATGGGTAACCGCTATGGCGCCATTGACCCTACCGGTAAAGTAGTTTTGCCAATCGAGTATCAACATGTAGCCTTGTTACAAACGGGAAATTTTTTCGCTTTGAAAAAGACACAACAGTATTACCTCACAGATGCCACTTTCAAAAAGTTCGGTGCTTATGAATTTGATTCGCTCTGTTTCACGGATTCTGTGCATGTAATGCGTGTGGTTAAAAACGGGCAATACCAGTTTTTAAATATTCCGGCTTCTAGTTGGGTGAGTGCGGAAACTTTTGATCATGCGGAGGCCTTTTACCGAGGGTATGCGGTTGTCTCACGTCAGAAACGTAAAGGCCTGATGAATGCGAATGGATCTTGGGTGTTGCCATGTGAATACGACCAGATAGGGATGGATTTTTTTCAAAGTAAAATGGTGTTTCGCATTGTGAAAAATGCGAGGGAAGGAGTTGCCGACGCCGATGGAAAATTATTGATTCAACCAGAATACGATCAATTAGTGCCAGCATTACCCAATTTTATTAAAGCTAAAAAACAAGGGAAATATGGTATACTGCGCACCAATGGCGCAATAGCTGCCCCTTTCGAGTTTGATTACCTATCGTCTGCCGCTGATATTCCTTTCGCTCCCGAATGGCCCGCGATTGCCTCTGCTGGCGGCAAGATGGGATTGGTCAATGAAAAAGGAGAATGGGTGTATCAGTCTAAAGCCCGCGAGTTTCAATACGCAGGAGAAAATATGTATTTCTCCTCAGAGGGAAAAAAGGTTATTCTTGTTTCTGCAAAAGGAATAAGTAAAGAACTTTCCTGCGAAGAAGTTAAACCGTTTAAAGAAGATTTGGCGGCATATCGAAGAAAAGATCTTTGGGGATTTATCACCGTGGATGGAAACGAAAAAATCGCATGTCAGTTTGAACAGGTCACAGACTTCAAGAATAAAAGAGCGGTGGTAAAAACAAAAGATGGCTGGGGAGTAATTGACCGAAGCGGTAAATGGATCGTACCAGCGTCTTATTCAGAAATGGTGATAAGAAATGGAAAACGATTTCTGCTCAAGAATGGAGAGGAATATGGCTTAGATTAATTAATAGATGCCATTTTCGGCTTGTCGGGCTTCCACTTCGAATCGATTGTAGTAATAACCTTTTCGCACGGATTCCACTAAATACATAAATAAAAACGGAAGCATGCCATAGCGTCCGAATTGCTTGATGTGCTCGAGTTCGTGCAATAACCAACGCCGGTTGCTCAAAAAAACCTCTGCTGAAACACCACACAAGTGAATGGTTTTTCCCAGTACCATTGCGGTAGGTCTTCCTTTGAAAAAGAAGGAGGCTATTTTGGCCAACCAAGATTTTTCGAGGATGTAAAATTCTGAAGTGCTCAAGTGCGAACTATTCATGTATCAACTTAAGATGCCATAGTATCCGTTGACAAAAAGCGGACCAACATTCGCTTGGCAATAGGAAGCAATGCTTCCTCCAGCGGATACGCAACTTTGGAATCGATTAAATACGTTGCTGGATTGGAAAAGCGGGGATATTTGCGGCTGAGTTCTACTTTTATTGATTCGTAGGTGGTGAATTGATTGCGTGGAATTGATTCCAGGTATTGGGTATGTACGCCCCTGAATTTTTCTTCTGCGTTTTCAAAAATCGTGATTTCGTATTCGTACACCTTGGTTTCTTTTTTCCCATCCACGTACAGCATCATGAAACCGGTAGAGGCATTTAAGGAATACAAACCAACAGGAGTAATGCTCATGCCGTTTTCTACTTCCTCGTAGATATCTTTCCCTTCATTCAATTGTTCTTCTAACTTAGGAATAGAATATTCCATTATTTCTTCCAATTCCGACATTACCTTGTCGTCGTCCACCAGTTCTTTATAAAACATTTCTAGTTTTTCGAAATCTCCGCCACTTAGTTCCTTTGGAAAACGTTCGCGCAGCAAGGATTTGTTTTGTTTTAATTCTACCAGATGGCGATAGTGGGTAAGGAGCTCTGCGAATACCGGATACAATTTGCGTTCCTGGAATTCATTACGAACTCCTTGCAAATACGCGAGCAAGATGTATTTTTTATACTCGAAGTCAATAAGGCCTTCGGTGAGCCAGTTTCTCCCTAAATCTTTCATTTCCTCTAATTCTAAAAATATACTAATGCTAATAATTACAACGCTCCAGCGAGCCAATAAAGTATTAAACGGGAATGGAGCGCTTAGGTTGGAGCTTAGGCTCCAGGATGCCCTTCCGTTTTGGCAACATTCCTTGGTTTTACGTTAAGCCAATGTTAAATCAGTTTACCAAAGGATTGGTTTTTAAGCAATTGTTTATATATTGAAGCAAAAAAAGACAGAATCGTGGCTACGAAAGTAAAAAACAATTTGGTAAAAGACCTGGAGCAGGCAATGCAAAAGGTACTTGGAAATACGGTACCTGCCCGTGACACCAAAGTGCAAAAGGGCATTGAGAAGGCCGCCAAAGATGTGGTGAAAAAATACCACAAGGTGTTGAAGCAATTGGAGAAGCTGAAGAAAAAGGATGATAAAGCCAAGGCTGAAGCTGCCAAGAAAGCTAAAGCCAAGAAGACCACTTCCAAGACTTCATCAAAAGCTCCGGTAAAAAAAACAAGCACTCGAAAAACCAAGTAGGGGCTATTCTCTGTTGTTAGGTTTGTGCCTCTTTGCGATTGTGTCGACAAGAGATGACCGTACAATAAGTCAGAACTACCGTTCACTACATTTACAGGTTAGTTTTTCGGTACGTTCTTATCTTTACAGTCACGCTATAGGCGTGATTTTTTTTCTCCGAAAATGGAAATAGCACGCGTTGCTATGTTTCGTTCAGGAGGAAAGGTGATAGTTTTAGGTTAGCAGAATGAAGAGGCCTCACCATGGCAGATGGAGAGGCCTCTTTTTTGTATTAAAAGCGGCAATCGAATTGTAGAAAAATATCTGGTGTTTTATCCTGATGAATAAAATCAGTTTATTCACAAGGGATGCTTGTCCTTCTTCAAACCTTCAAGGAATCGAGGATTAAATCCTTAACCCATCTTTAGAAAGTTTAATCCTAGAAGGTTTAACTATTCATTCGGGGAATGGAGTCATAAAACTAGATAAGGAAGGACTTAATAGGCGCAACGGTTTTTTGCGTGAGGGACAGAGCGAAAAGCCCGCAGTGCCTCTGGTGGCGCTCCTAGCGCCACCAGCACGAGGACTTGCAGCGATGGCCCGGCCCGCAGTGGCGCTGAAGGCGCCACGAAGGGACACGCCCGCATTGGAAGCTTTTGTTTGGGTAATCGGTTTGAATTCATCATTCTCCCTAAAAAATATTTTTTGCGAAACGACTTATAAAATCAAAGGACTTAGTGTGCATCATTTTTCTATATAGGATAAATATTTTCAATTTAAGTTCTATTGTAGCATTTAGGCAATAATAAATATACATCGATGTCCACTCACAAGAAGGAACCCACCGTTGGGTAATTGAAAAATACCACTGAAACATTTGGGGATTTATAGATCAAACAAGTTTATACTTTTGATTACGCAATAGTGCGTAAATAAACCCCTTTCATTTTTATGTTTTCATTACATCAAACTTCAAAAACAAGCCTGCTTGGCCTTTGTGCCGTAGGAATGTTGGCGATGCAAACGCTTGCCCAAAGCGTCGAAAAACTGGGATCATTAAGTGAAGTGAAAAATTCACTTCAAACCACCGCTCAGACAAAGGCTAAAAAGGCCGGACTGAAATTCGCTGGAGAAAGCGTGCAACTGAATGTGCGCAAATCCAATCAATACATTGGTACGATTAACAACGAGAAAAATTCTACGCTGGCACTTACGGTAACCGATCAGAAAATTGATGGATTTTCTGTTTCTCCGTCCACAAAAAAAGCGTATGAAATTTATACCGAAAATGGACAGGTATACCGTAAGCCTAAAGATATTGAGAAGGTAATGTGTATCGATTTTCATGAGCAAGCAAGCCAAGCGCCGGCAGTAGCAGCGCCGCTGCCTCCTGCAGGGTCTCCGGTTTACACACTTCAAAGTTTTCCTCAGGCTCCCTCGGTAGTATATCTGGATTTTGATGGGGAATATGTAAGTGGTACCTTTTGGAATGGAGGAGCGCCCATCAACGCAGCACCATATATTATCGACGAAGATGGAATTCGTGGAATTTGGGAATTGATCAGCGAGGATTTTCGTCCGTTTGAGTTGAATATTACTACCGACTCCATGGTGTATAAAAATGCGCAACCAGGTCATAGAATGAAAGTGATCTTTACTACCACCAATACGGCAGCTCCAGGCTCCGGCGGTGTGGCATTCATCGGTTCTTTTAACTGGACGCTGGAAAATCCATGCTGGGTATTTAACGGTGGATTGAAAGCCGGTGGTGAAACTGGTTCGCATGAAATCGGACATACATTATTTTTATTGCACGATGGCCGCACCCTAGCCGATGGTTCGCATGAGGAATACTACTCCGGACATGGTGAGTGGGGCCCTATCATGGGTGCGAGTTTCTGGAATCCGGTTACGCATTGGAGCAATGGAACCTATAAGTTTGCCAATAATCAGGAAGACGATATGAGCATCATTTCTCAACTTAACGGTTTTGGTTTCCGTTCTGACGATCATGCTAATACAATGGCAGGAAGCACCAACATGCTAGTCATCTATCCTGACTTTGTTGAGAAAAAGGGAATAATCGAAAATCAAAACGATGTAGATTTTTTCAATTTCTACCATTCCGGTGGTGCTTTTCAAATTAATGTAAGCCCTGAATCTCAGTATACCAACTTGGATGCAGGAATTCGCTTGTATAATGCGGCAGGAACCTTGCTGATAGAGCGCTCCCTGCTGGGGCGTAATGCTGTTATCAATACCGAACTGGCTCCTGGAAATTATTATTTTTCAGTTTATGGAAGTGGAGAAGGTAACGGATTTGATAAAGGGTTTACCAATTACAGCTCCAACGGTGGTTATGTAATTACAGGTGGCGCAGGCAACACGGTTCCTTCTGTGCAATTGCTGAGCCCGTTAAATATGTCAGTATACAACGAAGGTCAGCCTGTGCCTTTGCAAGTAACTGCTAGTGACCTAGATGGTTCCATTGAACAAGTTGTTTTTTATGTAAATGGCGATTTCGTTTATCGCACCTTCACGGCGCCTTATCAAACCGATTTTAATTTTCCAGTCTTAGGCACTAATTATGTGCAAGTGTATGCGATTGATAACCGTGGCGCTGTTGCCGAAGCAAGTGCTACCTTTGAGGTTAGAAGCACTGTAAATTTGTTGCCTAATTTAACTATTGAATCTCCGACAGAAGGTCAGGTATTTCCTATAGGCATAGACCCAAGCATTTATGCTGTGGCTACCGATCAGGATGGTTACATTACTAAGGTCGACTTTTACATCGATGGTAATTTAGTGTTCTCCGACAATGCCCATCCTTACGTTTATTATACCAGCAGCCTTGCGAATGGCCCTCATCAAATTCGTGCTGTTGCATTCGATAATCAAGGTGGTACTACCGAAGCATTCCGCAACTTTGTCATTGGAGGTCCGCTAGGCGATATCATCGGAAACGATTGCTTATCTAAAAATCAGATTGTGTCGTTTTCTGTAAATGCTCAACATCGTCCTGGTGCCACAGGCTTTACCTGGTGGTTCAATGGAAGCGTATCGTATATTGCTACCAACCCTTCCAATCCTTGGAATGCGGAAGTATCGACCGGACCATGGTATACTGGTGGACAAGTTTGTGTAGGTATTAATTACAACGTAAGTCCTTGGTATAAGCAATTCTGCAAAACGGTAAGCCTCTGTCCATCTTCCAACAGAGAGTCGGATGAACTGGCTGCATTGGCTGCCTCCAACGTTATACTTTCACCTAACCCAACCCAGGATATGGTTCGCGTAGAAGGCGCGCGCACCATTACCCAGGTGCAATTGGTAAATGCCTTAGGCGAAGAATTACTACAGGAATCTGTAAATGCCAAGATTTGGAATATCTCTTTGTCGGGATATAAATCTGGTATGTATTTCCTGAAAGTACGTTTTGAGGATGGCTCTGAAGAACGTCAATCCATATCCAAAACTGAATAAGCCAGTACTAATCAACCTCCAGGCTTGATTGAGGCAATAATAAAAATGGTCTGTTTGATTCAAACAGACCATTTTATTATAAGACTTAATTTCTCAACAGAATTAATTCACTAAGGAATCGAATTTTTAAATAAACGTTTTTGAAGAATTTCACTAATCTACAATAGTGATGGTTCCTTCCATCAGAACCTGATGATTTCCATTTACAATTTTAAACGGATACAATCCTAAAGGAAGACGCTGACCTTCTTCGCTAAGTCCATTCCAGTAGGCAGGCAAAGAAGAAGTAAGGGTTCCTGTATACATCACTTTTCCTGCCCTGTTAAAAAGTTGAAAGGTGGCATCATCCTGGTTGATTTCTGGAATTTTGAAATCTTCCCCTTTTTGATAGGAGAAAACAAAATGCGAGGTGGGGCTGTTACAGACTTTTGAATCTACCGAAATCGTTTTACTGTTTAAGCAGCCATTGACATCTTTAACCCATAAGGTGTATTCATCTGCAGGTAAGAAATTAAAAATCCTCGAAGCTTGAAAGCTTCGTTTGTTCAGGCTGAAGGAATAGGGGGCAGAGCCTTGGTGCACACTTACTACTTGTATCGTACCTTCATTTTCACCTTCACAGGTGGCGTTGGATTGAATCTTTACCTGAGGCAGTTGGCTGCATGGTTCTGCAGAATTTTGTTTTAACGTATCATGGGTCTGGGCGATGATACTGGGGCTTACCTTTTCTGCCGGATGGCTCGTATCACTATCAATAGTCTCTGATCCTAAGGTAGCATTCAAGGAAGGACTCGTGTTGTTTGAGAGGGAAGTTTCTGAGCCAGCGAGATTTTTATTTTCTTTAATAAAATTCAAATCCTTTTCTGGTGAAATAGTATGGCTGTTGTTTGGGGTTGCCTGCGGACTCTCTGGCTTCAGTTCGGTTTTTTCAGGGGAAGGTGATAGCGCCAGGTAGATTACAGCCATAGTTCCCAAGGACAACAGCAACATTGCAATCCATTTTCCGCCACGGAAAAGTTTATCCCGGAAAAAGTAACTCTTGTCGGCGGAAGATATTCTGGAAAAGTCCCGATTCATTCCCGATAAAAACACCACCTCGTTGGCTTGCTTTATTTGATGAACGTATTGACGGAATTCGGCAGAATGCTTTTCCAATGCTTCCATGTCAGAGCGTTCTTGCTCGCTAATATCGCCCGCCACATAACGCTCCGCCTTTTCAAATAATTCTTCGTTGATGTTCATCGGAATAAATCGGTTAAGTCCGCATTACTATCAATTAATTGCACCAATCGTTGTTTGCATTTATAATTTTTTGTTTTCGCTACATTTTCGTTGGCGAATCCCATCTTTTCGCAAACCTGGGTCATACTCATTTTATGATAAACCACATTGATCAAGAGGTCCATACAAACACCGCCAATTTTCTCCAGTAAAGCATTTAGCGTGTGTTGCTTTTCGCGCCAAATCATAACCTTCTCCATGTTGTCGTCAATGACTGCTTCTACTTCTTCTACTGGAAGGGAAGATTTTCGGTTTTTTATTTTAAAACGGTTTAACCACAAATTTCGGCTTACGGCATACAGATATCCATCAATTTCAGTATCATGTTTATATACTCCCGTTTTTACTTTCGTACAAAAGACCAATAAGGCGTCTTGGAAAATATCCCGGCACTCGTCCATGTCTCCACCATTTTTTAAAATGAATGCGCGGATTTTTGGAAATACTTTTTGGTATAAATACACAAATATCCTGGAATCTGATTCATTCTGAACTGCTTCAATAATCTGCTTTTCCGTTAAATGAGCCATCCTATTTTTGTAAAAGAGTTTAGTGTATTTATGTTGGCCACTAAACTGAATTTAATATGCCGATAATACGAATATACATGCTTCACACCGGTATGTGAAGGAGTTTTCTGGCAATCTTATCTTCTGTCCCCTTTTAAAAAGGAGAAGAAAATCGCTTGTTCAATGATTCTCTTCTCTTTTTTGGTAATTCGAACCTAATATTTCGCATTCCTTTACCCGGATCTTTCAGTAGAAATTCATAAAAGAGTTCATGAATTTCTATGATGCGATTGACGGCCATGGATCTGCGATCCATGAAATTCTCAATACTGCGCTTTCATTGAGAAGAGCCGTTTTGCACTTACTGAATAACCAGTCGCGTCCGATAACGTTGCCCTTGTTGTTGCACTTCCAATATATACACACCGCTTTTCAATGCAGATACATCCAGTTGTTTAGTTTCCATCCACTCGTGTTGAAGTAAATTACCCATTAAATCGTGAAGTTTTACCTCAAAGGAATGGTCTAATGGTATCCATACGGCAGCACTGGCCGGATTGGGATATATTTGTAACGATTGGGTGTTAGTTTCTTTCCAAACAGACGTTTCAACCAAATCCAAGATGTTGATGGTGATGCTTGCAGAAGCATTTAGCGATGGACTTCCCGAGTCATCCACACGAATAACGAGCGTGTAAGAAGTTCTGCTTTCGTAATCCAAGGCGCCTGTTACCGTTATGGCTCCCGTGTTGCTTTGAATAGAAAACGCATTGTCAATGTTTCCGGAAACAATAGAATAACTTAGTGTTTGACCTTGATCATTGTCGTTGGCTAATACCATTCCTATCAAGGCTCCATTCATACTGTTTTCTTCAATGGAGAAACTTTGATCGGAAATTTGGGGACTTGTGTTGTTTGAGCTCAGGTTTACTTGTCTGATTTTATGATTGTTTTGATCGGCAACATACAATGTATTTTGAAATACTTCGATGCCATACGGAGCGTTAAATTTGGCCGCAGTTCCGGTAGCATCCACAAACCCGGCAGATGATCCGGCCAAGGTGCTAACTTCAGTCGTAGAAAGGAGCATTTTGCGAATATTATGGTTGCCAGCATCCGAAATATACAGGTTGTTGTTCGCATCGATAGAAATAGAGACAGGATTTGAGAATAGGGCCGCTGTGCCTGTTCCGTCTTGGTTTCCATTGGCGCCAGAACCGGCCACAGTAGTAACCTCTCCCGACGGGCTTATTTTCCGGATAATTCTGTTGCCTGCATCGGCTACGTAAATATTTCCGAACAAATCCATGGCCAAGTCGCAAGGGTTATTGAACCTGGCTGAAGTTCCGTTTCCGTCTGCATTCCCAGAAACACCATTGCCAGCAAATGTCGTTACCACGCGGGAAGAAGTAATCTTACGAATACAATGATTTCCTGCATCGGCCACGTATATATTGTTGAAAGGATCTATCACCATGCCTTTAGGATTGTTGAATTCGGCAGCGTTTCCTGTGCCATTGGTAAAGCCTGCGGAGGTATACAAACTTCCGGCGAAGTTGGAAACAATGCCTGCCGGAGTAATTTTCCTGATGCTGTTGTAGGCATGCGATACATACATATTTCCGGCGTTATCAAAAGCTACATCATAAGGCTGGTAAAATTCAGCCGAAGCTTTATTGCCGTCGGTGTAGCCGGGAGTGCCTGTGCCGGCATAACTGCTCAATTCCCCGTCAGTAGTTAACAAGCGAATCCGGTGGTTGGAAAAATCAGCTATGTATAAATTGCCGGCGCCATCGCTGGCGATACCATTGGGTTTATTGAAGCTGGCTGCTGTTCCTGTGCCTACGTTGGAGTTTTCCACGCCGGTGCCCGCCAAGGTCGAAACCACACCTCCCGATATTTTCCGCAGCATATTGAATTCCTGGAAATACATAGTACCTAAATCGTCGAATACCATGCCTACAATAGATTTGGTTTTAGCAATGGAAATCGGACCATCTATGTGGCGAGCATTTCCGCCTGTATAATCCGAAATAGTAGAAGTGCCTGCATTGATTTTTCTTATTTTATAACTCAAGTCGGCAATGTAAATGTTCTCATCTTCATCCACCGCTATACATCCCGGATAGGAGAAAGTAGCCGTGGATAGTGCTCCGTTTGCACTACCATTGCTGCCGGTTCCGGCAAAGGTAGTTACCACGCCGGCAGGAGTAACTCTTCTGATTTTATGGTTCTGCTCATCAGCAACCAATAGATCTCCATTGAGCATTACTGCAATGGATTTAGGAATTCGGAAACTTGCCGCAGATCCGGTGCCATCAACAGCGCCTGGCGTATTCGAGCCAGCCAGGGTAGTAACATTTCCACCCGTAATTTTCCGTATTTTGTGGCTTTCCTCCGCCACATACATGACCCCCGACGCATCAAACGCTATGGATACAGGCAGGTTAAATCGAGCACTGTTTTTGGCGCCATCTGAATATCCATTGGAACTTCCTGCAAAGTTACTTACTACGCCAGCCGGCGAAATCATTCGGATTCTGGATGAACCCTGATCTGCGAAATACAAATTACCCGAAGCATCAAAGGCCAATCCCATCGGTAAAGCCAGCAAACTGCTTTCCCTGGCGCCATCGGCATAGCCCATTACTCCCGGAGAACCGGCATAAATTGAAACTTCACCAGTAGGTGTTACTTTTTTAATCACATGGTTAGTACGGTCCGAAACAAACAAATTACCATTAGCATCAATGGCGATACCCGATGCTGAATTAAACCCAGGAATCGTTTCTCCTATTCTGGTCTCTCCGTCTACGCATCCATTGCCGATGCCCGCTGTGGTGCTTACCATTGGCTGAGCCATTGATACTCCGATCGTAATGGTCCATAGTAGCATTGATATGTATTTGTATCTCATATAATTAAAAAGGTTTAATGTCATGATAATGGATAATTGGTATGCTTATCTATGGGCATCATCATTTATTTTGGAGAATGTAACCCCTGGTCAAAAGAAAATTTTAAAACATTTTCTCTAATGCCTACCTTTAGGAAAATATTTTTCTTGAATCGCCTAATCACCTTTTTTGTTTTTTTATCCTTTGTTTCACACACAATCAAAGGACAAAAGGTGTTTAGCGCCTATCCGCTATATTTTGATCATCAGATTAACTTGGGCAACCTGTTTAATCCGGCTTACGATCATGAGAAAAAATCTTTTCTACAAATAGGTTACAACGATTTTAACCCGCTCACCAATACCATTGCCTCCTATTATGTAAATGGAGGCATCGCATGGGGGGGCGATTCAGCGAACACTAGGCACCGGGCTTCTGCCTTTGTTATCAATGATAAAGAAGGTGTATACCTTATCCGTTTAAAAGCAATGGCCCAATATTCCTACCGGGTAGAATTAGCCCCAGGCTTATTCTGGTCAAATGGTATTTCGTTAGGACTTGTCAATAACGCGCTTAAGCCCAATGCAACGGTAGCATCAGAATCTTCCATGGCTCCTGATGCAGATCTTGGTTCTTACTTACATTATAAAGGGATGCGACTGGGCTTGGCTGCCAATCAACTGTTTAATAACCAGATTCCCTTTTTGGATGGAAGGTTTGAACGAAAACGTTACTTT
>JALONM010000070.1 GCA_025454925.1 Cytophagaceae bacterium
CCTAGCAAGTATAACAAAATTTGGTACTAATTTCTAACCTCATTACAAGAATACTGTAGCCCACAATTAGCAATTATCATTGTAACCGTCATCTTTATGATACAATACAAATCTTTGTACAGAACAACATTCCAGACCATTACCAGTTGGAATTCCGGGTACTATAACTATGGAAGTTAAAATAGTCTTAGAGAAAGTGTTCGTAAAAATGAAAAGTCAGAGCTTGCCTACATCATTATGTATCTTTTGCATTCATAATCTTCTCGACATTTGATTCAATACTTTACAGTAGATATTGTAGTGACAATGACTTATGTACCAGTTGTACAGGGCCATTGCAATATCTATGCAGACTTTGATAGTCAATAGAATTCAACAGAGAAGACAAATAATACCAAAACTGCTTTATTGAAAATCAACTGAAGAATGTGGCTTTAAACTAAATGGCTAAGCTGAATTACCACCACCCGAAGTTCATCGTAGTTTTGTCGCTCCAGTGCTTTTTCTCCTTTAAGGATAAGATCCTTAGCTTTAGACTCATTGGAATAGGAGCCTTCAAACCCTGAAAAATGGTAATACAAAAAGATGATATACTCCGGTGTCTTCCAATCCAGCCGATGTCGCATCTGTTGCAGCTTGTCCGTCAGTCCTTCAATGGCGAATTTACTTCCGGAGCTTAACACTTCTTTTTCACGATTCATTAATTCACTGAACGCACGTTTATCCTCATCGGATCCATGTTGCTCTACCGAGAACTGACAGGAAGACTTCGCACTAAAATAAACACTTTTCACTTCCACCAAATGTTTGTCCCGGGTGAGTAAATCAAACGTAGAAGCTAATTTTCTTTTCGCATCATCCAGCTGATACCGCCAATCGGTTACATCGTCTGAACTTAAACGCTCAGCCTGCAAATGCAAGAGCTCTACGTCGGTTTTTATTTGCTTTAGTTGCCCCGCCATTTCATATTCCTCCTTGCTGGTGGCTTCATTGTATTCGGATTGTATCCGGTAGTTCAATTCGGTTATTTCATCCTTTAACTTAAGAATACTGACGGTTCGCTCGGAAGGATTAAAGGTATTCTGAAACTCCTGATCGGTCATTAGCAAATACGTCGTAACAAGAAGCTCCCGGGACTCAGACATTTCAAAACTTAATTCTATATCGGATCCCTTGAGCAGATCACGGGAAATAGTATTTCCGGAAATTTGAACTGATCCTATTGGAAGATTGGTGGCAGGATTAGAAAACCTGCTACCTTCCAGAATATGAATGATCAACGCTTCGTCACTACCCTTGCGTACCGTTCTTAAAATTTCTTTGGTAACTACTCGTCGCAATGGCAGCAGTGCATTCTTTTCAAATATCACTTCCAATCGTGTACCTCCCGACCATGGATCATCTACCTCTAAACAAATATCGTTTGGCAAAGGCTGTCCCAATACACTGAATTTACCTTGCACAATTTCAATGCCTGGCACTTGCAAAGGAAGTACCTGTTGGTGTGCATCCAATACGAGTAACTGAAATACATTGACGGACTCTTTCAACAAAGGAAGCATTTCTTCAATGCGGTCATTTATTTTTTTGATCCCAGTATCAAAACCTCCATCCTTACGAATAAGACGATAGTAGACCGCCTGAAAGGAAGTGTCGGGAAGGGCGACAAAATATTCCTCTGTGGCCTGTGAGCTTCGCTGATAGGCCATTTTGAGAGGAGCCATAGCAGCAGCTGAGTTCTTGGTAGTATCAGGGGCGGAAGTTTGCTTGCGTTTTCTTCCGGCAGCATAATAGGCTGCCCCGATGGCTACTGCTGTAGTTGGGTCTATTCCACAATTTACCGAAAGACCCAATTCCCTGGTAATCATTTGACGCACCAATGGAATCAAGGTACTGCCTCCTACCATCAACACAAATCGCAATGAGGAAGGATGGATTTGATTGCGTTCCATCATTTGAGCAATCATGGATATGGTGCGACTGACGGTAGGCTGAATAAGCTCTTCAAATTGTTGCCGGGTAATGGTGCAGGAAATCTCCAGAAGTGTCCCTTCCAAATCTTCGATCTCGAATTCGATCTCTGTTTCCACGGCATTAGAAAGAGCAATCTTAGCTTCCTCTGCTAGAATCAATAATTTAAAATAAAGATTATTGTATCTCCCCTTGGCGCTTCTGAATTCTGTTTCCAGGTTTTCAAATTTCCCTTTTCCATATAAGTAGGGAACTACCAACTGATCTACAATGAGCTGATCGAAATCAAGGCCACCTAAAAAATTATCGCCTTGATGATCGAGCACATGCATTTCTCCATCAGCAATTTTAACTAGCGCTACATCAAACGTACCGCCTCCCAAATCATACACGAGCCACTGGCCTTCGCTAAGATCGGATTGCTGTTGATTGGCATATGCAAGGGAGGCCGCTATGGGTTCCTGCAAGAGCAGCACTTCTTTAAAACCAGCCTCAGTTCCAGCTTTCAGCGTAGCATTGGATTGTACGGTATCAAAAGAAGCGGGGATTGTTATGACCGCCGCATCCACGGCTTCTCCTGTGTAAACAAAGTTTTTTAGCTCTCTTAAAACACAGGCCGATAATTCGATGGGGGAAAATGTTTTTTCCAAATTCATCACCCAGAACGATTCCGATGAACCCATTTTACGCTTGAAAGATCCGAATACATTGCTGGCATCCCGTTCCAGGTATTCTTTGGCTTTATCTCCAATTAAAATCCGGTCTTTCCTAAATGCTACTACCGAAGGCAAGGTTTCTTTATGTCCTACCGGATTTTTGAATACTTCCACTTTCCCTTCTTTGCATCTTGCTATCACTGAATTGGTGGTACCGAGATCAATTCCAAAATCAAACGTCATACTTCTCTTTACTGAGTTATACTCAAGATACGCATTCGGATAAGAATTTAAAAAGTTCGACCACATTTGTGAAGCAAGGGCCACATTATTGTTTGAGTACCCTAACCTGCTGAACTCCCAAATTGGTTTCAATGCTCAACACATACACTCCATCGGGTAGTTCTGGGGGAAATTCATATGCTTCCATTTGTTGTTGTATTACCTCTTCCAGACGCTGTCCCATAGTTGTGCTTAAGACAATTCGTTTAATCGATTCAGGACTTTGAAACAAAACCTTACCCTGGCTAGGATTAGGATGTATTACCAGCTTAGAAGGAAATTGCAAAGGGGGTTCCAACAGATTGATGGAAAATGCCGGACGCAGTGGCAACGATTGAAAAGGTAATAACCTAACCGGATCTGGTATTGGTTCTCCATTTAATTTTTTCCATGAAGATGGCAGATGGTATTCCCGAAGATGCGGGCTAGCATTGAATAACAAAGGGAATTGATTATGTGGCTTACTGGCATTGGTATCAAGTGCCACTTCTTTCAGCGAAACATCATCCCAATAGCTGGTGCCATCCCAGGAACTTGCATTAATAACCAGGGAGGCATTTCCTGCAGCAATTGCCTGTATCCAGAGCGTATCTTGCTGAACGGAAGTATCCCAGGAAAGTCGAGCATGGTAGGGCAGCACCATGGAAGTATAGGGTTCGGAAGTTTGATTGAACTGAACCTGAAACCCACTGAATTTAGTTCCATACACACGATAACAGAAACGATAGGTAGCCTCTTTCTTCAAAGGAATGGGCGCAATGCCCATATTGATTTCACTTAACATCAGTGAATCTTCTGGTTGACATTGCAAGGCATTCGAATACCATTTATTTTGCTTACTAAGTTGAAGCTGAGCCGAAGGTGTTCCATAGGTCCACCACCAATCTTTGCCATGCTCAAAGGTTCCATTTGGAATTAATTCAGGGCCTATCTCCATGGCAGTAGCATACCATATAGGTTTACTAAAAACAAGTAAGCTTCCTGCATCGTAGGGATAAGACTTTTTCCATTGATCCAATGTAAAAGCCTGAAAGCGCCGTGTATAGTTGCCATCTGCCGAAGCGGGCATCACGTCCAGGCCAACAGCCCGCTGACTAAAAGGCATGGCATACTGGTTATTTTGCCAAGTGCCCGCCATTCCCTGCACATTATTGGAGGAGGTAGATATTTTTACCGCCAATTGCGAAGGGTGCATACACATAAAGGTATTTTCCTGAATAAATAATTCTTGAATGGCATTTACTTTTACAAAAGGATTCCCTTCTAATAATTCCAGTTGTGCAGTCCGGTTATCATACAGGATATTTCCTTTTACATGCACCTGCCAGGCATTGTGCAAGAGAATGCCAGCATCATTATCCAGGCAGGTATTCCGCAGGATTGTGCAATGGTGGGAATGATCATCTATATAAATACCGGCACTCATTTTCCCTTCCGGATAAATGGTTCCGCTGGCATTGGCCCTGCCTGAAACTATTAAGTTCTGTTCAATATGGTTATACGACCCGGACCAGCAATAAATCCCACCCGCATCACTTTTGACCAGTCCGTAATGAGCTACATAATTGAACCGAATTGTATCCATGCTGCCGAAAACTATTCCTGAATATCCAATACTGTCGAGATGATTGTATTCTACCGTATTGTGTTTTCCAATAAAAATGCCTGAATAACCGGAATCGTATCCTTCCCCGAGTCCTTCGTACAAACCAATTCTCTTAAATTGATTATGGTGTATGAACATACCTGTTGAGTTCTGAAGATTAATGGCCACGTTGCCTACATCGTAGAAATTGGAATACCTGATTTCAAAATTGGAATTGGAAGATGCATACGAGTGAAAGCCTCCAATAGCGTCTTTGCCTGAGAAGCGGAATTCACAATGACTCACGGTTATAAAGGAAGCATTTTCAACATATAGCAGGTCTGCTTTCGATTTTTCTAGCTGGAGATGGGACAATACAATATGCGATTGACCCCGAGCAATTTTTAGCACATGATCGTAAACAGGAACTTCCACAAGGCTTTGAAGTGGAATAGAAGCGTCGGCAATATCCAGGCATTTCAGTTCGGCATCTGCATAAAACTCTCCTTCGCTTAACGCGGATCTTGTACCTTGAAAAAAGAATCCTGCCCATTTCTGAAATGGATAGCTGCTATGAAATCCCTTTTGCGGATACAACTCTACTGTTCCACCCGCACTATGCCTGACGAGTCTTTTATCCAACACCCAATGTTGGGTTCGAACAACGGCAGTAGAAGAGTCCCAGTATCCTGCTGCTTGTTGCAAGGATCCGGAGAAAAAAGATTCTGTACCGTTCACTTCAGACATAGTCAAGTAACCGGAATCTGGAAATCGACAGAGGGGATATGGTTTGTTGCCCCAATAGACCTGTTTAATTTCTCCGGCCAAATTGTTCACCATTACCCTTGCGATGCCGGCTGCTTTAAAAACAACTGGCCATTGCACCGAGGCTTTGAGTACAGGCATAGGGCCGGATCCATACGCAGAAACCACGATGGGTTGGTTCGGAATACCTGATTGCTTCAATTCCAGGCATCCATAAAAAACCTCTCCTCTTTTAAATAAGATCGAATCCCCTGCCTGTAAAATGAGTTGATTGCAACGTTGAATCGACCGAAATGGGGATCCGATGTTTCTCCCAGAATTAGTATCCAAACCAGAGGAAGAAACATAATAGATGCGCGACGAAAGAGGCTTAAAGGAAAAAATAATCCATGCTAGAAGCCATAGACTTTTTGATGTTAGCAAACGCATATTCATGTTGTTTTTTTCGGAAGCAAGAATAAAAAATGTATGCTCAACCCGATTTACAAAATCGAAAAATGACTTTACAAAACACGCAAATCATTCATAATCAACACTCCTAATAAAGGCTCCGGGGGCTTGCCCGGTAATGGATTTGAATACACGATTAAAGTGAGTGGGACTGTTAAAACCCACTTTATACCCAATTTCACTTATGTTGAGTGACGACTCTTTCATTAGGCGTTGGGCTTCCACGATCCTTATCTGATTGATATAGGTTTTAATATTGGTATTGAATTTTTCGGAGATATAGACAGAAATTACCCTGGCTGGAATTTTAGTCATTTCAGAAATTTTAGTAAGGGTAAGCTCCGGATCATCGTAATGCTGATGAATGTATTGGAGGAAGGGTTCAAACGACTCTTTCTTTTCCCCTGCGTGAATGGCTTTATAATGAATAACAATGGATTCAAGACTTTGGGATCGTTGCCGGTTGAGATGCATTGCCCAACCAATCATTCCCAGTAAACTAATAAAAATGAAATAACATAACCAGGCATCATGATGGGATTGAGAGAATTGGATCTGCTTAATTGCAATAGAGGTGACAACTAGATTGGGATTATTGCTGCCGGTTGTAAAGGAAATTCCTTTAAGCTTTTCCCATTGAGGTTCTTGCAGGTCTTTTCTGTTGAAATCGAAGGTGGCCAACCACCAATCAGGTGTAATAAACGATTTAAAATCCCATTCAGTGGCAGTCCAATCTTGCGATAGTACGAGTTCGCCTTGCAGATGCCGCAACTGCAAGGGATGCACATTGCCCTTGGTAAGTTCATCCGGCATTGTAAGGTGTATTAAAAACCGTCGTGCAAAATCACTTTTCGCCAGAATAGTTAAGCGGTCATATCCACGCACGTTTAAAACCTCGGTCAAAGAAAGAGAAAAACCACAATAAGGCTCATGAAAACCAGGTCTCAATTGATATTGAAACTGGAGTATCGAATCGCTTAAATCCAACCGATGTACGATGGATTGCCCGCCCTCACTATTGCTGTCAGTATAGGAATTTGCTACGAACGTCCGTTTAGGAAAAAAAACTGCAGGAGATTGGTAAAAAAAAATAAAATATCCTGTCCAAAAAAGTGTAGAAGTTAATACCAGCAGCCATGCATATTTTTTAAAAAAGAATATCATGTTGGTTGGTTTACCATTCATTAAATCCTTTTCCTTCCATGATTTTAGGAATACACTTTTCAATCCTGGCAACTTTAGTTGCCGTCTGCTTAGCGCTGTTGATATGCAAAATATAAGAGCGTTGACGTCCGGGGGTAAGAGCATAAAATGCTTTTTTCAGACTTGGCAAATCCTTGAATTTCTGTGCTAACTCCTCTGGAATTAGAATCTCTTCCGGCTGAATTTTTTCAACTTTCTTTCCAGCTTCCTCCACAGCTATGGCTTCCTTTAATAAGGTGCGAATATCTTTTTCTTGTAATTGGATTTGCTTCAATTCCGTAAATTTCACAATGCGCGAAACTCTGGAATTATCACCAGGCTTTTCTAACATTCCTGGAGAATCCTGTATCAACACCCCTTTAAAAAAATTCAAGGAACAATATTCTTTAAAAGCAGCGACTATTACGACGTTTTTCCCGTGATGTGTATAGCAAGGTACACCCCATTTAACTTCTTCTACCAACCCGGCTTCCAAGACCCATTGGCGAAGGGTTTCCAGTTCTATCGTCCAACGATGTACCTTGCATGCGGGAGTACCTCCCAGTGCACAACGTCCACAGCCTTCCAGCAAATATTGATCTACACCAGGATTCCTTTTCAGCGTATTCTTACCCATATCTTCAGCGCCTTATTTTCCACTTACAATGACTATTCCTTTTTGAATAAGCGATAAAGAGCTTCCCTCCTTTCTCCAAACAATTGGCTTGATCACTTCTGTAATCTGAAGTTGGTTTATGGAATCTCCTGCAATGGAAGCCTCGCAATCAGTTCGCGTTTCGTTAAAGGCCTCACCCATAGGAATAGAATAGACAATTCCTGCATCCGACAATAATGTTTTTATTCGCTGAAAGGAGCGTTGAAGACTTGAATCGGATTTCAAATTCATCTTCTTCTCCATTTCAGACAATTGATTGACCAGGATGAGCACCTGATCTTCTTTTAAGGCTATCATACCGCTTCACAAACGCGGGAAACGAAGGCTTGGATTGGTGCAGCTTTAGGTTTATCCCATTGGCTCAATAACACCTTCGGAAACGTTTGTAGATTACAATTTAATATAAAATTTAGAATAGCCCGAAAATACCCCTAAGCCATTTTCGACATTGGTATAAACAATCGGTGGTTGCTGAAACGGATTATCATAATAATTAAGTTTTTTCCAATCGAAGTAGCGTTTAAAATGCTCATCCGTATGACAGAAAGCATAGCCGATCGAATTACTGGAGCTGAAGAAATTTTTAATTTCAGACTTAAATTTATATTTCTTGCCATCAAAAGCATCGTCCGACAAACCTTCCCATTCGTAGGTAGAACTCGTTGAAATATTAGAATCAGCTTTAATCCAATTCCAGTCCACATATTGATATTCGTATGCAAAATTTTCAACTCTATTTAATAGATAATAATTTTTTTGAAATGCAGGATCCTGCCATTCCAAATTCAAAACAAAAGAATTACTTGACAATCCGGAGTCATCGTACCGTATGGTATCTATTTTACTTACAACAGCCTCTATGGCAAAAGGAATGGTGCATTGGGCCTTACAGGATCTTTTCCCTGGCGCACTCACTTCCAGTGTATAGGTTTTTCCTTCTTGAATAGGAAAAACGTTTTTGTGTATTCTATAATTATTATGTTTAGAAGAAAACGGAAGAACCACCGATTGGCTTCCATCCGAAATTATTACCAGGGCATCATTTATAGTATGCGTATTATCACTGGAACTATAATAGTTATTGGGATACACTTTATTCCCTTCTAATAACTCTAACAAAGTAACTTCTACATAGGGATCCTGCGGACAAATAAAGCTCGAAACAAAAATACGGTCACTCTGTAAATCAGGTTGATCTTTCAATTTTCGTTGACAATTTAGAAGCCCTAACGCAACAACTACGACCCAAAAATATTTCATAGAATTAAAATTTAATGTTGTAGGTAATGGAAGGAATGATAGGAAACAAGGCTGTTTTATAAAGCGAAAACTGATTCTTCCCGGTCCGGTATTGTTCGTTTTCCCAGGTGAGGAAAAATGCGTTTAATCGGCTGTACACATTATATATGCTAATATCCCAGGTACGGGTATATCGTTTCTTTTCTTTATGGAATTGCATACCCAGATCCAGTCGATGATAGGCTGGCATGCGGTAATTATTGCGCGCTTCGTATGCACTCTGATAATATCCAATATCGATATACCCAAATTCAGAACCATATATTTGCCCGGGATTGGGGGCAATGGCGGTAGGCAAGGTTACCATATTTCCGGAACCAAATACCCAAACGGCGGACAAGGTAGTACGCGGGCTAATATGATAAATTCCTACCAGTGAAATATCATGACGTCGGTCGTATCGGGCAAAAAACTTTCTTCCGAAATTGACTGAATCGAATTGCTGATAGGTCCAGGATAAGGTATAGCCGGCCCAGCCAGAAAACTTACCTACTTTTTTCTGAAGCAACACTTCCAGACCATAGGACCAGCTTTTTCCCTGTGTAACATTATCTTCCCAACTGATGTTTCGTTTTTCCAAATCATCGAAATCGATATTGAAGAATGTAGCTCCTTCTTTGTAGGTTACTATATTTTTAATGTCTTTATAATAACCTTCCACTGTTAAAGCCATTTTCTGTTTTTCAAAATCTTTGGCAAATCCTGCCGCCACTATACTGGATCGTTCAGGAACTATGCGGGAGGTAGCAGGCACCCACAAATCGGTTGGTAATCCAATACCCGTATTGCTTAGCAAATGAATATATTGATTCATAACAGCATAAGAAGCTTTGAAAGAAAAATTTTCTTTGATCAGATAACTCGATGTAAACCTTGGTTCAGGCCTCCATTGCTGTATACCGTCTGCGTGATAGGCGCTCAAACGTATTCCTCCATTCAGCAAAACACGGGGATGTGGCTTGTATACATCTTCCACATAAATTCCTGATTCAAGTGCTGCATAACGCTGCACATCGTTGCTGCTAGTCTCTGTATAGGTATCCTTAAACTCCGATGCCTGAGGTTTAAAGGTATGAAGCGTACTGATAACTCCTAGCTTTATCGTATGTTTAGCACTAGGATGATAACTGAAGTCCGATTTAAGAGAAAAGTCACGAATGAGAGAATAATATTTTAGAGAATATTCTGCCTCGCTTGTTTTATCCTTTACTCCAATATTGAAATTAAAATTACTAAAAATCAGACTGGTATTTTGAAATAGCTTCTTGTTATACACGTGATTCCAACGGAGAGTGGAGGTTGCATTTCCCCAAAACAAATTAGCTTCATAGCGGCTCGATTCGCCTTTTGATTTAGCATAAAATTTATCACGACCAAAATATCCGCTTAGGTAGATTTTATCTTTTTCTCCTAGTTGATAATTCACCTTTGCATTAAAATCATAAAAATAATATCCACCTTTTTGTCCTTTGGGTAAAAATGGCTGAATGAGTAAATCGGCGTACGTGCGTCGGGCAGATACCAGGAAGGAAGACTTTTTCTTTACGATAGGTCCTTCCAACATAATTCGACTGGAAATTAATCCTATTCCTGCTTCACCATGAAAGGCCTCTTTGTTTCCATCTTTCATGGTCATATTAATTACTGAGGAAAGCCGCCCCCCATAATGAGCAGGAAATCCGCCCTTGATCAGTTCTACACTTTTCAATGCATCTCCATTAAAGACAGAGAAAAAGCCAAACAAGTGCTGCGAATTATATACCACTGCATCATCAAGAATGATAAGATTCTGGTCGGGACCGCCACCACGAACATATACTCCTGAACTCCCTTCCGATCCTTTCTGAACGCCAGGCATAAGTTGAATAGTCTTCAAAACATCCTTTTCTCCCCCCAACATGGGCAAATCCTTAATTTGGGAAACAGGAATATCAATGGTACTCATTTGAGCACTCTCACTTACTTTGGTTTCTTCTTTTTTCCCTTTCACTACTACCTCCTTCATTACTTTTTCAAAGGTTTTAAGTTCTATATCAAGGGTAGTATCTTTCGGGGCTACTCTTAACTGACGTTTTTCATAGCCGTACATAACAATATCGACTACAACTGAATCGGAGGATTGTAAAGTGAGAGAATAAAAACCGTATTCGTTGGAAGAGGCTGAAGCTTGAAGAGAGCGGCAGACAATGTTTACTCCCGGCAAGGTTTCCAGGCTTTGTTCTTCTTTTATGTAGCCGGAAATAGTAAAACGGTGTTGCGCTGTTAATTCAATACTCAGGTAAATGAAAAAACAAAAAGGCAGAAGCTTTTTCATATAATCATGGATGTTTGCTGGTAAGAGGGGCATAAAATGAAAAAAGTTAACCTTGACGGTTAACTTTTTTCTAAAAAAAACGATCTTGAATTATTTAGCTCCAAGGCTAATTTGCTTCATGGAAGTCATGGCTGCTCGTAATTCAGCGCCAACCAATTCAATTGGATGGAAACGAATTACTTCATTAATGTCAATCAATTTGCGGTTATCAACGCCATTGTCTTTACCAGCCATGTAATTTTTACCAATTACATCCGTATCTACTTTTTTCATAAAATCAGCCAGCAACGGTTTGCAAGCATGATCAAATAAGTAGCAACCATATTCTGCTGTATCGGAAATTACACGATTCATTTCGAATAATTTTTTACGAGCAATGGTATTGGCGATCAATGGCACTTCGTGCAAGGACTCGTAGTAAGCAGACTCGTCTTTAATACCTGCCTCGGTCATGGTTTCGAATGCTAGTTCCACACCAGCACGCACCATTGCCACCATTAGTACGCCATGGTCATAAAATTCCTGTTCAGCAATAGTCATGCTACCTGCAGGAGTTTTTTCAAAAGCAGTTTCTGCTGTTGCAGCTCTCCAGGTAAGGAGATTTTTGTCATCATTTTTCCAGTCTTCCATCATGATACGGGAAAACTCACCGCTCATAATATCGTCCTGATGTTTCTGGAACAAAGGACGCATGATTTGCTTCAATTCTTCCGAAAGTTCAAAGGCTTTTACTTTGGCAGGATTAGCCAATCGATCCATCATAGCAGTAATACCACCATGCTTAAGCGATTCGGTAATTACTTCCCATCCATATTGAATAAGTTTTGAAGCATACCCTGCATCAACACCTTTTTCAACCATTTTATTAAATCCAAGGATAGACCCTGTTTGGAGTAATCCACACAAGATAGTTTGCTCGCCCATGAGGTCAGATTTTACCTCTGCCACAAAGGAAGAGCGAAGCACGCCTGCTCTATCTCCACCTGTTCCTACGCAATACGCTTTCGCATACGCCCAACCTTTTCCTTCCGGGTCATTTTCAGGGTGTACGGCAATCAAGGTTGGTACACCAAACCCACGCTTATACTCTTCACGAACTTCTGATCCGGGAGATTTAGGCGCCACCATAATTACAGTAATGTCTTTACGGATTTGCATGCCTTCTTCCACGATGTTAAAACCATGCGAGTATGAAAGCGTAGAACCTTTTTTCATGAGAGGCATCACCGCAGTCACTACCGATGTATGTTGTTTATCAGGAGTAAGATTTATTACAAGATCAGCAGAAGGAATAAGTTCTTCGTATGTGCCCACAGTGAAGCCATTATCGGTAGCGTTCTTCCAGGATTGTCTTTTCGTTTCGATGGCATCTTTGCGCAATGCATAAGAAACATCCAAACCTGAATCACGAAGGTTTAATCCTTGATTCAACCCCTGTGCTCCACAACCAACGATTACAATCTTTTTTCCTTTCAGTGCATTCACACCATCAGCGAATTCTGAGTTATCCATGAACTCGCAAACTCCCAATTGATTTAGTTTTTCTCTTAGAGGAAGTGTGTTGAAGTAATTTGCCATTGTAAAAATTTCTATTTGCTTTTTTTTCAGTTTCCTGAATAGGGAATTTTTCCCGGCCCCAAAATTAGTAAAAGTTTTGAATTAAGAGGTATGCTGTTGAATTTATAGCCATATAGGGCACTACGATCCTGGATAGCCAAGTCTTCTCTTTTACAGAAGCATGATCCCTGCGGCAAACCTTCCTGTTTGAGGTTTTTCTTTACGTGCGGAATAAAACAAATCGGTTCGTGAGGCTGTGCAAATACCACTTTGTTCGATATTTTTTCCAGGAATACCATGTTCCAGCATGATTTGCAAATTGGCTTCCCACAAATTACAAAGTGCTTTCCCCGTTGGTTTTGACTCCAAAATGCGTTCTGGAGCAGGAAAGTGCTGAAAAGCCTGGATAACTTCCGGGCCAACCTCGTATTCTTTTTGACTGATGGATGGACCGATATAGGCTAGAGTAGATTCTGGGCGAGCTCCGGCCTCCCACATGGCTTGCAATACCTTACCTACGATGCCTGCACATGTACCTCTCCAACCCGCATGCACCGCCGCTACCATGCGGGCTTGGGTATCGAAAAAAAGAATGGGCACGCAGTCCGCAGACATCACTGCAATGGCTATGCCTTCCTCCTTGCATAGCAAGGCGTCTGTTTCGGGAAAAGATCCGAGGGCATTGGTCCGGTTTACCCAAGCAAATCGGTCGGAATGAGTTTGCATGGGGATTACCAAGTGTTCCGCACCTATTGCATCTCTTAAATATTCCCTATTCTGAATTACGGCTTGCTCTTCATCTCCTACAAGTTTACTCACATTGCAGGAAGCAAAAGGTGCTTGGCTGTAACCACCCTTTTTGGTAGAAACAAAATGCCTTACACCGGTGGCTTCCGACAATTTAGTAGAGTATAATAACACGTTATGAGAGGCTACATTCGAAATAGGGTATTATAAACGAACCACTTCGTGGATATCGTAGATACGGATCATGTTCTTATACACACGTTCCAGATCTGCCCCTTCCATTTCAAATTCAATGGTGCAAACAGCGTGTAATTCATCCTTTTTTTGGTATGTAAAACTCTCCACAAGCAAGCCCCTTTTGCGGATTGGTAATAATACGCGATCAATGGTTTCGGGGGTATGGGCACAGTGAATCTGCCAACGGTTCATTTGCTTTGTCATTATTTACTATTCTAGGAAAAACAAAATTATAAAATACCGGCCGGTTTCTTGTCTATTTTTCAATATTTCTACGATTTCTAAGAAATAAAAGTGTTTCGAAATACTGGATTAAAGGAAGAAAGAAAATTAATCATTTTTATAAAATCGTCCTCTGTTCTTTAAATTGTTAAAGTGGGAACTAAAGAGAGTATAGCCATTGATTTCCAAATAGTTAGATTTTAAATTATTGCGAAGTATCCGTATTAACGGATCGTTAAATTTCTGAATTACAAGTAATTAAGAAATATTTTTGAAGCGTAAATTTGTAGAGCTATCAATTTTCTACTTTCTTCTATTCAAGATTGAAACAGAAAGTACTTATTTCTATCCATTAACTTAACTGAACAAACACTATGAACTATTTAGTAAGTTTAAGTTTTTCCCAGCCCCACAAAGAAATTACTTTTGGTTGTTTGATAGCAGAAACCGGAAGATCAACCCGCTTACATGATTTTGACTACGGAATCCAACGAGGAATAAATCTTCACTTGGCCATTCGTAAGTTATTAGAAAACCATCCCATTGCGGCGAAGAATGCAAAAAGAATGTCGGCTTTGCTGCTAAAGCATAACTTGGAGATCCTGGAAGTATATTTGGATCACTTTATGGCTTTGCATTGGAAAACCCAAACCGGAAATGGTCTTACTGATGCCACTCAGCTTTTATATAAATGTCACGAAGGCTTGGAAGACACCATGCACGCCAAACTCCGGAAAGTGCAGGAAAAACTGGTACAGGAAAAATGGTTGGATGACATTTCATCCATTGCGGGTCTAAATCAATACCTTAAAAGGTATATCAAATTCGGATTTTGCCGAATAGATTTTACACCTTCGATACCTATTCTAATGGAGCATTATGAAGATCTTCGTAAGGACTTCGAATGGTTTTACGGAGATGTTTGTAAACTTATGTCGGAAAACCACCAGACAAGCACCGTAATGAATGCCGAGACATATCCGCTGGTTTCCTAATTAATCTTTAATTCTATATTAATTGACACCTGGGTCATGGGGCCTGGGTGTTTTTTTTTAAAAGAAGCTTATTGCATGCGTTTTTATAACGAGCTGCTATAAATTTAAGTAATGTAGGCTGTGTCAAGTAGCATTTAATAGGTCTGAAGGTGTAAAAAACTACATTTTTACGGAAAAGAGAGTAAAAAAAGACGAAGAACACCTAAAATTCTGTAAGTCAAGACCTTCAAAAGCGTAGGAGATTTTTTTTTTGCACAAAATCAAGAAACTCTACGATTGTAAAGAAAAATGTCCCTCGTCATTTTTTCAAAAAATCTCATGAATGAACTAAAAAAGTTGATAAAAAATTGAAAACGGAGGTGATTTGATAAAAAAAATTAAAAAAAGAGATCAAAAATCTTCGCTTTTTGAAAAAAAGATTAATTTTACGAAGGAATTTAACCCTAAACTAAAAATTAGATAAAACTTATGGCCACTTTACGCTTCAACGCGCTGCAGGCAGTCTCTAATCGCCAGACTGCGACTGTTACGCCTCCTTCGACGAAAGTGTCTGATTATTACGGTTCTAACGTATTCGGACAAGAGGCAATGAAAAACTACATCTCAGGTTCTGCTTACAAGGCTTTGATGAATGCCATCGAGTCGGGTGAGAAAATTGATTCAGACACTGCAGATGCTGTTGCCTCCGGAATGAAGGCTTGGGCAATTGAGCGCGGTGCAACGCATTATACTCACTGGTTCCAACCTTTGACTGATGCCACTGCAGAAAAACACGATGCTTTCTTTGAAATTGACGGAGGTATTGCGTTAGAAAAATTCAGAGGCGGCGCCTTAGTTCAACAAGAGCCAGACGCTTCTTCCTTCCCAAATGGCGGTATCCGTCAAACGTTTGAAGCTCGTGGTTATACTGGCTGGGATCCTACTTCTCCTGCCTTCTTGATGGGAAATACCCTTTGCGTTCCTACTATTTTCGTTTCTTATACAGGTGAGCTATTGGATTATAAAGGTCCTTTGCTTCGTTCTATCTCTGCTCTAGATAAAGCAGCGGTGTCTGTTTGCGATTACTTCGATAAAGACATCAATAAGGTATTCTGTACGCTAGGTCCTGAGCAGGAATATTTCCTCGTTGACGAAGCATTGTTCAATGCCCGTCCTGACTTAGTAATGGCTGGTCGTGCCGTATTCGGTCACTCTCCTGCCCGTGGTCAGCAATTGGAAGATCATTATTTCGGATCCATTCCTCCACGCGTTCACAATTTCATGGTAGACTTCGAAATCGAAGCCTTGAAATTGGGTATGCCTATCAAAACCCGTCACAACGAAGTGGCTCCAAGCCAATTCGAAGTAGCTCCTACCTTTGAAGAACTTAACCTGGCTTGCGATCACAACCAATTGTTGATGGACGTAATGACAAAAGTAGGTGGCAAACATGGCTTCAAAGTATTGTTCCATGAAAAACCATTCGCAGGTATCAACGGTTCTGGAAAGCATAACAACTGGTCTATGGCTACTAATACTGGCCGTAACTTGTTAGGTCCAAGCAGCAAACCAAAAGACAACCTGATGTTCTTAACGTTCTTCGTGAACGTAGTTAAAGCGGTGCATGACTATGCAGACTTACTTCGCTCATCTATTGCTTCAGCGTCTAACGATCACCGTTTGGGTGCTAACGAAGCTCCTCCGGCCATTATGTCGGTATTCCTTGGCCAAACCATGAACGACATTCTGGAAGAATTAGAGCACAACGGTAACGTGAAAATTTCTAAAGGAGATAACCTCTATATGAAATTAGGCATCAACCGTATTCCTGAATTGATCCTTGACAATACCGACCGTAACCGTACTTCTCCTTTTGCCTTCACAGGTAATAAATTTGAGTTCCGTGCAGTAGGTTCTTCTGCTAACTCAGCTTGGCCAATGACAGTTCTCAATACTATCGTAGCGGAGACCTTATTGAAATTCAAAGCTGAAGTTGATAAATTGATTGACAAAGGTGAGAAGAAAGAAGTGGCTATCGTGAATATCCTTCGCGAATATGTGAAAGCTTCTAAGAAAATTCGTTTCGAAGGAAATGGTTATTCTGATGAGTGGAAAGAAGAAGCTAAAAAACGTGGCTTGAACAATGTGCCTGTTACTCCTTTGGCACTTGACTTCATGACTACTAAATTGGCTAAAGATGTATTTGAGAAGCATGGTGTATTGAGCCATACAGAATTGGAAGCTCGCCATGAAATCATGCTAGAGAAATATATCAAGAAAATTCAGATCGAAGGCCGCGTAATTGGCGACATCGCGCTAAACCAAGTGGTGCCTGTAGCGATCGAATACCAAAACAAATTGATTACAAACGTAAAAGGTTTGAAAGAAATTGGATTGGAATCTGAAGCTAAATCTACCATTGATTACATCAAAGAAATCAGCAAGCATATTAAAACGGTACAGGTAGAGGTTGAAAATATGACCGAAGCTCGTAAAAAAGCTAACAATACCGACAATGTGCGCGAACGTGCTATCATCTATTGCGACCTAGTAAAAGCTAAGTTTGAAGAAATCCGCTATGCGGTAGACAAACTTGAATTACTGGTTGAAGACGAAGCATGGCCTCTGCCAAAATACAGAGAAATGCTGTTTATTCGCTAAGACTATCTAGTAAACTTTATTTTAACCAAAGAGGTTGTCCATTGGCAACCTCTTTGGTGTTTTATATACCTATCATTCAACATGAAACCTCTCATTACTTTTTATCATTCGATAGAAAAATCAGCGCCCAAAGAAACCTGGGTACTTTTATTTTTTATAGGCCTGAATTTTATCCTTAAAATAATGTTTATAGACGCGAATCCGATTACTATGGATGAGCCTTTTACCATTATGAATTCTCAGAAAACCTTTCAGGAACTGTTTCAAATCTTTATCAATGAAAATAACCCTCCTTTACATTTTATTCTGGCAAAAGGATGGATTTATGTATTCGGTGATGATGTAATTGCTGTCAGAATGTTATCGGTCACTTTCAGTTGCGCTTCTGTATATTTATTCTACTTGATTCTAAAAAAAACCACGCAAAAAATATATTGGGCATGGTATGGCTTATTGCTATATACCCTATCAAATTACTTCGTAAAGTTTGCACATGATTTCCGCGTATATCCGATATTTCAATTTCTGACTTTACTGTGCATATACCTAATCCTGGATTTTTATAAAAATCCCCGAAACAAAAAAGCGATTATACTAGCTCTTGTGAATGCCATTATGTGCTATTCTCACTTCTTTGGCTTTTGGGTCGTGTTTTGTGAAGCGCTCTTTTTACTTTGGATGGGATTCTTCACTAAACCCAATGTTAAATACATCACATGGGGTATTCTTACTTTCATTATTCTGTATCTTCCTTATTTGCAATTGTTATACATCCGGCTTAGTTATTCCGTATCAAATAAAATGTGGCTTAGTACAGTTTCAGGCGTTTATCCTCTATACAATATGATCTGGAGGTTTTCGAACATGCCGGTATTGGCGGTCACCAATATTGTTATTCTGAGTATTGGGCTACTACTATTTTACAGGAACAAAAAATTTGTAAAAAATGAAACTCTTGCAATATATAGTTGCTTCTTCATAGTACCATACTTATCCATGTATTTGATATCTTTTAAAGTCCCCATGTTTCTCGATAGATACGTGATCTTTATTGCTGTCGCATTTATTCTTTCATTGGTATATTGTATACAACTAATTTCAAAAACCTCTGTCAAACTTTCTCTTTTTGTAGTGCTTACACAACTTACTATGTATTCGTTTACCTATGCCTGGACAGGCCCCACTCCATCCGGACAAATTCTAAATATTAAAAATTACATGGACAGCACCAGTTCAGGAAAGCCCTATAGTATAATTATGACGCCAAGCTGGCAAATTGACGAATTTAGTTACCATATAGACAGAGCCGCTTTTAGAGATTATAAAAATGTGTATTCTCGATTGCTAAAGAATAATATTTTTGCTTGCGATGACAGCCTATTGCTTGATAAAGAAAGAATGCGCCTACTAGAACGAGAGCATTTATATCTTATCGACACCCATGATGATAAAAACACAAGCAAACCCATTCGTGACTTTATTAGCAAGAACCGATTCACACAAATAAATATTAAAGACTTTAGACATTATAAAATTTACTTGTATCAACGAGAATCTGTAAGCTCCCCGTAAAATCGGGCCGTTCAAAAGTAGAGATTTTCAACTGACTTTCTGCATTGGAGTTTGATAATTTAGTGCCGAATGAGGTCGGTTGT
>JALONM010000117.1 GCA_025454925.1 Cytophagaceae bacterium
CGATCCGTAGTTATTCCGAGATTTTTTTTCATAAATCCGCTGGCATCCAAAAGTAACCCAAACACTCCGATAGAACCGGTTATTGTAGTCGGATGCGCTACAATGGTATCGCAAGCCATGGCCATATAATAACCACCGGAAGCGGCCACATCCGACATGGATGCAATTACCGGCTTTTTGGCTTTCAGTAAATTGATTTCATTCCAGATCACGTCAGAAGCCAGGGCGCTGCCACCAGGAGAGTTGATGCGAAGCACCACCGCCTTCACTTGCTTGTCTTCGCGGGCTTTACGCAACTGTGACACCAAACTTTCTGAACCAATAGAAGACTCGTCCCCTTTCCCTGATACAATATCTCCGGAAGCCACAATAACTGCTAACTTGGAATCTCCTCCATCGTACTCTTTGAGTTCATTCCGCTCCAACATTTTGCGGTAACTCAGGTATTGAATCGATTGGTCTTC
The DNA here is from genome assembly GCA_025454925.1 of Cytophagaceae bacterium. Taxonomy (GTDB): domain Bacteria; phylum Bacteroidota; class Bacteroidia; order Cytophagales; family Cytophagaceae; genus JALONM01. The sequence goes on from JALONM010000117.1 coordinate 465, forward strand.
TTTAGCTTCTAGCTTGGTTCTGAAATAATTTTCCAGCACATCGAAATATCCGATATCAGTTATGATTTTATAGGATAAGGCATCGTTGCTGTTGCGCACCAGCATAGAGTCTGAAATGCGTTGCATTTGTTCCAAAGGCACCGAACGGGCACTCGCCATTTCCTGCAACATTTGCCCATTGAGGCTGGTAAGGAATTGCAGCACCTGCTCCTTATTCTCTTTACTCATGTCTTCCCGAATAAATGGCTCTACAAAGGATTTATAGGTACCCACCCGAAACACCTCCACTTTTAAATCAAGCTTCTCAAGGGTTCCTTTAAAAAAGGAAATTTCCGATTTAAGCCCGTTTAGCTCCACGATCCCTCCCGAAGGCAATACAATTTTATCGGCCATAGAAGCCAGGTAATAGGCCCCTTCAGAATACGATTCAGCATAGGCGACTACAAACTTACCCGACTTCTTAAATTCGATGAGTTCATTTCGAACTTCTCTCAGAGAAGCAAAGCCCGCTCTGAATTCACTTAACTCCAGGTAAATTCCTTTTACATCTTCGTCATCCTTCGCATATCGGATGGATTTAATCATCTCCACGACGCCATTATTGGAATTACTTCCTCCAAAAACCGTTTCAGGAAACGATTTGTTTTCTTTTTCCACAATACCATTCTGAAATTTAATTTTCATGACTGCATGAGTAGTCAGATCGGCCTCTTTCTTTTCGCCAGGCACCAGAACTGCAATCAACAGCACTACCATCAAAATAAAAACGATGATGGCAAGAAAGGATGCAAGCAATGATTTGAAGAAATTCATAGCATTCTTATTTTTGGTTTTAACAAAGGTATAACAATTATACTTAAACTTGAGTATAGGGTTGTGCAGGGAGAAAAGACACATTGAAACAAGAAAGGGCGTCCGGATTTTACGATATAGTGCTGGGCTTGGGATCCAATATAGAACCGCGGGAAAATTACCTTCAAATGGCCAGAACCCTTATCGGATCTGAGATTGGGCCCATACTAAAAATTTCTTCCATTTGGGAAACCGCCGCCTGGGGACTCAGCGAACAAGCCTCTTTTTTGAACCAGGCCCTGATCGTCAAAACCAGCCTGCAGCCCGCCCAGGCGCTTGAGGCAATGCTACAAATAGAGAAAAAAGCCGGACGAATTCGGAAGCAGCACTGGGGCCCCCGATGTCTCGACATCGATATGCTCCTTGTCAATGATATGTGTATACATTCCCCCGATCTCCAGGTACCGCATCCTTACTTGCATGCACGCCGGTTTGTGTTGGTTTCGCTGGTGGAAATGATATCGGAATGGAAGCATCCGGAACTGTGGAAAACCATGGATGAACTTCTTCAAGAATGTCCTGATTCCAGCGCTTGTAAAATGTGGATAAATCCCTGAGGTATAATCGCTTATTTCCGGCCACAGCGGCGCTATTTAGACTACTTTTTCGTATCTTCGTGCTGCTTATTTCAATAGAGAAATCGTAGATACACTATGGCCGAAGACAATATCCAAAACGCCGGTAACATTATCCCCATCAACATCGAAGATGAAATGCGTGGCGCCTACATCGATTACTCGATGTCGGTTATTATTTCACGTGCACTTCCGGATGTTCGGGATGGCTTAAAACCGGTACACCGCCGGGTTCTGTTCGGAATGTCCGAGTTGGGAGTTAACTGGAACAAAGCTCATAAAAAATCTGCCCGTATTGTCGGTGAGGTGCTGGGTAAGTACCACCCGCATGGAGATGCCTCCGTATACGACACCATGGTGCGTATGGCCCAGGAATGGTCACTGCGTTACCCATTGGTAGATGGCCAGGGAAACTTTGGTTCCCTCGATGGCGACTCTCCTGCCGCCATGCGTTATACGGAAGCCCGCCTGAAAAGAATTGCCGAAGAGCTGCTCGCTGACATCAACAAAAATACGGTTGATTTTCAACCCAATTACGATGACTCCCAGGAAGAACCAACGGTGCTTCCTGCCAAAGTCCCGAATCTCCTGATCAACGGCACCACAGGGATTGCAGTAGGTATGGCCACCAATATGCCACCCCATAACTTGCGTGAAGTGGTAGACGGCACCATTGCCTATATTGACAATCACGACATCACCATAGCTGAATTGATGCAATTCATCAAAGGTCCCGACTTCCCTACCGGAGCCACCATATATGGTACCAGTGGAATCAAATCGGCTTTTGAAACCGGCCGTGGACGCATTGTACAGCGTGCCGTAGCTAAATTTGAAACCTTGCCTTCCGGCAAAGAGCAAATCATCATTACCGAAATTCCATACATGGTGAACAAAGCCACCATGATTGAGAAAATTGCCGACCTCATCAATGAGAAAAAAATAGAAGGCATCTCCGCCTTGCGTGATGAATCGGACCGCGATGGCTTGCGTGTGGTTTTCGATCTGAAAAAAGACGCACTTTCAGCCATCGTACTCAACAATCTTTATAAATACAGTGCCCTCCAAACTTCCTTCGGCGTAAACAACGTGGCCCTTGTAAAAGGTCGTCCGGTTACTTTGAACCTGAAGGATATGATTGTCTACTTCGTAGAACACCGCCATGAGGTAGTGACGCGTCGTACACAATTTGAATTGGATGAGGCCGAGAAACGGGCTCATATTTTACAGGGGTACTTAATCGCCCTGGATCACCTGGACGAAGTAATCAAGTTGATTCGTGAATCGAGAGATCCGGATCAGGCTCGAGAAGGCTTGATGACTCAATTCGGCATGACGGAAATTCAGGCCCGCGCGGTACTTGACCTTCGCCTGCAACGCCTCACCGGCATGGAGCGTGAAAAAATCGTAAAAGAATACGAAGAAATCATGGCTCTTATTACGGATCTGAAAGACATACTCGCCAACAAATCGCGTCGTATGGACATCATCAAATCGGAACTTACCGAAATGAAAGAACGCTATGGAGACGAAAGACGCACCCAGATCGTACACAGTTCGGACGATATAAACATCGAAGATATTATTGCCGACGAGGCCATGGTAATTACCATCAGCCATCAGGGATATATCAAACGTACTCCGCTCAATGAGTACCGCACGCAAAACCGCGGTGGCATGGGCTCCAAAGGAGTGACAACCAAAGAAGATGATTTTACCGAACATTTGTTTGTAGCCACGGCACACAACTACCTGATGATATTTACAGAATCAGGGAAAATGTTCTGGCTCAAAGTATACGAGATTCCGGAAGGTAATAAAACATCCAAAGGAAGGGCTCTCCAGAACCTGATTCAAATTGACCCTACCGACAAAGTGCGCGCGGTAATCAATGTAAAAACGCTCGACGACGAAGACTATATCAACAACAACTTCCTGATCATGTGTACCGAATCGGGTACGATCAAGAAAACAGCATTGGAAGCCTACTCTCGTCCAAGATCAACGGGCATCAACGCCATTACCATCAACGAAGGGGATAAACTGCTCGAAGTACGCTTGACCTCTGGCAACGACGAAATCATCATTGCACTTAAATCTGGACGTGCCATTCGCTTCAACGAATCGCAGGTGCGCCCTATGGGTAGAACCGCGGCCGGTGTGAAAGGGGTTACGCTCGCCGACGATCAGGATAAGGTGGTTGGATTGGTAAGCGTGCAAGACGCTGCCAAGGCCACACTGTTAGTGGTTTCGGAAAAAGGATACGGAAAACGGACTTACCTCGTTGATCCGGAAGATGGCATGGATATTTACCGCGTTACCAACCGTGGAGGTAAAGGTGTAACTACCTTGAAAGTCACTGATAAAACGGGAGCTCTGGTGAGTATCCTGGATGTAAACGACCAACAAGGAATCATGATCATCACTCGCTCCGGACAAACCATACGCATGAACGTTGCTGACCTTCGTGTGATCGGAAGAGTGAGTCAGGGTGTACGTTTAATTCGTTTGGCAGAAAACGACCAAATTATGTCGGTGGCAAAAATCGACAAAATGGAAGGCGAAGAAGAAGAAGCCAGCGAAGCGATCAAGCCTGTAGACGATGAACCGGAAGAAAAAATCGACGAGACAGAACTCGACAATGAAAATCCGGAAGAATAGTTCCATCAATAGTATTACATCAAAGGACATACCTTTCGGTATGTCCTTTCTTTTTACCAGTGTACCATCGAATGAAAATTACTTGGGCAAAACTGCCTTTAGCCTGGAAAATAAATCTTCGTGCAAAGTTATTTCCCGATGCTGAAAATGGTAGTTTGCCATACCAATTATTTTGAGGACGAAATTGAGTTGTCATGTACTTAATTATAAAAAGCCTTCACATCATTTTTATAGTTACCTGGTTCGCCGGACTGTTTTACATCGTGCGTTTGTTCGTTTATTGGCGGGAAGCACAAGATAAAGAAGAGCCGCAACGCAGCACTGAATCAGCGCTGCTGCTGCTGATGCAACGCCGGCTGTGGTACGGCATTACCTGGCCGTCAATGATCCTTACTACTATCTTAGGTCCCTGGCTAGCCTGGACCTGGTGGCCGTTTCCATTTTGGCTATGGGCCAAACTGGCATTCGTGGTACTGCTTATTTTTTACCATCATTACATTCACGCTATTTTCAAACAACAACAACGAGGCGAAGCCAGGTATTCCGCATTTTTCCTCAGGATCTTCAACGAAGCCTCCACCCTGCTGTTGTTTATGATTGTGTTTTTGGTAGTATTAAAAAATGCCATGGGCATCGCTTGGGCCGCAGCATTGGTAAGTGTACTATCGATTTTGTTATTGAGTGGCATTTTCCTCTACCGCAGAAAACGAGAAAAAAGTAAAAAAAAGTAGGGGTAAGATTTGCATAAATAGTTGAATTCCTCTACTTTTGCATCACCAAAATTTAAACGAACGAGTTTAAAACGGTAACGGAGTGGTAGTTCAGCTGGTTAGAATGCCTGCCTGTCACGCAGGAGGTCGCGGGTTCGAGTCCCGTCCATTCCGCAGAAAGCCTCGAAGAGAAATCTTCGGGGCTTTTGTGTTTTATACCATCTACGAAAAGCTGCTTAGAATGCCTGTGGCGCCATCAGCGCAATCTTCGGGGCTTTTGTGTTTTATACCATCCACGAAAAGCTGCTTAGAATGCCTGTGGCGCCATCAGCGCCAAGGTCGAGGGTTCGAATCCTTCCGATACATCGGAACAGGCTGTCCATTCCGCAGAAAG
>JALONM010000014.1 GCA_025454925.1 Cytophagaceae bacterium
ATGGTAATCCAGGGATTTACCTTGCTGATAGCGGCGATCAACATTCCTAAGCCAATTAAAAAATTGCCAAAGGCTGCCTGGTATTCGGGGGCCTTGGGTACCTTTTTGGGCTTTTCCTCCTGTTTCTTTTTTTTGATACTTGTTTGACCAGGGCTGGGCGCCGTACCTGCATAGGGAATCTGCAAGGGAAGCACGAGGAGTAAGAAAAGGACAAAAAATTTCATACCATTTGATACGAATCCAAGGATTTATGGTTTTTGTATCGAAAGGGAAAACAGGTGGGCCATTTAACGAGGGCATACATAACATGCACGCGGAGGGGTGGCTCCTAGAAATTATTCTATGAAGAAATGATTATTGGAATCAAGGGCTGTGGGTTAGTACGTACCTCGAAATGGAAAACGAACACACTTGTATCTGCAAGTTGTTGCAGAAGTTAGAATAAGAATCGGGGTTCTTTTACGATTCAGACTGAAGAAAGCTTACCAGTTTTCGCACAGCAATACCGCGGTGGCTAAGTTTATTTTTTTGTTCCATGCTCAATTCTGCGAACGTGAGGGTTTCTCCATCCGGAATAAATACAGGATCGTATCCGAATCCTTTTTCTCCCCGGAGCTCTTCGGTAATGGTACCGTTTACGATGCCTTCGAATGCATGAATTTCTCCCTTCAGGATTAAGGTTACAACCGTTCTGAACCTGGCTTTGCGATTGGATTGCCCTTGCAGGCGGGATAATAGTTTTTGGATATTATCGGCAGGTGTGCAGCCTGGTCCGGCCCAACGGGCAGAATATACCCCGGGTTCTCCCCCTAAGGCCTCTACTTCAAGACCCGTGTCGTCGGCAAAGCAACTGATTTTGAATTTGTTAAATACATAGCTGGCTTTTTCCAGGGAATTTTCTTCCAGGGTCTCGTGGGTTTCGGGTAATTCCTCCAGGCAATTTATATCTTGCAGGCTTACAATGGTGAATCCCTGCACTAAACTTCTGATTTCTTGAAGTTTACCCTTATTGTTGGTGGCAAAACACAAGCTTGGCGCATTCATAATATTCATAAAAAGAGGTTTGCGAATTAAGGTTTTTTACTTAGCTTTGCAAACTATTTTGGTGGACGAGATCCACCGCTTTAAAAACCATAAAAGAAAATGGCTGTAAAAATCAGATTAGCACGCAGAGGTAGAAAGAAACTTCCGATCTATGACATCGTAGTTGCCGATGCAAGAGCCCCACGCGATGGGAAATTCATTGAAAAACTTGGATCTTATAATCCAAAAACAAATCCTGCCACCATTATCCTAGACGAAGAGAAAACATTCTCTTGGGTAATGAATGGTGCACAACCTACGGACACTGCACGTACGATTCTTTCCGATAAAGGGATCATGTTGCGTAAGCACTTGCAAGTAGGTGTATTGAAGGGAGCAATCACTCAAGATCAAGCCGATAAAAAACTTACTGACTGGAAAAGCCAGAAGCAAGCGGCAGTGGAGAAAGTGGCTACAGATCTTACCTCTAAAAAGACCACAGACCTTAAGAAGCGTCTGGAAGCTGAGAAAGAGGTTAGCCGTAAGCGCGCTGAAGCCATTCAGGTGAAGAAGGCGGCTGTAGTGCTCGAAGAAAAAACAGAAGAGACTCCTGCTCCAACAGAAGAAGCGAAAGCTGAATAATGCGTTCCAAATCACTGGTAGAGCTGGGCAAGATTGTAAAAGCCCATGGTTTGAAAGGTGATTTAAGCGTACAGTTGCTTTTTGAAGCAGAACAGACTATTGAAGAATTGGAATCTGTTTACCTCGATATGAATGGTAAGCAGATTCCTTTTTTTATTGAGTTTTTTAACCCTACCCCCAACAAACGAGCCATCCTCCGGCTTGAAGATTGCCAGTCGCTCCAGGAAACTGCCAAATACATAGGTAAGACTATTTTTATTCCTGAAGAGGAGTTGCTAGAAGACGATCTGGATGTGTCGCTGCACCAATTGATTGGTTTTACCTTGGTAGACAAAACCTTGGGTACCGTTGGTACAGTGCTGGAACTGATGGAAATGCCCGGCCAGTATATGCTGAAACTCAAGGCCGGAAACCTCGAGCCCCTGGTGCCTTTCAACGATACGTTTATTCTTCGGATCGATAAAGAAGGAAAGCGCATAGAAGCCGATCTCCCGGAAGGCTTACTGGATTTATAAAGAACATTTCAGAAGTTAATTCAATCTACTATATTCTGGACTCCATTTATCCTTTTTCGCTTTTTGGAGTAATGAGTGTATTTTTTCGTCGGGTCCTCCAACGTTCTGTTTTGCCATTTACTAAGGATTTTGAAGGTTCCGAAACGAAATTGCAACCCTTCCGTAAATGGCCATAGGAAAGGCGTTCAGTATGCTAGTTTTACTTTTACAAGCACGGACCTTTTAGGATTTTTTTAGGAGAATTAAAATTAGAAAACCATGGCACAGTTTAGTTTCCCATACGACGCAAGTAAGTACCCTGTCATCACTATCACCATGACTGGTGAGGAAGTTACCATAGATGAGTTTGAAATGTACCTGAAAGATATGGAAGACTTATACCATAAGTACGAACAGTTTGTGCTGGTATTTGATGCCACCAAGGCCAAGTATACCTCCGGCGATATACGCGCCCGCCAGGCGAAATGGATAAAAGAAAACGACAGCAAAATCAAAGAGCGCTGCACCGGCATGATTTACGTATTGCCCAATGTAATGATAGAAATGGTGTTTAAGTGTATTGTTGCATTCAGCCCGCTTCCGGTGCGTTATTCCACGTGTCGCAGTATGGACGCTGCAATGAAAGAAGCGGAAAAATTCCTGCTGGTTTCCAAATAGTAAGCCACTTAGGCTATTCGTCTACTATTATATTTTCCCAGTTCCTAAGAGGAATTCCTTTTTGGGATTGGTAGAGTTCTACACGTTCCAGAACTTTTTTTCTGAAACTCCAGCAGGTATTTCGCCGGAGTTGCAGAAGTTCGGAAAGTTCGTCCAAGGTTTTTTCGTCGCGCTCATACACTGCGTTGTAAGCAAGGTAAAAAGCTTTGTTGAGTGGAAATTTTACGGCATGAAATAAGGTATGTGTAGTCACCGACTCTATGTAGCCGCATCGTGTACAACGCCTTACAAAAGGCTTTTCAGCTTTACTGATATACCGGTTGTTTTTACATTTTAAACAACTGTACTGATGTTCCCATTTACATTTTTCTAAAAACTGAAAACAGGAATGGTCGTTGGGAAAGATCGAGATAAATTCTTCGTATGGAACTTTTTCCAGCAAAATTCTCGACTTCTTCTCTTCTTTTAAATCTTTTTGTAAATGCCAGTTTTCAAAATCAAGTTTGGAATTGATTCGGTTGAGCTCGTCGGTTAATTGGCTGAGTTGAGCATTAGCACCGGCTAGTTTTTCTTTTTCCTTTTCCAGCGCCAGTGTCCGGTCTTTTACCTTTTCTTCCAATTCTCGATTTACTTTATCCTGAAGTTGTTTATTTTCTTCCAGTTGCTGGATGAGTGCGCTTTGTGCGCGCTCTTTTTCCTCTTTGATAAGCGCAAATCGTTCGGTAGCCGCATAGGAAAATATGAACGTTTCAAACACTACGCTGATGTTAAAAATATACACCGAGAAAATGGATACCGGTACTATACCATACCAGCGTAATCGGACGAGAATAATACTGGCTATAACAAATGTGCAACCCAGCAGAAACAAGTATAAGGATCGATTGCCAGATCCGATCTTCCGGAGGCCTTGCACATAGATAAGGAGGAATGGCAAGCAATACATCAGCGATACCCAAAGGGATGCGCTTTCGTGCCAGCTTTCTTCCAGCACAATGACCCCAATTACCGAGCCCAGCAGCAATGCCAGGACACTCTTTTTCTCTCTGAACAGATGCAAAAACTGTGAGCCATATACAAAGAAACAAATCAGGAAAATATATTCCGCCCGTAGAAATATAAAACGATTCAAGGTTGGTAACCCGGGCCATAAAAACTGGAAAAACAAATTGTCTTCCGCAAATGCCATCAGGGCGCAGGCCAGCAAGTAGCCGGCGTAACTCAGGTATAGCTTTTCTTTGTTGGTTAGAAATAAAATTAGCTGGTAGCAGAACAGGAAAAAAAGAATGCCATAAAAAATACCCAGAAACCAGTATTCACGAGTACTATAAGAGGCCAGCCGCTCAATCGTTTTGAATTTTATTTCGAAACCGGCTCCTGAAGAAGAATGTATCCGGACGTAAACAAAATAGGCTGTATCGCGAGGCGGTAAATTAAACACAAAGTTGGCCAGCGAATAGGGCCGCTGAGCAAATGAATATTGAGCGCCGGTTACTATAGAATCCACACCTGGTCCGGATGCTTTTGGCAAAAAAACTTCAATGTGTTCGGTATGATGATTCGGTAATTCCATCACCCATCGATTTTCCGAATTGCCTAAGGCTACCTTTACCCTCAGCCAATACCAGGAATTTTTGTTTTTGGCGTATTCATAGTCTTGGTGGGCTTCGTGAAATTGATAGGATCGGCTGCCAAGGTCTCCAAACGACAATGCACCACTGGAATCTTCCAGAATCTGATAGTCGCCTTTGGCTACCTGCACTTCCTGCACGTTTCCATCCAACAGCACCTGGCCGCGCAGTACCAAGGCCAACAGCACAAAACTGATATTTAAGCAATAATTTCTAATATTTTTCCAAGAATTTTTCTGACTTCAAATTAGAAATAATATCGGAGTTAGCAAATCTGAATATTAATTCACAACTTTGTCGATAAGAATAGTAGAGATATGAATGAGCCATTAACAGAAAACGACGCGTTGGTAAAAGATTCCGAGCCATCTGAAATCTCATCCGGGGGTTTTTGGGTAAAGAAGATTACAAGATCTGATTTTGGCAAGCGGATTTTTACACGTCGCTTGGCCCTGGTGCTAGGCCTATTGGTGGTAGCGGGTGTTCTATTTCAGTTCGTTCCCGGAGCCAGTGATACGGGATACGCAGGCCTAACAGCAGTATTGGATATTTTCACTCAACCGGAATTCTTACTGATGGTGATGATAGGGTTTATAGCCCAAATGATTGATGGGGCCCTGGGAATGGCTTACGGAGCTTCCAGTAATACCATGCTACTTTCTGCTGGAATCCCTAGCGATGTGGCGATTCAAAGTATCAAAATATCAGAAGTGTTTACTACTGCCGCCTCAGGGTTTTCTCATTGGCGCATGGGTAACGTTAATAAAAAGCTTTTCAAAAACCTTATTGTTCCCGGTGTAATAGGTGCCATTGCTGGTTCGCTGCTATTGGTGTATATCGAAAGTCTCGAATCGTTCAGCAAACAATATTTAAAGCCCTTGATCTCTGTTTACATTTTATTCCTCGGGGTTTATCTGATTTTTAAGGCTAATGTGAAGATTCTGAAAAAGAAAAAGACAAAAAAATTACGCGCCCTGGCTGTAACAGGTGGATTTTTTGATGCCATTGGCGGTGGAGGTTGGGGACCCATTGTTACCTCTACCTTGTTGAGCAGAGGACGAAATCCAAAGTACACCATTGGCTCTGTAAATCTGGCTGAGTTCTTTATCGCTTTCGCAGGGGCTGTTACACTTACTTGGGCGATCGGCTTAAACGGATGGAAAGTAGTAGCTGGACTAATTGTGGGAGGAATTATTGCGGCTCCTTTCGGAGCCTATATTGCCCAGCGTGTAAAAACCAAACCCCTCATGATATTAGTGGGTACGCTGATCATCATCGTTAACCTTTGGAATATTTATAAAGCCTACAAAAATGTATACGTCGTGCTTGGGCTGATTATTGTCACCTCCATCAGCGTATACGTAGTGGTCAACTACAAAAGATTTTTCCCTTCGAAGCGACCGTTTGCCACTCCCGAGGAATAATATCAAAGGGTCTTTTTCTCCGGAAGATCTTCAGGAGCAAGGCTATTAAAATCTTCGTTAAACGAAGATATATTAGCGTTATATAAGCTTTCCCAACCGCACGCTTCGTTTCCATGGAGAAAAGCCGGTTGAAAATTGAATTTAATTAATCGGAATTTTACTCATTATGTTCCAATAATTTGTTTTATTGAACACAGCAAATGGAGCAACACATATGGGTATGGACGAGCATTTTTTACTTACTGTTTTCGATAAGAATAATTTTAGCCCCGAAGACCTGAGCCTCATTCTTGCGCAATATGAGCGTGTGGAATTTTCAAAAAATGACTTGCTGATCTCGGAGGGGCGAATTGCCAATTATTATTTCTTTTTGGAAGAAGGATTTGCGAGATCAATATCCCTTGACCTGGAAGGAAACGATATCACCACCAATTTTTTTGGTACGTGCGATATTGTGATCGATTGGCACTCTTTCTTTTTAAAAGTGAATTGCCGTGAAAATATTCAAGCCATTACCCCTTGTGTTGCCTGGAAGATTTCATTTGAAAATTTTATGAAACTTTTCAAAATAGAAGCTTTCCGCGAAGTAGGAAGGACTCGTCTGGTGAATAGTTTTTTTGAATTAAAAAATCATTCGGTTTCCATCATCTCCGATCCGGCCAAGGAACGGTACTTACAAGTATTGAGAACAAAACCAGAGATCATTAACCATGTTCCGCTTAAGCAAATTGCCACCTATTTGGGAATTACGGATACGTCCCTGAGTAGAATTCGAAAAGAGATTATGGAATCTAACAGCTAATTGTTTATGGAGCCGCTTCCCCTTTGGATATCGATATCTTTTTTATTCGTCATACCCATTCCGTTTTTACTATTGTCTTTGCTGGTCAGAAGGGTTTCGTTGCAGACTGCGCAGCCTTATATTTTCCCGGTGGTCCTTATTTTTTTCTTAGTATACCTGGCATATATTACCTGGGCGAGTAAGTATGGAATTTTTCAGCAAGAGACTTTTCCTCCCAGAGTAGTACTATTGGCTACTCTTCCGCTCGCTTTTGTATGGTTTGGTTTTGTAATCTGGACTACATCGTATAAAAAATTCCTGGAGCAAGTTCCCTTGGATTCGCTGGTGCGCATCCATGGGTTTCGGTTTATTGGCGTGTTTTTTATTATTCTGGCATGCTATAACAGGCTACCCTTGGGGTTTGCACTAATGGCAGGCTTAGGAGATATTTTTATAGCAGCTTCTTCCAGTTGGGTGGCCAAAGCGATTAAGGGTAAAAAATCTTACGCCAAAAAACTCACGTTGATTTGGAATACCATCGGTGCCCTCGACATTCTTTTTACTGCCATAGCCGCCAATGTGCTTACGCTGATATCCATGAACTCAGAAGAATTAGGCGTAGAGGTGCTGGCTCAATTTCCTTTTTGCATCATTCCAGCATTCGCTCCTCCAACCATTCTCTTTTTACACATCAGCATTTTTAAAAAGCTGAGAAAATCTTCCCTCTGATTTCCTTTCTTGTCCTATGGCAAGAATCTTTGGTAAGCATTGATCCATCTTTGTGTCATCAAGAACAACAAAACAACATTGATATGACACAGAAAAAAGAATTTATGCTATTGTTTCGCTATGAGCCGAACCATCAGTACCAGCCTACCGCATCAGAATTGGAAGAAATGCATCAGCAATGGGGAGCATTTATAGGGACGATTGCGTTGCAGGAAAAATTAGTAAGCACCTATCAACTTGGAATGGAGGGTCAGCAGATAAAATCAAATGCATCTGTACAAGAAGGATTTCACGTATCCGACCGCCAAATCATTAGTGGAAATATGTTGGTGCAGTGCCAATCCATGGAAGAGGCAGTTGCTTTAGCCAAAGCTTGCCCGATTCTTAGCATGGGAGGTACAGTAGAAGTGCGGAATATTATTCCGATGGTTTAATAAATTAAATAACACGTAAATGAAAAAGAAGATGCTATTCATACTTATCGGCACCGCCATGTTACTGGTGGTAACATTCGCCATGTTTAAATCAAGCGCCTTGAAACATATTCAAATAGAAAAGTCTGTGGTAATAAAAGCGGCTCCCAGGGAAGTGTTTGACATGGTAAAGTACCTGGCCAATTTTCCTAAATGGTCGCCATTTTTAGCCCAGGATCCGGAACAAAATTATGAGGTAAAAGGCGAAGACGGAAGCGTAGGAGCTCAGTACCATTGGAACGGAAATAAAGGCTCTGACCTTGGCTATCAGGAAATCGTTGCCATCGAGGATGGGAAACATATAGGAATGAAATGCACCATTGAGAAGCCTTTTGTAGCCCATCCAACCTTTGATTATTACTTTTCGGAAACCTCCGCGGGAGTAGTAGTAAAGCAGCGATTTGAACTGCAATCGGGCACCATGGATGCTTTTTTCATGTGGTTGTTTGGAGCCAAGGCTGAAATGGAAAAAACCAATATGCAGGGATTAGAATTACTTAAGAAAGCACTAGAACAATAAGACGAGCTCAGTTCCAAAAATTTATTCCGGGTACCTCACGGCATTCTTATCCAAAGGAATGCAGAGTGGTGCCCGGAATGATGCATAGGATCAATCAGATGTAAGGATGTAACATTGTTGTTTTGCAACACCTATTTTTCCTGTAATGAAAAATGAAATAGGTAGAAGAATAGGTGAATTACATCCAAGGATGCAACAGCTTTCATTTATTTATAAATTTTTCGTTAAAGATATATACTCCATCGCTTAGGATAAACTACTCTAAATACTTTGATTTTCACTATATTAAATCCATTCCGTACTGTTCTAAAAGCACTTCTCGTATCTTTTTTGAAATACTCTCGTATTCATGTGGTACAATAATTGAAATAAGCTCTTCCTATAAATCTTACCATCATGAAAAAACTACTTGTATTAGTCCCCATACTTTTTGTTTTACTGAGTTCCTGTAAAAAGAAATCGGACAAAGAAGAAGAAGTAAAAGTAGATCCTCCCAAGCAGAGCGATGCGGCCGGTAGTGCCGAGGTAGATGAAGCGGTAGACCAGGTAAACGATGTGATTAACAACAAAATTGGTGGAGGATCAAATGTGCGTGTCGCGGCTTATAACCTTCCGTGTGGCGTTGTTTCCGTGGATTCCTCAACAACACAGAACGGAAAAAAGGTGTACAAAATGAATTATGGCAACCGCACCAAATGCGGATATAAATACAAAAGTGGTGAAATTTCCTTCACACTTAAAAGTGGTAATGCCTTCAATGAAGTGGGCGCAGTATTCCGCACTACTTTTACCGACTATGTGGTTGAAGTGCTGGCTAATGGTGCCTTGGTAAAATTAAATGGATACCTGGAGGTGACCAATGTAGACGGTGGATTTGTTTGGCAAGCGGTAACCAGTAATGCCACCATCAAACACAAAATGCGTGGAACTTTACAAATTACTTATGCCAACGGTGAAACCCGTGTCAGAAAATATTATCAAATGAGAACATACAGCAATTCCAACACACCTTCCAATTGGGCTGGCTTAAGGCTTTCCATTGCAGGAGATTCGGTGGATGTTAATAACAGTGCTATTACCATTTCAGAAACAGGAAAAACCTACGAAGGTAATTATGATTTCTATACTGAAATTTCTACCGCCTTTTTATGGTCTAACTGCGGCACCACCTGGGCCGGTCCCTATGTGCTGAAAGATGGAAATGCTCGTTTAAATGTGATAGTTCCATTAGTCAGTCCTGCATACATCGATATTGCAGCAGGTTTTAATTGGGACGGAACTTCTGCTACGGCCACTGAGGTAAACGACTGTAATGCTTCGGCCTATAAGATTTCTACCACCATTGGTACTGCGTCGGCAACCACCTACCAATTGTATTAAGATAATTTGTTGTCCAGAATACCGGAAGGAGTTCTTCGCGAGAAGGCTCCTTTCTCTTTTTCAAATATAAAAAGGAGAAGGCTTGCACCCGCACCAACCAATAACGCAAGCTTTCGTATGAACCAAGGAAAGCTATTCCGGAAAACAAAGGTGAACGCTTGAATCCACTTCAGAAAGGCTAGGTTTCTGAAGATTAATTGGTTGAATATTGGCAGCATACCGATCTCGTGCAAGCATGATTTATAAAAATTATTTTCTTCCTTTCCTTCTTCTTATTTCCTACGGTGGCCTGTTTGCACAGCCTTGTAGTTCGGAACAAGTACTTTCAAGCACACAGCAATCGGTATTGCAAGGCCTGTTACCTGTTTTGGACGCAGCACTCGCACTTGAATCGAAAACTAAAATTGATTCATTGAGTCATGTCCTGAAAAGTATTTACGGAGAGGAGGCAGGTAAGCCGGAAAAATCAGAAACGTATATAGGGCTTAGTAACTCTTCTACCTGGCTCTCTGCTCCGGAAGTCTTGTCGCTCTCCCGGTTGCTGATTGGGAAAGATAGTGCGGTGTATGCAGACCTGTGGAAGATGGCCAAAGGAATGGCCCCTCCCTTGTATCAGCCCAATTCCATTTTTCTTCGCACATCGGCAGAAACAGCCGCAGGCCTATTAAAAATTGCATCGGTAGAAACCGACCAGCAGCGTAAGCAACGATATACCTTTTGGGCAATGCGCGCCCTCGACAGTTTGGCTACCCAACAACTTTCCAGCGGTGCATTCCCATTTCCGGATTTGCGCGTTTACCAGGATCCTGTTTTTAGCCCTATCATCCAAAAGTTTTTGTTATCCTGCGGAGACGATTCCGTTCTCGTATTGCAAAACGGTTGGATTATGGACGATAAAGGAAGCGGCGAATTTAAATTTGATGCCGGAGTTATTGCCAATGCTTACTACGAGGCATACCTCCTCACAGGAAAGCAGGATTACCGTCAACGAGTAATATCCATTGCGGAATATGTGCTTTCACTTTCCTGGAATCGAAATTATAATTACAATACTTTTGCCTCTCTAGCCCTAACCAGAGCTTTTCAATTAGGTGCAGATGATGAATACCTGGAAAGAGCTGCCAGCACCTTGCGGTATTCCGTGCGTCCTGGGCAGCTTTCCAATGGACGCTGGATGGATGGACACAATGCTCAGTCAAGATATCATAGCATAATGATCCAAAACGCTGTTCCTACAATTCAGGAATTATCGGATGCTGATCCGTATCTGCCTGCCTTGGACACCATGATCCGAAGAGCGATTAAAAATATGAACGATTATACCCTCGAATGTGGGGCGGCTACCGGTTATCGATGGTTGTTGAAAGCCATCGAATTACCCGTTTCCATACTCCCTTCTACGCTGAGAGATTCTTGTGAGGCCTTAATCGGTCGCTACCTGAATAGATCAGCCAGTCATGGAAATTATTTTGATGTTCCTACCGCAGGAGAATATTTGCTGATCGCGCAGGAACTCAATGGCCTCGATGAAAAACTTTCACCGGAATCTATGTGGGAAGTTTATCCGAATCCTGCACAAGAAGAAATTTCTATTCATGGATCCCTGCCTTTGGGACCCTGCCAGGTGCGCATCTATGACGTACAAGGACGCTGTTGGAAAGAAGATTTTTTCTCACATCTTTCAGAATCGTCGCCACCAATTTCGTTGCAAAATTTGCCAACAGGAATTTACTACATCCATATCCGCTCGGAAGGGTTCCATCAAACCGTAAAATGTGTTAAAGTGAACTAAGCCAGGATCAGGAATTTTTCTTTTGTTGTCTTACTTTGCTTTCATCGATGCCAAAATCTTTCATTAGGTGCAAACCGTAGTTCCGGATGGCTTCAATCAGAACAATCGCTTTTTGTCCGCGGGGAGTAATAGAATATTCCACCTTAGGCGGTACCACGGCATATACCTTTCGTTTCACAAAGCCTTCTTCTTCCAATTCTCTCAACTGGCTGGTAAGCATTTTATGCGTGATGTGTGGGATGTCTTTTTTTAATTCTCCATACCGCATTACCTGGTCCTTAAGTCTCCATAGGATGGGCATTTTCCAGGTACCACCAATCCTATCCATGGCAAACTCTACCGGATTGTAGTAGAGTTTATTGTTGTACAAAAATTCAGGCATCGCTGTATTCCTCTATTTATCTATTACTTTCCAAAAAGTTAGTATAGGTTATTTAGGTAAGTATATTGCCAAAGATAGTATATAAAATCAATTTTACCATCAGTTACTCAGATAGGGAAATTTATACCGAATGAATTTCCTGCACAGCATCTGCAAGTCAACTTAACATCCTGGTAGGCGGTAGTACCAGGCTTATAGGAATTGTAAAATGTAAAGGAATGATGAAATCGTTAAAACAAATTTTTCAAATCGCAGGACTCATGCTTCTGCTGGTGAACGGCATCGCCCAGCACAACGCAGGGAATAAAGGCAAAGTGCTGATGATAGCCAGCAACCCTTCGGTATCAGCAACTACGGGTTGGCCGGTTGGGGTTTGGTACTCAGAGCTAACCCATCCATTTTGGACCTTCACCGAAGCCGGCTACACGGTAGAATTGGCAAGTTTAGAAGGGGGAGCTTTGCAATTCGATGGCTTTAGTGATCCGGAAGATGCCAGTAAGTATTCGGCTTTCGATTACATCTCCCTGGGCTTCAAAAAAGATTCTACCAAAATGAAACTGACAAAAAATACCTTGAAATTGTCAGAGGTCAACCCTCAACAATACAAGGCGATATTTCTTTGCGGAGGCCAGGGCCCCATGTATACCTGGCGCAACAACAAAGAAATCGCTTCTTTCTTTTCCGCGTTTTACCAAACAGGCAAACCGGCCGCCGCCATTTGTCATGGCACCTTGGTGTTGCTTGAAGCAAAACTCCCGAATGGGAAATGGTTAGTAGAAGGAAAACGTTGGACTGGTTTTGCGAACAGTGAAGAAAATTATGCCGATGCCTATGTCGGCATGAAAATTCAGCCATTCCGAATTGAAGACGAGGCACGCAAAATGCCAGGTTCGCGCTTTGAGGTTGGGCCTATGTTTCATGCGCATGCCGTGCGCGACGGAAACTTGATCACAGGTCAACAGCAAAACTCCGGAGCCCAAGCTGCAGAATTGGTAATTGAGGCGATGGAAGAAACAAGTACCTTATTTCCCACCTATGTGCTGGTGCATGGTGCATGGGCAGATGAAAGCGCCTGGAGTTTTGTCCGTAACACGTTGGCGGTAGGAGCTAATGTTGAAGTAGTAAATCTTCCGGCGCATGGGGCAGACAATACGTATGGCAAAGGCATTGGCTTAAAGCAATACGTGGAGGTTGTTTCCAAAGCAATTTCCAAATACAAAGGAAAAGTAACGCTGGTAGGGCATTCTATGGCAGGCATAATTATTTCGCAGGTAGCCGAAAACATGCCAGAGAAAATTGAAAAATTAGTTTATGTATCCGCGTATCTGCCTAAACATGGAGAAAGCATTCAAAAAATTAATGCCTCGTTTTATGGAAACACTAGGAATGAAATAATGGAATTCAATGAAGACTATTCCCTGATTTCCATCAAGAAAGATTTTATTCCTGCGGTCGTATGCGAAGATTGTCCGGATTATATGAAAGAGGTTCTGAAAAAATACCACCGCGCAGAGCCTACCGAAGGCTTTAATGATGAGGTAACATTAGGAACAAATTTTTCAAGAATCCCCAAATTTTATATTTGCACTTCACAAGATAAAGCAGTTCCAATGGCACTTCAGCAGTTGATGATACGGAACAATGGAACGGTGAAGAAAGTGGTAGAGATGAAAACCTCGCATTTGCCCTTTGTAGTAAATCCTCAGGAGTTTGTTTCGATTCTCACTCAGTTGAAGTAAAATGCGTACTGTTCTTTCCAGTTTCATTCTATTGGCCTTACTGCTGCAAAGCAGTGAGGCCTTATCGCAAGCCACGGAAGCTTATGGGGCCCACCAGCGCTCGGGTGTTGACATCATGTGGTTTAAACGATTTAAGAAAAAAAACGAAGCGCCAGGTCCATTTCTCTTTTTTAGCAGAAACAGAGCCAGCGTAGCGTATGAACGGTCTGTTTCTTTATTTGCTTCTACCAACGCGGTATCGTACAATCTAAAAAATGGATGGGGGATGGTGTTGGCAGGCACTTTTCTAATGAATGGAGTGTCAGTAAAATCGGGCATTCAATATTTCAAACAAGAGGGAGCCTTTATGTTTTTTGGCTGGTGCGTATCTGAGTTAAAATCTCATGGGTCCATCGATCTATTTATGCTCTTTCGCTTCCAGCCATCCATTAGTCCTACGCTTAAATTATTTTCGCAAGTAGAGGTATTTCCGGTGTACCAAAGCGGCACACGTTCCTGGAATCTTACCCAGCGGCTGAGGCTAGGTTTGAAACATCGATCCTGGGCCGCAGGACCCATGGCTGATTTTAACCAGGTGGGTGCCAAGACATGGAAGCGCTCGAACAACCTGGGGGCATTTGTTCGCTACGAATTTTAGGAAGACCGGCCAGTGAAAAACCTATTGTTTAAATTTTTCGACTTGCAAATGAGGATTAAGATTGTAGTTTTAAAGTATGAAAGTACATACTACAAATTATTACAACACGTTTATCGAAATCGCCGAAGATTGTCCGGAGCAAAGCGCTTGTATTCCACCAGCTCATGGTCAGAATAAAACAGTGGCTCAATATCAATTTGAGCTTATCAGCAAGCATCCCTATGCGTTTACATCGGATGAAATTTTGTTTAACATTTTTGCGGAACGCAATGATTTGAGTCCCTCAGAAATTGAGCTGGCTAGAGTAGAATTTTTTTCTAAAGGCCAGGCCTGCTTCCGTGCCTCTCCACTTACCAAACGCTATGGATTTGGAGTTCATGCCGACAAGGAAGGTAAGATGGCCTTGTATGGATGCGAAACCAAGGAGTATAAAAAAATGGTGGAAGACCCTTCCATTAAAAAAGTGAAGGCGATGCGGAGTTCAAAAAAATAATAATTCCCGATAGGCGGAATATTCCGAAAGATTTTGACTTCAATAGCTAGCAGAACCTCACAAAAAGATAAAGAGTGTTTGATGCCAGGAAATTATAAGGCGGAACCATTTTTCTACGGCTAAGAATTTCTAGGGATCAGTAGGGATTAAGTAATTCGTTCAAGGAATATGATTATATTTTTGTCACCTTAATTTTTTCCATGAGTTGTTCTTTCAAAGAAGAAACAAATTCATTACTTTTCAATCCGATAAGGGTGGATCAGAACTAAAATATAGTTCAACAACCAGGGTACAATTTAAATGTATTCCTATGGAACCACGACACCCACTTCCTCCTTTCACTTTCGAGACGGCCTCACAAAAAGTACAGATGGCCGAAAATGCCTGGAATACTAAAAATCCCGAAAAGGTATCTCTTGCTTACACGCCCGATACCGAATGGCGTAACCGTGATCTCTTTCTCCATGGAAGAGACGAGGTGGTTCATTTTCTAAACCAAAAGTGGAGCAAAGAATTGGATTACAAACTGAAGAAGGAATTATGGGCGTTTACCGGAAATAAAATTGCTGTTCGCTTTGAATACGAATGGCACGACGCGCAAGGTAACTGGTTTCGTTCCTATGGTAATGAAAACTGGGAATTTGATGACTTGGGGTATATGAAAAAAAGATTTGCCAGCATCAACGACGTTCCTATCCAGGAGCATCAACGAAAACTATAAGCGACACAATTGAATCTGATTATATAAACGTTTAACCCAAAAGAGTTATGACAAAAAAGGAAATGTCGGCGGCTATTCTAAGTGCCAAAAAGTCGAAGAAGGCAAGTTGGGCTGCATTGGCCCAAGTAGTAGGATTATCGGAAGTGTATACCACTTCGGCTTGTTTAGGAGAAAATCAATTGAGTAAAGCCGAGGCCGACAAATTGGTTGCGTTCCTCGGACTTACCGATGAGGTGGCAGAAGCGCTTACAGAGTTTGCCAATAAAGGCGAATCTGCTCCTGCCGTATCCAAGGAACCTTTGCAGTACAGATTGCAAGAGGTGATTTATGTGTATGGCGAAACTCTTAAAACCATCATTGAAGAGAAATTCGGTGCTGGAATTATGAGTGCTATTGATTTCACCATGGACGTTCAAAAGCAGGAGGATCCCAAAGGAGATCGTGTGATTATCACCATGAATGGTAAATTTTTACCATACAAAAAGTTTTAAAACCGACATTTCTCAATAGATGAATTTCTATTGAGAAATATGGTTTACATGGAAAGCAATAACCGTTTGCATCTTCAGCTCTCCCGCGGCTTGGATGCAAACGGTCTTTTTTTTTGTTCGAGCAGTAAAATGATATCAACCAGTGCTTCTCCATGGAATAAGTTTTAAAGCATTGATTGAGGTTCAACGAGATGAAGCGATCAAGTACTCCCTTCTGAAGGGAGTACTTTTTTATTGTAAGGGTAAAAAATTTTAAATCCGAATAATTTTTAGTTATTTAGGATAATCGCTTTTTAAGATCAGCTATTATAAGCGCCGTTCCATACTATCTGATATTCTTTTCTGAATAGAACTCTTTTCATTTCTATTACATAAAAAATATTTTTTAGCCTGTTTATGCGTTTAGTTACCTCGATTAAAAAAGTCGCTGAATAAACAAGTATGCAATGAAAAATAAACAAATCGTATTATCAAAAGAATTTAAAAGCCAGGTAATTCGTGCAATTCTCGCGTTACTAATTTTTATTCTAGTTTATCTACTTTTATTATTTGCCACGATCGCTATAACGGCGGCCTGCATAGCAGGAGGATTAGCGTTAATTGCTCTTAAACCCGCAATATTCACAATACTTTTAGGAATAGGTCTGGCGAGCTTGGGTGTATTGACCCTGATATTTCTGGTGAAGTTTATGTTTACTTCCAATAAAACGGATCTTTCTCACATGGTAGAGATTCTGGAACATCAGCAGCCTGAATTATTTAAAATGATACGAGAAATTGTGAACGAAGTGGGTACTCATTTTCCTAAAAAAGTTTATATCACCGCAGAGGTAAACGCCACAGTATTTTATGATTCCAGCTTCTGGAGCATGTTTTTCCCAATTCGAAAAAATCTTCAAATCGGCCTCGGTCTTATTAATGTTGTTACCCGGGAGGAACTAAAAGCAATTCTGTCACATGAATTCGGACATTTTTCCCAACGGAGCATGAAGGTTGGAAGTTATGTATATCATGTCAATCAAATTATCTACAATGTTTTGTTTGATAATGCATCCTACGATCGCATGATTGAGCGTTGGGCTTCATTAAGTTCTTACTTTTCAATTTTTGTAGCCCTTGCCAATACGATAAATCAAGGCATAAAATGGATCCTGAGAAAGTTGTATTTGGTAGTAAATAAAAGTTATCTGGCTTTATCCAGGGAAATGGAATTTCATGCGGATGCAGTAGCGGCAAGTATTACCGGATATAAACCTCTTCAGGAATCCTTACTACGGCTTTCCATGGCCGATCAAGCCTATCAGGGCGTACTAAATTTTTATCAGCAGCGTATCCATGAAAACGTTACTTGTTCTAATTTATTTACTAACCAACACACGCTATTACAAGTAATGGCAGAGGAAAATAAAATTCCGTTTAACAATGGAATACCACAAATCTCATTGGAAATACAGCAGCGTTTTAATACTTCCAAATTGGTGATAGAAGATCAATGGGCCTCGCACCCTTCCGTTGAACAAAGGATTGATCGTTTGAAGCAGTCTTCAACCTTGGTGGAGGTAACGAATGATGTGCCAGCCAATACCCTATTAAAAGATTTATCGAAATACCAGCAACGATTAACCAAAATAGTTTTTGGTTCAGTATCGTATGATGGAGAGCCAAGGTTTTTAGAAGAGGAATTGTTTCTAACTTTATTTAAAGAGGAAAATGCTGCAAACTCTTTTCCTGATCTTTACAAAGGTTATTATGACCAAAAGAATATTACTCGATTTGATTTGGATAAGGTAAATGATGCGGATCTTTCAGTAACGGCATTTACACTGTATTCAGAAGAAGCACTCGCAACGCTTTTTTCTTATCAGGCCTTGATTCGTGATCAGGAAACACTTTCAGAAATGATGATGGGCAACCTTCAAGTTAAATCCTTTGATTATGATGGACTTCGTTACCAAGCCAATGAGGTATTACCATTAATTTCAAGCTTGCAAAATCAGCAGGAACAATTAAGTGAAAAAATAAAGAAGCACGACATCACTGTTTATGCATTTTTCAAAAAACAAGAGGAACTAAAGTCCGGCAATCAACTGCTTCGTCAATACTACGAGCAATTATTTTTATTGGGAGAGGAGTTGGAAATAAAGTTTAATCAAATCAATACGTTGCTACAAAAATTGCAATTTATATCCGTTGATACACCTTTCGATGTTATACGAAGCAATTTTAAAGAGATCAAGGAAGATGAGGCGCAGATCAGAAGCGAGTTGCAAGAGCTTAAGGGGGATGAATTAATTGCTTCGGAAATACATGTTGAATTAGCAGGCTTAATAGATAAGTACATTCAGGAGCAACGGGAGTATTTTGTAAATAATGTGTATCTGGAGGATAATCTGAATTTATTTTATGGTGCCATCAACGCATATTCCTATCTGCTTAACAGAAAATATTTTTTACAAAAAAAATCCTTGCTTACGTATCAGGCTGGCTTGGTAAATTAAGCAGATTTAAAGTACCCACGATGCACATATAGCAGTAATTCAGCATAAACGGCACAGAAAAATAAAAGCTTCGAAAAGTATTTGTGGGCGGTTAAATACTAATGAACGCATGGATTGAATTAGGTATTAGTAGCTTTCAGAATGGAAAAGAATCCCCTACGAAAGGGTTAAATATCCATTAATTCCATTCCTTCATTAGTGCGTTTGTTTAAGCCAAAATGCTGAACAAGGAAAATTAAGAATTACCTGTCCACAGAATTACTTTCCACCGGAATGCCCAACGCCATTGTATGGAGTACCGGGTAAATCCGGCCTCTTTAAAGATCGTTTCCAGTTCTTTCTTGGTAAACCCCCGGAGTACCGATAAAGGTGCGTCGTGTTTTACCATATACGATTTGGAGAACAAG
The DNA here is from genome assembly GCA_025454925.1 of Cytophagaceae bacterium. Classification (GTDB taxonomy): domain Bacteria; phylum Bacteroidota; class Bacteroidia; order Cytophagales; family Cytophagaceae; genus JALONM01. The sequence goes on from JALONM010000014.1 coordinate 18,936, forward strand.
CGGGTTAGCATGGAAATGCTATAGAAAGCGAAAGGATGCCGTTGAAGGTCATTGAGGATTACGGCTACTTTAACTTCTTGTTTAAGTTTTCTGAATAACTGAATTAATTGTTCATTGGAAAAGTGATGACAAAACAACGTGGCGTTTATGATATCGAAAGAGTTGGCATCAAATTCATCGGTGAGTACATTTTCCTGACAATAGCGTATTTCACCGAATTCAAACGTATTCATCAAGGCATAGCGAAGTATGTGTTCGTTGTAATCAATGCCTACGAGGGAAAATTTCACTCTTTTGTTCCTTAATTCCCGGGAGATCAGCTTCAACATATCTCCGCCACCGCAGCCCAGGTCGGCCACCATCCAAAGATGATGAGGCTTCGTAGCAACCACTTCCCGCAGGGCTTGCAGTGTTACCTGGTTGCCTCCAAGAGTTTGGTTGATGAACTTTAATTCGCGAAGATTCTGTTCCAGGTCTTGCCCTTTGACATCGGGCTGATCCAGATACTCCTGACCCCTGGCGCGATGCTTGAAGAGGGAGGTACTCATAGTTTAGTCAGATACATACTTTCCATGGTAAGGCCTGGGCCGAAAGCGGCACTCAGGATCGAATGGCCGGAAGAAACTTCCGACAACTCACGCAATACAAATAACACCGTAGGAGACGACATGTTCCCGTATTCGGATAATATTTTGTAGGAAGCCCACAAATCATCCTCTGTGAGGCCTCTGGCCTCTTTTACGGCTTCCAGAATCTTTTTTCCTCCCGGATGAATGGCGTAATGCAATTCACTTTCTTCGGGTATGCCATACGAAGAAAGCAAGCGATCGATGCCCGTTTGAATCAAGGCAGGCACATAGGAAGATAGGATCATATCGAAAGCCGTATTGCCAACATTCCAGGCCATGGCTTTGCCCTCGTCTGGAATTACCGCACATTCAAAACGATTGATCCGGAAGGTTCCGGAATTTTGCGGCGCAGCCTGAATGATCGCTGCCGCTGCGCCATCGGCAAATAGTGCCTGGGAAATGAGTTGTTCTTTGTCGCGACGCTTCTGAAAATGAATGCTGCACAACTCCACACAAACCAAGAGCACACATGCCGAAGCATCGGCTCTGCAAATGGCATCGGCTACTTTCAGCGCATTGAATGCTGCGTAACAACCCATAAAGTTGATAGCCGTTCTATGCACACCGGGTGACAGCTTCAGCGCACGTATTAAATCAATGTCAATGCCGGGTGCGTACATGCCTGTGCAACTTACCGTCACCAGGTGGGTGATTTCTTCGGGCCTTAATTCTCCCATGGCTTTGCGACAGGCCTCCGCAGCCAAGGGCGAAGCCGCATGTTCATAAAAACGCATCCGTTCGGCCACCGTAGGTTCGGGGGCCTGTTTCGAAAAAAACAAAGCTCCTGAGGTTGTGAAATCAGGAAGTACAGAAAACCTTCTTCGAATCCCAGCATTTTCATATACACGCTTCAACCCTTTCTCCTCCAGCTCGCTTAGCTCCATATAATCTGTCATAAACTGCGCCAGATCTTTCTGCTCATACACATAAGGAGGATTGGCAGTTCCGATGGAGGTGATGTATGAAAATGTCGACACGTTCTGTTTCTCAATTGGTGGTTGTCCTTCTACTGTTGGTACGAGTACTTTTAAATTCCCCCCCGGTGCCCAGGTGATTGGACTTTGCTATTGGTTCCTTCACAACGAAAGTATGTCCAATATTGTTCAAAGTATTGTCATTAACACGACAATAATACAGTTAATTCGACAAGAAGCCTTTCTTTTTTTACCCCCTTTTTCTGAAAGCCTAAAATCATTCGATGAAAAATGGAAGGTAACCGTAAAATAAGTCCAGACGACCGTCTGATAGCCCAGGCGATTTTTATTTTGCAGAAAGCCTAGGAATGTCGAAATTGAGCTATGATATTTTCCCATTCTACCTGGAAACACCTAAGAATCCCCTTTTCGGTTTTCCTGATGCCATTTTTTTGTTTTGCGTTGGCAGAGGTGCCGCAGGTGAATTGGATCTCAGCCGCACTGGCATTTGTGGCGATACATCTGTTTTATAATCCGGCCAGCAACGGATTTAATAGTTATTATGATAAAGACGAAAAAAGCATAGGCGGCTTGGAGCATCCACCCCAGGTTGAGCAAGACTTGCTAAGGGCTTCGCTTCTGTTTGATGCTATTGCCTTGGTACTGGCAGCATTTGTTAATGGGACCTTTGCAATCATGCTACTGATTATTGGCTTCGTCTCAAAGGCATATTCCCACCCATCCATTCGCCTAAAAAAGTATCCTGTGCTTGGATTGCTTACAGTATCCTTGTTTCAAGGTGCCTGGACATACGGAATGTCGTATGTTGCTTGCTGCAACGGTAATTGGGAAGTTTTATTCGATAGCCGTGTTGTACAGGCCGCCACCTTATCGAGTGTGCTGCTTTTAGGTTCGTATCCTATGACACAAATTTACCAGCACGAAGAGGATTTGAAGCGTGGCGACAAAACTTTTAGTGCCATGCTAGGCGTACGAGGTACCTTTCTTTGGACTGCTGCGGTGTTTGGATTGGCTGCACTTGGCATGAGTTTGTACTTTGCCAGCTACTATGATTTCAGGCCGGTGCTGGTATTATTCCTCTGCCTTACCCCCACCTTGTTATTTTTTATGCGTTGGGCTATCGAAAGCTGGGAAAGTGCAGCGCAAGCGGACTTTAAGCGCACGATGTTACTGAATCTGTTGTCTTCGGTATCTTTCATTCTTTTCTTCGTATTTCTTTTTGGCTTTCATCATTACTATTGGACGAAGCTTTAGAAAGACTTTAGCCGGGCGTTTGCTCTTAGCCCTAAGGTCGATTGCCGATTTTCCAAAGGCATCCCGTCATTTTCAATTTTGATTGGCTGGAACATTTTTTTAGCACTTTTCGTATAGAACTAAGAATTCACCTTACTAAAACAGGATCCTATGCTCAGGAAAATTATTTTTTGCCTTCCCCTATTTGTTATTTTTTGGGCAGGTGCACAAAACAAAAAGGCCGCCAAGTACAATAATAAAATCATCAATATTCAGCATGAAGTAACTCCGAAAATTGTGCGATTTTTCAAAACCTTTGAAAAAGGAAGTTTGGAAGAGCTGAAAGCACAGCAAAAAGTACTCATTGCGGAATTTGACATGGGCATTTCCAAAATAAGTGCCATGAAGACTTTTGAAGGCGATGCGGCCTTGCGTGATGCAGCCCTCGATTGGTTTAAATTTTATAAGAGCTCTTTTGAAAAGGAATACAATCATATTTTAGAATTAGTTGCCAATCGCGATCGTTCCAAAGAAGATCACGAAAAGCTAGACAAGCTTACCGACGAATTGGTAAAAGAAGAGGAACGTGTGGATGATAACTTTGCCAAAATTCAGGAAGCGTTTGCCAAACGCCACAATCTTGAACTTCGTCCGTATCCTATTGAACCAAGCAAGGAATAAACCATTCAGATGTCTACCCACATGAAAAAAATTACGATCTCTATTTTTATTGCGGTGTTGTTGGCTTCCTGTGTCAGAGCGAATCCACATTGTAAACAAGCGCACAAAAACATCAAGAAAATGCACCTTCAAAATTGGTGACCCGGGTATTTTTTTAATTCACAAATTGGATGTTGATAAATTTTTTATAACCTTGCGTTATCGCTAACGGGATTGATTAAAGGCGAGTTATATAAATAGAATAAACTCATTACTTGTGAATAACCTTACTAAAATCCGGATCAAGGACGTTGCCAAACGTGCCAATGTATCCGTGGGTACCGTAGACCGTGTGTTGCATAACCGGGGAGAGGTTTCGGCCCATACGCGGGATCTGGTCATTACCATCATTGAAGAAATGGGGTACAAACCTAATGTTATCGCCAGTGCGCTCGCTCAAAAGAAACGTACGCGCTTCGCCCTGCTCGTGCCCATGGTCGATGGAATCAATCCCTTTTACCTGGAGTATGAAGCTGGTATTGAAAAAGCAAAAGCAGAACTCATCGATTTCGGAACTCTCGTAGACGTGCATGCTTACGACCCCATTCTGAATACTTTTTCTGCTTGCCTGGAACGCTGCCTTGAAACTGCTCCGGATGCCATTATTGCAAGTCCTATGGTTCTCTCAGAAGCAGACAAAAATAGATTGGAAGCGTTCGGCTGGAATAAAGTGACCTTGTTTGGTCCGAATGCCGGTCATAACGAAGCCTTGCAGATGAGTCAGGATGCTTTTCGAAGCGGATACGTGGGTGCCCGCTTGCTCAGCTACGGCCTTCCCAAAGAAACCACCGTGCTTGTCATCAACATAGGCCGTAATGCGTTGAACGATCAATTGTACCAGGAACGTTTTGCAGGATTCCGTCAATACCTCAACGATCGCAACATTACCGAAATGAGCATACGTAAGATAGAAATCGAAGGCATTCAAGAAGGCGATATTAAAAAATCACTCACCAATGCTTTTCTAGACTATTCTTTTGTGCGTGGACTCTTCGTAAGTGGCAGTCATACCGGTAAAGTGGCCCGTTTTATTGAAGAAAAAAAATTAGGAAACATACGTGTGGTAGGTTACGACCTCACCGATGAAAATGTGCAATACCTACGCAAAGGTCATATCGATTTTTTACTTAGTCAAAATCCAAGAGTCCAGGCTTACAGAGCCATCATGAGTACGTTTGAACATCATATGCTGGACAAAGCGTTTCCTGCTAAGCGTATTCCGGTAGATATCATTACCAAAGATAACGTAGATGATTTTATACCCTAATCAGCAAACGTAACTAGCTCTTTTGTCTTTCTTTTATTAGTTGTTTCTCCGAAAAAATTTCTTCTACGGAGAAATGACTAATAAAACCAAGGGCTTCCAACGCTTTCCATTCAATAAAATTTTATCATCGAAGCCCGTGATTTTTAATAGTGAAAATCGGTTTAAGTTTTTTCGATAAATAAAAACTCTGAATAGCTTTTTGGCGTTATCAAGTTGCAGGCTTATATTTAATATCGCTTTTTTGACACCATGCACTACCAGGCATTCGCTGCCATCGAAAATGTTCTTGGAGTGCAACGTTCAGATATCTGAAACGGTACTAAATTAGCCCGTATTGCCGACAACCCTTATTTTAAATAACATATGGAAGTAAAAAGACTTTTTGATTTGCTCGACATTCAGTTGGCATCAAACCCCAAGGAAGACTGCTTTGCTAATAAAGTAAACGGTAAATGGGTAAAATATTCGACCCGTGAAATTAAAGAAACGGCGGATAAAATAAGCTTGGGTCTTTTGAAAATGGGCATCAAGCGCGATGATAAAGTCGCCATCATTTCGCCCAACCGTCCGGAATGGAACATGGTAGATTACGGTATTCAACAATTGGGCGCGGTCTCCGTTCCCATTTATCCCACTGCCACCGAAGAAGATTATAAATTCATTTTTACCGATAGTGAAGTCAAAATAATTTTTGCCGAAAACAAAGATTTGTATCAAAAAGCGGTCAATGCCAGCCAGGGCTTGTCTCATGTCATCGGCATTTATACATTCCTCGAAGTTCCCGGTGCCCGTCATTGGAAAGAGGTGGTGAGTGCCGGCGCAGAAGGGGATCCGGCTATTCTGAAGCCCTACAAAGATGCCGTGCAGCACGAAGATTTGCTTACGCTCATTTATACCTCCGGCACTACAGGCACTCCCAAAGGAGTAATGCTTACACATCGCAACATCATCAGTAATTTCCAGGCCTGTACACCACTAATGCCGGTCACCAAACACCATAAAGCCTTGAGTTTTCTTCCACTGTGCCATGTATACGAACGCATGATGTCGTATTTGTATGTATCCATTGGCGTTTCGGTGTATTATGCTGAAAGCATGGAAACCATTGCCGATAACTTAAAGGAGGTGCAGCCACACATGTTTACCACGGTACCGCGCTTGTTGGAAAAGGTGTACGACAAAATTGTTGCGAAAGGATCGGAATTGACTGGAATAAAAAAAGCGCTGTTCTTTTGGGCCCTCGACCTCGGTTTACGGTATAAAATTCACGAGCCCAATGGTTTTTTCTATGACTTGCAATTAAAATTGGCACGCAAGCTTATCTTCAGCAAATGGCAAGCCGCACTGGGAGGCAATGTGCGGGCGGTAGTTTCCGGAAGTGCTCCCTTGCAGCCACGCTTGGCCCGTGTTTTCTGGGCAGCCGATATTCCTGTCATGGAAGGATACGGATTAACAGAAACCAGTCCGGTAATTTCGGTAAACCGGGTTAATCCATTGGAAAACCGCATAGGAACCGTAGGGCCTACTATTGAAGGGGTAGAAGTGAAAATTGCTGCCGATGGAGAAATTCTTTCCCGTGGGCCGCATATCATGAAAGGGTATTACAAGCGCGATGATTTAACGGCGCAGGTGATCGATTCGGAAGGCTGGTTCCATACCGGAGACATCGGCGAAATGGTGGAATCCAGGTACATTAAGATCACCGACCGCAAGAAAGAGATGTTCAAAACCTCAGGTGGTAAATACATTGCCCCTCAAACTCTCGAAAATAAATTTAAAGAATCCCGATTCATTGAGCAGATCATGGTTACCGGGGAAGGACAAAAGTTTCCATCGGCACTTATAGTGCCTGCTTTTGAGCATTTAAAAAGCTGGTGCCGCATAAAAGAAATTCCTTATACTACCGACGCAGAGATGGTGAAAAATCCCGTTATTATTGCGCGCGTGCAACGTGAGGTAGATGCCCTGAACGAACATTTTGCACAATTCGAAAAAATTAAAAAATTTGCATTGCTGCCTGCCCTTTGGACTATAGACTCGGGAGAACTTACGCCGAAACTTTCCGTCAAGCGTAAAGTCATAACGGCCAAATACGCGGCAATCATTGAATCCTTTTACAAAGACTAATGAAAACAATTACCTCCTGCCTCCTGCTTCTTTGGAGTCTTAGCCTTTGGGCTCAAAAAGTAAAAATTGAAGACTCCAAAGAAACACATGGCCATTCGATACACCAGGGAATCGCTACCACGCTGGAACTAGATAAAAAAGAAGTAGGGAAAGCCTGGGAGAAGTACATGAAACTGTACGGCAAACTGGAAAATGATAAAGGATATTACAAAGTAAGCCCGGCCTTATTGACCGGGCTTTCCAATGCTTCGCTGCTCTCGCAGGTGGTAGCCAGCGCCACAGGCACCAAAGTATGGTTGTGCCTGCAAATCGACTCCACGGATGTAACACCAGACAAAACCGCTGAATATGCTACCGCCAAAAAACTTTTGTATGAATTCGGAGTTACCGCTTACCGCGACGACATCAACGAGCAAATCGCCGAAGCGGAAAAAGCACTTGAGCAATCCGTACAAATTCACGAGCGTAAACTAAAAGAAGGCGAAGGACTGGAAGACAAATTGGTGGAAAACCAAAATGACAAACTGGACTTTGAACTTCGCCAGAAAAAGAATGCGGAAGATTTTGTGCGCATTAATACTGCCATCAACGCAAACCTGACGGACCAGAAAACGGCTCTGGAGCACGTCTCCAGGATCAAAACCGAATTGGACAAGCCTGAAAATGCCAGCAGTCAGGATTTACATAAAACCTTGAACGAAGCCATCAAAATTCAGCAAACCAAAGTAAAGGAGGGAGAAAAATTAGCCAAGGAGTTAGAAAAAAATAAAACTACTAAATTGGAACTGGAAGAAAAGCTGCTAAAAAATGCCAATGAAAAAAAAGAGTTGGAGCAAAAATTAGTACAGAATAAAGCGGACAAAGAAGCCGCGGCACAAGACGCCGAGAAAATGAGAAAAGCGGTAGAAGTGGTAAAGGCAAAACTGCAAACCATCGAATGATACAACTGAAGTTGCAAATTGAAGATGTGTTGCAAGGCCATTTTCGTCTGGGAGAACTCAACCTCCTGCTGTTTTTTCAAGCAAGTTGTCCGGGGTGTTTTTCCTACGCAATACCCGAAACCAATGCGCTTGTGCAAGAGCACGGCGAGTGGTTGCAATTTTTTGGTGTCTCTACCATGTTCGAAAATCCGGATCTCAATACCATGGAACAGGTAAAATCATTTCTTTGGTCAGGATCCCTGGTGGGGGAGGCAGCAGACTACTTCAAGGACCTGGGACTAGACCGCTATCCGCATGAAATTTCTTTTCCCGTCCTGCAAGACAAACTGGTGAAGCCTTCCGACTATATTGAAAATGAAATGGAGCGCCTTTGTCTGATGCACCCCGCCTACACCACCTGGTCGGCTTACGATCAGCAGCAATTGCAGGGAAAAATCAAGGAATATGTGGCTGCTTATCCCAAAGCCGGATTTAGTTTTGTTTTTAACATGCTCCGTGGAACACCAACATGGGTCCTTATAACCGAAGAGATGCAATTGTTGGGCACCTGGTTTGGATACGAGGCAGTTCCCGACATGAAGAAAACGCTGCTGGAAATTAAAGAAGACTTGAACAAAAATTCCGGCGCATCTCAGCAAGATGCAGGCAATAGCGAATAAATACGGAGTGCACAGCCAACATCCGCTGTGGTCTATATTCCACGAAACCCGATACGCATGTTACACGCCTCTTTTGTATTGTTGCAAAAAACCCTGGCCACAGCCATGGACGTGTCTTTTCAGCAAGACACCTACGCTCCCTGGAGTTTACGGCTAGAACCTTTTGAACTCAGCGATGCCACCGATGCCGAAGAATGGAAATCGCTCGACGATACGGCCCGTCTCATAGCATTGTTATCCTTGGCTTCGGTATTAGCCCCATGGGCCCTGCAAGAATTAAGGGAACGTCAGCTGGCACGCCCGTGGCTCTTTGCCGGTGGTGGTCGCTGGAACAACGATACTCAAACCCTGCAGCCTACTGTGCGCACAGCCTTGCTGCTCCTGGCGGGCATACAAACCGAAAAACGAAACCTGCTTTGCAGCAATTATTTTCTTGCCAACTCGCCGCTGTTTACAAAAAATATTCTGAAACCCTTATCCGACGATCCATTTTTCGGAGATCCCCTGCTCGAATGTACGCCAGAATTTATTTACAAAGTGGCCGCCAGCAAAGATTACGTCTACCACTTCAGCCCGCAGTTCCCTGCAGAACTGGTAGACTCCAAGCACGAGTGGGATGACCTGGTAGTAAACTACAGCACTCGCAAACAACTCGAAGACCTGAAACTGGCTTTGCGCCATCACAACGCCTTGCTGCAGCAATCCGACATCGGCAGAAGTTTCCGCGAAAATCATATCGCCTTGTTCTACGGAGATCCAGGAACAGGCAAAACCATGGCCGCAGGCTTGTTGGGAAAAACCCTGGGCGTGCCCGTGTATAAAATAGATTTGAGCAGAGTAGTTTCCAAATGGGTAGGCGAAACCAGCAAAAATCTACGCTACCTTTTCGATACTGCCGAACAAAAAAACTGGATACTTTTTTTCGATGAAGCCGATGCCCTTTTTGGCAGCCGATCCAACCAGGGTGGTTCTAACGAACAATACCACAATCAAGACATCGCGTATTTGCTGCAGCGCATCGATACCTTTCGCGGCTTTGCGATTTTGTCTACCAACCTGCGCTCCAATATGGACAAGGCATTTGCACGACGCATCGACGACAAAATTTATTTCCCCTCACCCGATGCCGAACTACGGCAAGAACTGTGGTCGAAGGTATTGCAGCGCAGTGGCCTCCGTTGGACCGAACGCGCCTACTTGGGCAAAGAGGCCTTGCAAACCGTGTTGGTTCCCGGCGATTGGGAAGCTCCCGACCACGGCATCCATTTGCGCGAACTGGCAGAGTGCTGGGAACTGAGCGGAGCACACCTCGTGAAAATTATGAAATTTGTAATGATGCTGTGCATGGAAAAAAACACCACGCATGTAAGCTCCGCCATATTGATGCAAGGCATCGTACGTGAACTTCAGGCTCAAGGAAAATCCTGGAAAGTATAAATTTGGGCGTGTCCCTGCGTGGTGGCGCCCAAGGCGCCACGCTACTTGGGTCGGGCCATCGCTCCAAGTCCTCGCGGTGTGGTGACGCTTGTAGCGCTACCACACCACTCTGGGCTTTACGCTCTGTCCCTCACGCAAAAATGTAATTCAATCTCACCGCAAGATTTTTTTCCTGGTCCATCATTTTCATCGTTTGCAATGTCGGCCATGGCTTGTAGATAAAACTTAGAAAATACTAGTTTTCACAGCACTTGATTTTAAATTAATATAAAGTACGTTTAAATTCCCTCCGTAAATTTTAATCCTTAGTACAGGAGCTTTACGGAATCATATTCCATGCAATGAGTCTAATCAAACGATGGGTTAAGAAGCCATAAAATCAGTAAACCTTGCTATATTGCAAAATGGTGTTTAGCAGTGCTATATTTCTTCTCTATTTTTTACCGCTTTTTATAGTTGTTTATTATTTATCAGACAAAAAATACAGGAACTATATTATTGTATTTTTTAGCATCTTCTTTTATAGTTGGGGTGCTCCACAGTTTATATTTGCCGCCTTAGGAATAACGTTTGTTAACTTTCATGTTGTCCAATGGATGGATAATTCAAGATCTCCCATGAGGAAAAAGGTGTACCTAACAATGGCGATATGCGTTAATGTCGGATTACTGATTTACTTTAAATACGCTAATTTTTTTGTTGAAAATTTGAGTTATATAATCATGCTCTGGAATGGAGCACCGATTAAATGGATGGAATTGGCATTGCCTGTAGGAATTTCATTTTTTACATTTGAGTCAATCACCTATATCGTAGATGTCTACAAGAGAGAGCATAGTCCACAAAAATCCTTCATCGATTTTTTAACCTATATACTTTTATTCCCCAAGCTCATTGCAGGCCCTATCGTTAGGTACCATGAAATAGCCCATCAGTTAAAAAGTCGTGAACATAGCCTTGATAATTTCCTTAATGGGTTCTACCGATTTAGCATTGGACTTGCCAAAAAAGTTTTAATTGCAAATCAAGTTGGTCTCATAGCCAATCATTATTTTTTTTACGACACATCTTTCTTAGATTCCGCATCGGCCTGGATAGGAATATTAAGTTATACCTTTCAACTATATTTCGATTTTTCAGGATACTCAGACATGGGAATTGGATTAGCAAGAATGATGGGTTTCCGACTTCCTGAAAATTTTAATAGCCCTTATATTTCACAGAGCATCACGGAGTTTTGGAGGAGATGGCACATCACATTAGGTAATTGGATGCGCAATTATTTATATATTCCACTAGGTGGTAATCGTACCAATTCTAAAATAAGGCTATATTTTAATTTATGGATGGTTTTTCTGCTATCCGGATTATGGCATGGAGCATCCTGGAATTTCATTGCATGGGGCCTTTTTCATGGCACATTCCTGGTATTGGAAAGAGCATTTTTGCACACACTGTATCAGAAATTGGGGGCATTTATTCGAGTATTTTTAACCTTTTTTATTATCAGTATCGGATGGGTCATATTTCGCAGCGAAGATATGGTTCAAGCAATCGGCTATATCGAAAGATTATTCGCCTTTCAGTTTGATTGGCAACAATTCTGCATTTGGAAGCATAATTTTTACTTGCTTTTGGCAGCGATCTTCTCCTTTTTAGCGTTCTTTAAATTCGGTCAAAAAATCCAAGCGACTGTTTTTGACGAAGTCACCCATCCGAAAAAACAAGTGCTGCAGACCATTGCTTCACTAATTTTGCTTTTGCTATCACTTTCCTATATATCCGCTTCAGGATTTAATCCATTTATCTACTTTAGATTTTAGCAGAATGAAGAAAGTTATTTTTGGTATAATTGTTCTATTTCTCTCCCTGCCCTTTTTGCAGTCTATGACAGGCACGTTCAGTCTAAGGCCCTTATCTGGTCATGGATATGTTGCACCTGACACGGTATTTACTTGGAAAAAATGGTGGGATGGAACCTTCCAAATACAAAGAGAAAAGTATATAAATGATAATTTTGGATTTAGAAATCTATTTATTAGAGGATATAATGAAATTTCATACAATCTTTTTAACAAGCTAAATTTAGATGGTGGGGTTGTAGGGAAAGAAAACTATTTATATGAACAACGATATCTGGATGCGTATTATGGAGTTGATTTTTTAGGAGATGAGATAATCAAAGAAAAGGTTAGAAAAATAAAACGTATTCAAGATACCTTGCAAAAATTAAATAAATTTTTGCTTATTGTGCTAGCCCCAGGAAAGGGTAGTTTTTATCCAGAGTATTTTCCAGACGAACTAAAACGAATTAAAGGGCCAACCAATAACGAATCTTATGAAAATCATTTAAAAGAACAAGTTGTTCATCATATTGATTTTAATACACACTTCTGCAACATTAAAAAAACTTCTAGTCATTCCCTTTATCCCAAGTATGGTATTCATTGGAGTTCCTATGGCGCAACGCTAGCTGCTGATTCAATCATTTCATACCTGAATAAGAATTCTTACAGAAAAATGCAGAGATTCAATTGGCATTCCGTAGTGATGAAAAAATCTAATCTCTACGATAACGACATGGGCGATGCCGCGAATTTATTGATTACAGATTTATCAGATAGTTCTGCTTATCCGGTATTAGAGGAAGTTCCTGGTGATTATGACAAAATTTCCACCCTAGTCATCTCGGATAGTTTTTATTGGACCTTAGCTAGTATTGGTTTAGAGAAACGTTATTCCAAGTTTCATTTCCTATACTATAACAAACAGAAATTTCCTGAAAATATGCCTGTGGATCCGACGGATCTTTATAATTTCACCAATGAATCAGATGTTGTGCTCATCATTTCAACAGAAGCAACCATTAAGGATTTGGGTTGGGGCGCTATTGAGAAAATGTATAACTTCTATTTTTCTGACTTTACAGATCCTGAGCTACGTACAAAAATAATTGAAATGCAAAATTACATAAGGGCCGATAAAAATTGGTCAAAAGCAATAGCGGAAAAAGCGAATAAAGAAAAGGTTTCCTTCGATTCCATTCTTTTTCGTGAAGCAAAATGGGAAGTAGACCGATTCCTAAAACATCAAATGACTAAGTAAATTGAACCTGATGAATATTGCTCTGAATCAACTAAAAAGATTTTCAAACCAGAATGTACTTATTTTTTGGCTTGGAATTATACTCATTTCATTCATGTATAATTTCCACCATACGATCATTATGCCACCGCATTCAATACATCAATGGAGGCAATGCGATGGTTTGTCTTTTGCTCTTAACTATTACCATGAGGAAATAAGCTTTTGGGAACCTCGCATGCATTGGGTTGGAAAAAAGGAAAATGGAAAGGCGGTCGCGGAATTTCCAATTATCTATTATACGGTAGCCAAACTTTGGAAACTTTTTGGTAAGCATTACTTTATCTTCAGGCTAGTAAACATTCTTATTACTTTTGCCGGACTATATGCGTTGTTTAAACTGACCGTAAGACTTACCTCTAGTAATTTTCTTGGAATGGTGGTGTCATTTTTGTTGTATTCATCACCATTAGTTGCTTTTTATGGAAACAATTTCCTCCCTAATATTCCAGCCCTTTCCACGGCCATTATTGGATGTTACTTTTATCTTCGCTATTACCAAACCCAAGCCATTTCGAATCTTTACTGGATGGGGCTCTTTATCGCAATTACTGGTTTATTAAAGGCTTCTACCTTAATGATATTTATAGTAATCGGATTTATCCATTTTTACCATTTGGTTATTCTTGAAAGATCTAGATTTCTCGTAGTATTGAAAAATGTACTTCCATTTTTATTTTCGGTTTGTGCAGTTGGAGCATGGTATTTATACTCCAAGGAATACAACAATAATAACATCAACTTTTATTTTGTTTTAAGTCCTCAACCGATATGGCTATCGAACGCACAAAAAATAAAATTCATATGTGTTAACCTGTACAACAATTTATTTACGTCAATTTTTAGTTTTACATTATTCCATATTATTCTCTTAATGTTTATCAGCAACCTATTGTATTTTCGGAGATGTAATCGTTTTCTATTGACATTGAATGTATTGATGTTCGTTTTTAGTAGCTGCTACTTTATTCTTTTTTTTAATTCATTCGATGTACATGACTATTATTTAATTGATCTTATTCCATTTTTCATTTGTACCCTTATTACCAATCTTGATTGGATAAAAGAAATTTTACCATTGAAGGCTTTAAAATTTCGGATCATATTTTTACTATTCACGTTTTTTTTAGTTTATAATACTGCAGTAAAGATTCGGTGGATGTATGACTCTAATGACCCCATAGCTCGATATTCTTTTGTTCTAGATAAAAATGTGGATGGGCTCCTTTGGTGGTTCCACGATCATTCAGAAAAAATGAATAAGTTACAAGAGGTTGAGCCTTACTTGCGCAGTTTGAACATAAAACGTAGTGATAAAGTTATATCGATGCCAGATGTGAGTGTTAATATTTCTCTATCCATGATGGATCAAAAGGGTTTTTCTGAATATGGGTATTGGGATTTACAGCGAAAAGATCGAATAGATACGCTTGTTCGTTATGGTGCCCGTTATTTGATTATTCATGATCCAGCGCTGCTCCAGGAACCGGATTTGCAATCGTTTTATAAAACCAAAATCGGAGAGATCAATAACGTGTCAATTTTTAAAATTGCTCCGTAATCGAGGATAATCAAGTTATCATGAATACATTAAAACCATATATCAGCTTATTGCGTCCATCACAATGGATAAAAAATCTATTCGTGTTTGCTGCTATATTTTTTGGGGGGAAAGGCAGCGACATGACTTTAATGTGGAACGTCATTTACACATTCCTTGGCTTCTGTCTCTTTTCCTCGGTTATTTATGTTCTCAATGATATTTTAGACCACCATGAAGATCGCCAACATCCTCAAAAATCAAAAAGGCCAATCGCCTCTGGTAAAGTCAGTGTAAAAGCTGCTTATACCTTGTTGACGCTACTTTCCTTGCTTGCAATCGCTATTGGGTTGTTCCTAAAGGCAGGGTCAATTTTATTTATTTATGGTGTGCTACAGCTGGGGTATGTTTTTTTCTTAAAAAAAATTGCCTTGGTCGATATTACCTGCATCGCTAGTGGTTTTGTGCTGCGTGTAGTTTCGGGAGGTATTTGCACGGACATTGTCGTAAGTGAGTGGTTGCTGCTTTTGACATTTTTATTAGCATTATTTATTGCTCTCGGAAAACGCTACGACGATGCAAAACTTGCTGAAAAAACTGGTGAACAAATAAGGTCTTCCATGAGTGGCTATAACATCGCTTTTCTTCAGAATGCTATGGTATTGATGTCAGGAATAATTGTAGCCGCCTATCTAATGTATATTACTTCTGCGGAAATAAAGAAGCAGTTTAACAACCAGTACCTTGTAATCTCGGTATTGTTTGTGGTGTTGGGTATACTTCGATACTTGCAATCAGCCATGGTATTCAACCAAACGGTATCTCCCACCAACCTTGTATATAAAGATCGGCTCCTACAAGCGTGCATTTTTTTGTGGATTTTGTTTTTTGTTTGGAGCATTTACCTTAACTAAGATGAATGAGGTTGCTTTTTTTGATTTCGATGGTACACTTACAAAGAAGGATTCCTTTTTGGCATTCCTTAAGTTTACACATGGATGGCTATACCCGTTCTACCTGGCAGTTCTTAGTCCGATTATACTTTTATACAAGCTAAAGGTACTTTCCAATAGCAAATCGAAAGAATTAGTGTTTTCCTTTTTTTACCGAGGAACAACCGCTGCCGAATTTACTTCCACCTGCCATCGATTTTGCTCCGAGGTTTTGCCCCAGTTGATTAGACAGGAAGCCTATGAAAGATTACTCTGGCACAAATCACAGCAGCATGAAATCATTATAGTGACAGCCACCTTTGAGGAAGTTATTGGACCTTGGGTATCAAAAGAAGGACTTAAGATTATCGGCACTCAGTTAGCGTATAAAAACAATAAGCTTACTGGAAAATTTATAAGTAAAAACTGCTACGGAAAAGAAAAGGTGAATAGAATTTCACATTTGCTACCATCCAATCGAATAAGTTATGCTTATGGCGATAGTAGGGGAGATAAGGAGTTACTAGAATCGGTGACATATTCGTATTATAGAAAATTTTCTTAGCGTTTGGCAAGGCAGAAATAAATGCTAATCGATACGTCCAATATAAACCCAGTCTCCCCAAATTTTATCACATCTATGATTTGGTAATTTTACAACTGATGCTTTCCTGAGCTTTCTAAAATACCCGAAGTTCAAAAGTCTGATTAATGCCAAGCCAGCGTTTGTTTTCAACCAACATATCTACCTCCACTTTGTAAAGCCCTCGTCGTAAATACGATGTTTCAATTAGAAGACCTGTGTTTATGGTATCACCAGGTTCTATATCAATTTCAAGTGGTGTTCTAGGGCCATTCATGGTTACAATTTTTCCATCTTCATCATACAAATGGTAACTCAGATAAAACTGCGTTTGTGCTGTCATTTCTGATCTCAAAATTTTACTACTTAGATTCATTACCGATATCGGAATTACTCGATCCTTGTGTCTTTTCAATTGAACTTCCAGTGTAGGTATTTTAATCTTTACATTTTGTGCTGTAAATATTGAATCAACAAAAGTACTGTCTTGTAAACTATTGACCCTTTTGTAAGACGTTCGTGGTGAAATAGTAAAATAATCTTTCGGCAAAGATTCCACATCAAACCAGCCAGGTGCAAAATCCACACTATACAAGGCATTTGGTTCTTTTAATAATGTTGAATCAAAATCGTGTAGATCAGAAGGCAGAACACAAAAAGTTAAGGCGGAGTCTTTATGATACAGTGAAGAAAGAAATAGACTTTCAAAAGTTATGTTCCACGTGCCCCACATGTTCGCAGTCCTAAAATTAGAATTTGTAACCACAAACTTCCTTTCTTCAAAGGAGCGCAAGTTATTAATATACCGGTTAAGGGTGGCTATGCGATCCGTAAGCACGGTGCTATACTTAACAACACGGTAAAATGAAGTAAACAGAATAAGCACTGTAAGAATATTGAATATCCATTTGTTTCGGAATAAAAATCCTTCCCGGTAAAAAGCTACGAAGAGAATTACAGCAAAAATTACATTGTAATTTCTGTCGAGTACCGGATTACCACCATAGCGGTTGTAGGTCATGATGATGAGCGCCAGACCAGCCAGAGCACCGAAAAGTAAGACTGCCTGAAAGTACTTTCTTAAATAAATCAAATATAGCAAAGCGCCTACTACTAGTGCATCAAAAAGGAGGTAATTGGTACGAAAATCATCAATCATCAGACGCACGCCGGTAGGAGATTTACCGCCCAATGTCATAAATAGATCTTTAATAGTAATGATCCGGTCGCTTTGAAATGATCCTTTTTCAAAACTCAAAATTACCCATATAAAGAAAAAGAAGGAAATTAGAATGGCAGCCCACACCACTTTATGTTTAATTTTTTGAACAAATAAAATATAGTGCGCATTGACAAATGCAAACGGAATAATCGATAGGATGTGTGTATTGCTTAGCCACATTGCAATACCGCAAAGACTTGCAAGTGATAGATACCATTGAGTATTGTTGTTAGGTTTGTTGATATAATCGGAATGAAGCAAGCCTGTGTATAAAAATAGGATTCCCATGGCGGTATGAATTTCCGACATCGTAAAGAAAAAATTATATCCCAACAGCATTACAGTGGCGGCGGCGTAGGCCCATCCTAACTTTGTGTTTTTGAATACATAGGTTATGATTATCCAGAATAAATAATACACCAGGGCAAATGAAATGGAATAAGACATTACTATGGTATTCAATCCGCAGTTAAGCTTAAACAAGAAATAGGGCAGGAGCTCTGTAATGGCTCCACCCCATCTGCCATGTTCTACATCGGGGCTATCTTCCGCCATGGTACGGAAAAGATAAAAGGAGGTATCCCAGGGAATAATGCGTTCCAGATAAAAGATTATACAGAATATCAGATAGGTGATTAGAATCAGATGTCCGGAAAGTTGAATATTAAATTTTTGAATTTCAACATTACCAAATAAACGACCCATAAAAGTAGCATTGGGAGTTGATGATGTAGATATTTCGTTAGTATCCGGAACAGAGTTCCTTTTTTCCTTTCCTGTTACTGGTTTAATTTTGAGATCCCCAAAGGTTGCTAGTTTTCGAATCAGTAATCGAGCTGGTTTTTCAATGAACAAATAGGTGATAGCTGAGGTAACAATTAAAATAGATAGATACAAAAAGAAAAATTCGTTAACCTCTTTGTTCGAAAAATAGGGAATATAAGCCCGTAATAATTCAAGTACAGGCACTTGAATCAGATAGGTTGAATAACTAATGTCACCGAGAAAAGTTAAGGGTTTACTACTCAATGCGCGAGCAACTTTTCCTTTAAGAATGCTTAAACTAAATAGTATAAGAATAAAGTAAGGTGCTAACAATCCATTCTGGTAATATTTCCAAAATGAAAAATCCTCAAATGCCATGAAGAGCAGACAAGCGCTTGTTCCAAGTGTGATTGACCAAATGAGTGTATTGTTGTTTTTGATCCATGAATGGTGCCTAATAAAAATTATGCCGGCTGCAACCCCACTTAAAAAGGTAGCGAGATGGAAGGGAGGAAAGTAAAAAGCAAGGTTGTGAGGCGCTTCATAAACTACCATTGTTCTCAGCAAAAAAGCGTTCACAAGCCATGAAAACCCTGCAAGGAATAGAATATTTCTTGTGCGTAGCGTACGAACGTATTTGTAAATAAATGGGAACAACGCATAGAAGAACATTTCAACAGAAATACTCCAAGCAGGATAGTTTATATCCATTGCCACCGGATATTTCCAGGCTTGCAAAAAAAACAAAGTATAAATAAATGGTTGAATTTGCCATTTAAGAGGTATATCGGAGTTATAATGGAAATGAAACACAAAATATACGCAGATGGAGCATAGGTAGATAGGTGCAATTCGAGCAATTCGGTTAATCCAGAATTTCCCCACAGGAATGTTTTCCGCCAGTTGCCCGTCTTTTGAAGAAGAAATGACAAGAATAAAACCGGACAATACGAAGAAGTAACTCACTGCCGCCAGCGCTTTATTAAAGATAGGAGCCAGTGCTTCTGTATTGAAGGGCCATGTAAACAATCCAAAATGTATGATTACGATGGAAATAGCAGCAAGGAATCTTGTAAAGGTAAGTTGCGGAAGATTCATTCTAGAATTATTGAAATACGATGATTTAAAGGTATTCAATATTGTCCAATTTTGAAAAAGCCTAAATTATTATGAGGATTTGGCAAAAAATGCTGGAGACCCCAGGATTGGAGTGCATGTGAAATTGATTATATGCGACCTTAGAAATCGAATGTTAGAGAAATTTGGTTTTTCAATAGCCTGTATGCTTTGATTTCTATCCCAGTGTACTGACTTTTTTAGTTCGAATTTCTATTGGAATTCTTCTATGACGAAAAAAAATAAATTTCAGGCCCCACGATTTTCTATGTCGTGATTGCTTATGATCCATGGAATTTTCCATAGCACGCATCTATAGCGGAAAGCCCGTTTAAGGGTGCGAAAAATCAATACGTGCTGTGCTCCACTGGTATATTCGTGGCGAATGTAAATTTTAAACCAGAGAAGTATTACACCTCACCTATGCAAGCCTTTTTGATATATTGGTACACTTCCGTTGCAGGCACAATTTCTTGGTGCTTGGATTGTTTGGATATCAGTATGGCTTTGTCGAGGTCAGACGCCGGGGAACGGCCATGGGAGCCTTTTACCAGGGTGGCATCCAGTGGGATTAGGTCCATTAGTACGCGGAAACCTAATTTCTTTTTTAGCAATTTCCAAAGTACGCGAACTGGCATCAGGGGTTTGGCAGGATCCAACAGCATCTCAGCAGGATCGTAACCAGGTTTACGGTGAATGTCTACGGTTCTTGCGAAATCGGGCGCCTTATCATCCTCAAGCCAATAATAATAGCTAAACCAGGAATGAGCATCGGCTACGGCAATAAGGTCGCCTGCCCGCTCGTGCTGCAATCCCCATTTTTTCTTTCCTTCGGCGTCGAGCACCTCCTCTATGCCTGTTGTTTGGCTAAGCAGGGCTTTTACTTCGTTCAGTAGTTTGGAGTCCTGAACATAAATGTGTGCGACCTGATGGTCTGCGACCGCTACCACCTTCGAGGCTCCAGCATCGAGGTATTCTTTTCCTTCCTCTTCCCGCCAGGCCAACCATCCTTTCTGACGAAACAGTCGATTGAGGGCTATGGGTTGATGGACGTCGGTGATACCATATTCTGAGAGCACTATGATTTCAGCTCCTTCCGATTCGTAGTATTCGATTAACTCTTTGCATACCGCATCGATTTGTCGTAGGTCTTCGGCCACGCTTGGGTGTTGAGTACCATAACGCTGTAAATTGTAATCAAGATGGGGAAGATAGATAAGAGTGAGGGTTGGGTGATGCCATTGATCGGCAAGCATGGAGGCTTTTGCAATCCATTGACTAGAGCGAATGGATGTGCGTGGGCCCCAGAATTCAAACAACGGAAATGTTCCCAGTTCTGCTTGCAACCTATCGCGTAATGATGCCGGCTGTGTGTATACATCCGGAATTTTGCGACCGTCGGCTCTGTACTGTGGGCGCGGGGTTACAGAGAAATCAACTGTGGAGTACATATTGTACCACCAAAACATATTCATGCATGTAAAGCTTGGATCGAGAGATTTCAACTCTTCCCATAGTTTGGGTGACTGCACCAATTGGTTGGATTGTCGCCAGAATTTAATTTCGTGCTCTTCTTTGAATAACCATCCATTGCCTACGATTCCATGCTCCTCCGGAAGTTTACCTGTCAGGTAGGTGGCTTGCACCGAACACGTCACGGCAGGCAATACAGTTTCTATGGATTGCACCTGACGACGCTCCGACCACGATGAAAGAAAGGGCGTGTTAGGGCCTAACAAATTTCTGCTCAGACCCACTAC
The DNA here is from genome assembly GCA_025454925.1 of Cytophagaceae bacterium. Lineage (GTDB taxonomy): Bacteria > Bacteroidota > Bacteroidia > Cytophagales > Cytophagaceae > JALONM01. The sequence continues at coordinate 39,946 of JALONM010000014.1, forward strand.
ATTCAACACTACAGTTTTATGCATACGATTCGTTCCATGTTTTTTTTAACCCAATTACATTCCCGTATAATACATTCCGTAAGATCTTGCTTAAGATCATCCGGAAGTACTTCCCAGGTATAGGTTTCAATTTCGAGGTGTGGTGCATAGCCTAGTTGAGGAAGTTGTTCCAGCACTTCCAATAGGGCTGCCTGAGTAGACTCTAATACATGGTAGCGCTCCAGGAACAAGGGTACATGAAAATGTGTTCTCCATTCGCCCCGTTGTTTTAAGGCGAGCACACTCAGCGCCTCCGGCAGATCTGGGTAATGGTGTAATTTTCCGTTTTCATCGCGTTCAATTACCTGATGCAGGTAAGTGGAATCGACAAAGGGCATCAGATGTTCGAGGATTTCAGATTTGTTGTGGGCGAGGTTTACTTTGAGGGCGGCACTGAGTTGAATTTTTCCAATATCTACATTCGCTGCTTTCAACGCAGCAAAGGTGTCAGCGGGATTTTCAAATTCTATGGCAAAATGACAAACATCGTAACAAAGTTTCAGATGCCTTCTGACTATTTCGCAAGCACTTGAACCCCATTTTGCCGAAGACTGCGGTAGGAGGTATTCATTCAGATAGGCTATGTATTCCCTGGAATTTTCCAACAATCCATCGGGCTCAGGTTCCAAGCCTAGGTGTATCAATTTTCCCGTTTGCTGGTAGTTGTTATGTGCGTATTCCAGCACTTCTAAAAGATGTTGGGTAGATTTTTGAAAGCAATGTTGAATGGCATGTTCATTACCCATCAACCAGGGCTTGTAAGAGAGTGGTGACGTGCTGATGCTTCCATCTATGCCTTCCGGCAGCAGGGCCGAAAGGATGCTGATTAAACGGCAGGTGTAATCGGCCCGGTCGGCAGTTGTCCAATCGGGTGTATGAACGTCGTCTTTTACACGGCTATGATGAAAATTTCCAAAGGGAAATCCATTGATCGTAAATACATACAGGTGTTGATCCTGCAGCCAAGCGGAAAATTCTTGTAATGCATCTCCTTGCAGTATTTCGATGCTAGCTGCGTTGGAGAGGCGCAGGCCAATTCCAAAAGGTTTTTCCGGAGAAACTTCCTCACGTACTTTTGGCACGTATTCCTGAATCTTTTCGAACACCTCCACCCAGTGTTCCCCTGAATGGATATTGGTGCAATAGGTAAGATGATGGTTGAGAATTTCCATACCACTTAGCGCACTGCTACCTCGTTACACTCTACTTGAAAATCCTGGTGTTGATATTTCTCTAACAGTTGCAGCGCCTGAACCAGGAGCGCTTGATCCATTTCATTTACTTCTACTCCTTTGCCAATGCGGTCGAGCAGCATAATCGTGAGCCTGCCTCCCAAGTGTTCGCGAAACTCGTTTAAGCCCTCAATCAAGTCTTGGGATCTTTTCATTTCAGGAATAAAAAGGGTAAAACCTAAAGTTCGAAATAAAGAGAAGATTGCTTCAAATTCTTTAGAGGTAATTCTTCCTTGCAAAAAGGAATAGGCGGCATCGAGGCAAATACCAATGGCCACCGCTTCACCATGGCGCAGTTGATAGCTCGTCATGGATTCGAGTTTATGGGCAGCCCAATGTCCGAAATCCAGGGGCCGGGACGATCCCATTTCAAAGGGATCGCCTGATGCGATGTGTTGCAAGTGCATTTCTGCACAGCGATGAATAAGTTGCTGCATCGGAATCATGGAGCGGTGTGCCAGATCCTGTGCATTTCGTTGAATGGATTCGAAGAAGGAAGCATCTTTTATCAGCGCTACTTTTATGGCTTCTGAAATTCCTCCTCGCCAATCCCGGTCGTCGAGAGTAGTGAGAAAGTCGAAATCATTGATGACGGCAAACGGAGGTGTAAAGCAACCGAGAAAGTTTTTTTTGTCGAAGGCATTAATGCTGTTTTTTACACCAACCCCAGAATCGTTCTGGGAAAGCACTGTGGTAGGAATCCTAATAAGCCGGATGCCCCGGTGAGCAATGGAAGTAGCGTAGCCTGCCATGTCTAGAATGGCACCGCCTCCGATGCATAACACAAACGATTGCCGGTCGATTCCTTGTTCATGTATGGTTTTAAGAAGTTCCTGTACAGCGCCCGTATCGTTTTTAATGCGTTCGCCCCCTTCAAAAATAATTGTCTTATGAATGTACTGCAGGTCGGGCACGTTCACTTGCATGTACAGCGCAAGCTGATTCAGCAATAATGGAAAATGTTTAAGTAGTTGTCTTTCTACTACCACCAATGCTTTTTTTCCAGCCCTGTCACCTCTGGCATCCAGCGTGTCCGACAAAGTAGGATTATCTATCTTAAATAGTCCGCTGGTAAAATGTACCGGAAATTGAAACGGCACTGCAAAGGTTTGATGCAAAGTTCTCATACGTTCTACATTTTAATTCAACCACAACACACACCTATGTTTAAGTGACGGCAAACCATTTGGCGGCTATCACCGAACAAGGCAAACACACTAGGATCGGAATAATTTTCCAAAGAGGAACATACATCGCTGCCATAGAGGCATCTAGCAATACGATGCAGAGCACAGACATTTTTACCGCTTTTCGAATGGTAGCTGCATTCGGATGTTTGTAAGCAGCATACATAAACGAGGTGAGTATTCCCGCCCAGATAAGGATGGGGATTCCGTTCCAGATCAATCCAGATCGGGATTCCATGATTAGTAAAAGACTAAGCCCGATGGCCAGGTAGATCATTCCAACGACAATTACCAGCGAATTATTCCCTCCATGTACTTCGCTTCGACTCAGTTTGGTAAGTGCCATTACATAGACCCATGACAAGACAGGCAAGAACAACATTTCTGGAATTACAGTGCCCAGCACGCTCATGCCCAGCGCAAGGTTTAAGGCCCTGCATGCACCCATTGTCCATGGCCCCCACCAGGCATGCCTTTTGGCAAATGCGTCATACACCAAGATCATGCAGGCAATGATCAGCGCGATCATGCCACTGAGCAAATGGCAGGAGAAAGCAAACAAAATTCCAGCAAGCAACAAAGCGGAGGCCAAGAAGGCCGCACCTTGCTTCGTTGCCCTGCCCGATGGAATGGGGCGCTCTGGCCTTTCTAATCGGTCCAATTCAGCATCCAAGCAATCGTTCAGCACTACTCCTCCGGCATACAACGAGGTGGTAGCAAGCAACATCAGGATGGTTTGGTACCACGAAGCTTGCAGCCACAGGCATCCTACCAGCACATCGGCCATGGCCGTAAAGAGGTTTGCCGGTCGCATGAGCTGCAGGTAGGCAAACAGGCGAGAAGTGGAAATGCCGAGGATCATCGTATGATGTTTGATTCTTCCACCACAGGTTCCTGTCCACCACGAAGTATGGAATTTCCTTCGAAGCGATTCCGTTGATCTACGCTGGTTATCCAGTCGGATTCCTGCATTTTGCCGCTACGTCCAAAAGCATCTAATGCATTGCGATAGCATACACGTTCTACATCCAAGGTAGATAGGCCTTTTTCCAACATCAAGGCAGCTGTTTTAGGCACTGCCAGGGCGTCGCTTTTACCCCAGTCGGCAGCACTATTGACCATGATGCGCTCGCTGCCATATTGTTTTACAATTTCCACCAAGCGTTCGTTGCCCATTTTAGTGGCCGGATAAATGGTAAAGGCCGCCCAGCATCCGCGATCCAGCACCTCTTTGACCGTTTCTTCGTTGTTGTGATCGATGACCACCATCGACATATCTACCTTATGTTCTTCACAAACATCCATGCTTCTTGAGGTTCCTTTCTTTTTATCCCGATGGGGAGTATGCACTTGGATTGGCAATTGCATTTCCTTGGCCAGTTCAATCTGAAGTCTGAAATACTTGTCTTCGGCTGCCGTTTGATCGTCGTATCCAATTTCACCAACCCCCACCACACCTTCTTTGCAGAGATAAAGGGGCAATAGCTCCATCACGCGCTCAGCTAAGGCTTCATTATTGGCTTCTTTAGAATTGAGACCGATGGTGCAATAATGTTTTATTCCGAATTGGCTGGCCCGAAATCGTTCCCATCCAATAAGACTGCTGAAATAATCTTTAAATGAACCAACTTCCGTCCGAGGCTGACCCAACCAAAACGATGGTTCGATAATAGCCACTACTCCGGCATTTCTTAATTTTTCATAATCATCGGTTGTACGCGAAGTCATGTGTACATGGGGATCAATCATCATCATAGCCAACAATAGTTTTAAGGGTTCCTTATTAATTCTCTTTAATTCTGTCAACTGCCCACGATGGGAGTTTTAATTATTTTCCTAGCGTGTGCCAGGTCAATCGACTTTCTTGACATGCCCGGAGTATGTCGGGAAATGCCTGAATGAGGTTCCAAGCTTCTTTGTTATTGCTTTCGTAACAAGCCAGCACACAAGCGGCTTTCATGATAGCATCTTTTCCTTGCAAAACTAAATGTACCTCAGGCATACCAACAGAAGTAAGAAACGGAGAAATGAAGCGCCATAACCCAGGGGGAAAGGTTCTGCCGGCAGACCAACGTTCGTGAATGAAATCAACTAAGGTGGAGGCCAGCCTGAAATTATGTCGTACATACACACCCTGTATAGAGGCAAGGGGCCGGTCGTTGAAAACGGCTTTCAGCACTAGTTGATTCCAGGCCTCTTCGGAAAGATGACGATAGGGATAGGGGTTGTTCAATGCGATGGCATCGAAAACCGGCACCATGTTTTGACGCACCCCTTCGGCTGCCTGAGCCGCCCATTGCTCCGGATAAGGCAAAAAGGGAAGCGATTTGTACAACGCCACTTGTTCGTCGATGTCGGCCATGGTAAACAATTGGGTTATTGTTTTCACGTAAGCAGCGCGATCCGAGGAGGGAAAATGAAGGAGAAGCAAGGTGCGGATGCATTGCTCCTGTGACCAATGTTGAATGTCCCATTCCGGGAGTAATCGGTGTGCCTGGGCACGTTCCGATTCCGTCCAAATTAATGTTGCCTGACGTGCCATGCGTGCACTGGCACTAAATGCCAGTTGCAAACTGATGGCTGCCTTTTCGGCAATTTCCAGTGATGCAATGCTTTTCCAAAGCCATACACGTGTTTGTTCAGAAACACATCGTTCCAGCTTGTCTTGCAGGAAAAACTTTACCTCTTCGGCAAGTTTTACAGAAACTGTTTCGGAGTATATCATAAAGTAACTGATGGAGTCGAAGATTTTTTGTTTTTAAGCCAGAAGGCTTGCGCCATCATACAAGCCACCGCAATCGCAAGCCCCAAAGATTCACGGGCTTCCTCAATGCCAGGTTTGGTATGCATGGGCATGCTAATGCCTTCATATTTGGATGGCCACAAGTAAATGCTCCCTGCCAGAAATAATGGTATCAACAACCAAAAAGGCAAAGCGCCGATCTTTTTAAAGAAAGCAAGAAAAGACATAATGGACACCAATCCGTAAATCCCAATCCAAACCATAGGATCAGGATCATTGAGTTGAACCACTGAAAAGAGTATAAAAAGAAGGCCGCAGAACAAACTGAAATATCGAAACATGCTGAATGGGTTTTGTTTACTTGAATTATAAGTAAATTGGCCAAATACTGAATGTTTTGGCCATTTTTCAGCGATAATATGTTTCTAAACTGCCGAAGTTGGAGAAGGCTTGTTACACTTAAAAAACAAAAAAAATGCTTTTCCAACAAGGAAAAGCATGATGAAAGAGGGCTAAAGTCGGGCTATGTGTCAGTATGAAAAAACCTTATTTAGGTAGCTTATTCAACACCACATTCATCCATTCCTCTGGAATATTTTGCAGGGCAACCTGAAGTTCCTGTGCCCAGAACTCCGAAACTTTAGAAAGATCATCTTTTTCAAAGCGATGTTCGGTTGGAGTAAAGCTGTTGGCTTTGTATAGGACCACATCAATGGGAAAATCCACATCGTTGGCGCTTACTCGAGTAGAATCAAACGATAAAAATGCCGTTTTAAGGGCGATACTCATATTCGTTTCATAGGTTAGCGTGCGGTTGAGAATGGGTTTGCCATAACCTGAGTTTCCAATGATTACAAAGGGTGTATTTTGTCCAATTTCTACCCAATTTCCTTCCGGATAGAGCAAATACAATTTAGGTTCATCGTCATCTTTGCACTGGCCACCTACGATGGTGAATAAATTAAAATACAATCCGGAGGCAGTAAGCGCCGCACGGTCCTCTTCTGCCACTCTTCTAAGTTGTTGGCCAAATGCGTTTACTGCTTTGTATAATTTATTGAAAGTATGGTCCGGTTCATCCAATACTTCCTGAAAATAGGTAATGGCTTTGTCTCGTACCGACCTTAGCCCACTGGTCATGATGAAAATGGAACTGTGGTCTTCCTTGTGAATGGAAATTTTTTTGGCGGTAGTAGTTTCCGTTCCCGAGGTAATGCGGGTATCCGCTAATGCCAATAATCCGGAGCGGAGTTTAATTCCTAAACAATACGTCATACGTTGGTACTATATTTTTTTGATATGCAGTGTCTGCATACGTTTTATTTATTGCCTGAAAGAAAATTTTGGAGGCTGCGCAAATTGGTGAAATTAGTTGAAAGGTTCAATCTCAATTTCCGGGTATCTGCGGATATATTGCTGAATCCTAAACAAAACCAGTGCTCTCATTATTGCCACCGAGTTTTCCAGAATTTCCGGAGATCCGTTGTTACTGGGAATTCTCCTGAAGATGGTTGCAGTTCCAGTTCCATATCCTTCTGTACAGTATAATCGCCAACAAAGCGTGAGGCAGAGGTATTACCTTGCTGCTTATTGCTTACGGGCACGAGCGGGTCTGGGGCGAATCCGAATTTCCAATAGCGGCTAATGCGACGGGCCTCTGCTTCAAAACTGTTTACCGGATAGCTATCATAACTTCTTCCTCCCGGATGGGAAACAAAGTAGGTACAACCTCCAATGCTTCTTTTATTCCAGGTGTCGTACAAACTCAAGGTAAGCGGGGTATCAACACCTACAGTAGGATGCAAGGCAGAAGGTGGATTCCAGGCTTTATATCGGATGCCTGCCACATAGCTTCCTTTTATGGTGGTAGGACTAAGAGAAACCGGGCAGCCATTGCAAAGCAAGGCGTAACGTCCTTCGGCAAACACCTGGTGTACTTTTACCTCAATGCGTTCTACCGAGGAGTCAACGAATCGTGCAGTTCCACTGTTGCTCAATTCTTCTCCTAATACATGCCAGGGTTCCAGGGCAGCCCGGATTTCCAATTGCATGTCTTGTACTTGCACACGTCCGTAATGAGGAAATCTGAATTCAAAAAACGGATCAAACCAGGAAAGTTCAAAAGGGTAACCTTCTTCTTTAAGATCCTGCACTATCTCACGGATGTCTTCGCGCAGGTAATGCGGAAGCATAAATTTATCGTACAAAGTTGTTCCCCATCGCACCAGTGGCCTGCGGTAGGGTTTGCGCCAGCATTTTGCAATCAGAGCTCGCACCAGCAGCAATTGCAGCATGCACATCTGCTTGTGAGGCGGCATATCAAAGGCCCGGAATTCTAAAATACCCAGTCGACCCGAAGCACTGTCTGGAGAATACAATTTATCTATGCAAAACTCAGCCCGGTGTGTATTGCCGGTAAGATCGGTTAATAGATTTCTGAAAATCCTATCAACGATCCAAAAAGGTACGTCCCCTTTTTCGGGTAGTTGTGCAAAAGCAATTTCCAATTCATACAAACGGTCTTCTCTTCCTTCGTCTATGCGGGGAGCTTGGGAAGTAGGACCAATGAATGATCCGGAAAATAAGTAACTGAGCGAGGGATGATTTTGCCAATAGGTAAGCAAACTTCGCAACAAATCAGGCCTGCGCAATACCGGGCTGTCTGCAGGTGTTCGCCCGCCAATTGTTACGTGATTGCCTCCTCCGGTACCCGTATGTTTCCCGTCGAGCATGTATTTATCGGCACCCAGCCTGGTCTCTTTGGCTACTTCATACAAGACATCCATTTTCTGCAGCATTTCCCGCCAGGAGGAGGAGGGATGTATATTTACTTCAATTACTCCGGGGTCGGGCGAAACTACTAGTTTTTCTATGCGGGAGTCGTTGGGTGGTGGATACCCTTCTATCCGAATAGGTACTTGTTGCGAAGCCGCCACCGACTCCAGCGTTTGCACCAAATCAAGGTATTCCTCCATGGAGGTGAGCGGAGGCAAAAAGGCGTAGAGAATGCCTTCCCTCACTTCCAGACACAAGGCTGTGCGAATAGTTGGAATTTCAAAAAGGATTTCCTGCTCAGGAGTCTTCGGCTTTTTTTTCTTTTCATCGTCATCCTCTGCATGCACCGTGATGCGCTCGGGTTCGTATGGGGTAGAAATTTTTTTGTACCGGTTTTGTATTTTCTCAGTTACGTTGAGCGGCAAGGGAGGCAGACTTTCAAAGGGACTGCGTTCCGGTTTTTCTTCTCGAACATTAGGAGAAGCGACAGGCAGTGATTTTAGAGGCAATCGATATCCGAGTGCAGAATTTCCGGGTACCAGAAATAAATGCTTACGTCGAAAAAGCCAACCGCAGGTTTGCCAGGTTTGACCTTCCGGATGGTAGGTGAGTGGCAATACAAAACCAACTGGATTATTCAGGCCATGCAGCAAATGTTTGGTGAGGGTTTGCCGCTCCAACGGATCGCTTAGATTGGATTTTAAGGGATCGATATTCGCCGGTAAGCGGTCTTCTTCTAACATCCAATACAAAGGATCTTCGTATGCTGGCAAAATGGCCTGGATATCTACCCCTAGTGACCAGGCCAGTTCTGTCATAAAAGCCTCTGCCTGCGATACAGTGACCGCATTTTCTCCTTCATGAGGCACCAAATCACTTCGGTTCCAGAATGGGGCACCATCTTTACGCCAGTACAAGGCATACTGCCAACGAGGAAACAATTCGCCAGGGTACCATTTACCCTGACCAAAGTGAAACATTCCGCCGGGGGCAAAGCGTTGGCGAAGATTTTGAATCAGTTGTAAGGCTAGTTTTCTTTTTTCAGGACCATCGGCAGCGGAATTCCATTGCTCGCTTTCCATGTCGTCTACCGAAACAAAAGTAGGCTCTCCTCCCATGGTCAAACGCACGTCCATGGCTTCCAGGTCTAGTTCTACTTTATCGCCGGTGGCTACTATTTGTTGCCATTGTTGTTCGGTGTAAGGCTTGGTAATGCGAGGGTCTTCCTGGATGCGGGTTACCTGGTTAAGATAATCGAAAGTAACTTCACAGATGTCCGTTGCGCCAACCACAGGAGCGGCGCTTTGGTAATGCGGTGTAGCCGCCAGTGGAATATGACCTTCGCCGGCAAACAAACCGGAGGTTGGGTCTAAACCAATCCAACCCGCTCCTGGAATGTAGACTTCTGTCCAAGCGTGTAAATCAGTAAAATCCGATTCTGGTCCGGAGGGACCATCCAATGATTTTTCGTCGGCTTTTAACTGCACCAGGTAACCGCTCACAAAACGCGCTGCCAAACCGCAGTGCCGCAGTATTTGTACCAACAACCAGGCAGAATCCCGACACGATCCTCTTCGCTGTTGCAAACTATGTTCACTGCTTTGTACTCCTGGTTCCATGCGTATAGTATAGGAAATATCCTTCCATAGGCATTGATTGAGGTACACCAGAAAATCTACTATAGGTTTGGCTTCTGAAGGTCTATTCTGTTCTATCCATTGTTTCAGAAGAGGACCCGACTCTGTAATCTCCAGGTAGGGTTTTAATTCCTTCTCCAAGGAAGCATCGTAGCTGAAAGGAAATTTCTCCGCATATTTTTCTACAAAAAAATCAAACGGATTAAAAACTTCCAGCCTTGCAATTAATTCTACATCTACCACTAAGGATCTGGCAGGTTGCTGAAACACAACGCGCGACAAATAATTGCCAAAGGGATCTTGTTGCCAATTGATAAAATGAGTATCCGGATGAACGGTAAAAGAATACGATTCGATAGCCGTGCGACAATGAGGTGCAGGTCGCAGGCGAAAAATATGCGGCGACATATTCACCATACGGTCGTACTGATAGGTAGTGCGGTGCCGTATGGAAACTCGTATAGACATAAATGTGTGTGGTTTAATTCCCCTGCCCTGGTGTTATTGGGCGGTCACTTTTACCTGATAGGTATTTTTATTTTCACAACTGCTTTTCAAAATGCCTTTGATCGGGCTGCAATCAAGATAATCGGCGCCATGCGACACTTTAATGTAATTGTCGTCGGCCAGCAGCTCGTTGGTAGGATCAATTCCCAACCACCCATATCCAGGCAGGTAGGCTTCTACCCAGGCATGCATAAAAGCCGCACCCTGAAATTTTTTCCCTTGATTGAGGTAACCGCTCACGTAGCGGCAAGGTATGCCTTGCGATCGGGCCATGGCAATAAAAATGTGTGCATAATCCTGACAAACTCCCTTTTTGAGGCTTAGTGCCTCATCGGCGGTGGTGCTTGCCTGCGTCACATTTTTAGTATACGAGAGCATCATATGCACGTAGTGATTGAGTTTCATCAGGTATTCAAACACGGAGGTATTTTCCTTTCGCTCCAGCACTTTTGATGCATTATCTCCTTTTAAAGTGGTCAGAGGAGATTTTCTTAGAAACAAATGGTGGTCAATATAAAACTCCGGACTTTCTAATTCCGCGCGCTCTTCAGCAATTGATAAAGCGGATTTAGAAGGCAAACGCATCTTTTTCTTCTGTACTTTAGCCCGGTAGGTATATGCAAACTCTTTAAACTTATCCGCTTTCCGGATGCGGTTTATCTGGAAGCCAAACAGATTTTTAAACTGAAAAATGGCTTCCATGAATGAGTTCTTGCTTGCCTCCTCAATGATGATCTGAGAGTCATCGGAGCATGGTCGTACATTGAATTCAAAAATGCCTTCCAGCACTTCTTCGCTGTACTGGCTTTGCGACTGATATTCGATGGTATAGAGTGCCATGGTAAATAAATGGTATTGTTTAATAAGACATATAGGTAGATTCCAGACTCCGCGCTAACTTGTAAACGGAGCGAATGGTTTCATCCAGAAATTCGGTAATGTTTTTTTCTTTTACTTCTTCCCAGGTAAGATAGTGGTAATAGGTATGGAGCTTTCCTATTTCAAACTCCACACTACCCGAGTCATGGAATTTTTGTGGGCTTATCTTTCCTAAATTGTGATGAATGTGCCGGAGGTTGTACGCTATGGATTTGGGAAATTCTTTGTTCAGAATTAAAAACTCAAGGGCCTCTTCCAAATTGGGCACGGTGCGGTAATACATTTTGCTCATGTCGAAAGCTTCGGCACTTTTGAGCATGGTTACTGCTTCATAACTTTCCGAAGAGCGATTGCTTTTCAGTTTCTCGAGCTTTTTAATGTCTTTCACCTTCGTATTCATGATTCGGGCTACCTGACTGGCACGTTCGATGTGTATACCCATTTTTACAATTGCCCAACCGGCATTGTGCATCAAGGTATTTTCGAGCGCGGCGCTCACTACACTGGCGTGTTCGTTTACGCGTTCGCAAAATCCATAAATGCCATTTTTGATAAGGTCCTTCTCGGAATAACCATTGGTAAAATGATAATATCGGTTGATGGCCCCCCACAATTCTCCAGACATGGAATCGCGCGCACCCCGGGCATTTTCGCGGGCATAGGCCACACTGCTTCGGATTGAAACAGGATTGCCTTCATCCAATGTGATCAGATTGTTAAATTTTTCTTCGTTGAACGATTTATCTTTCTTCACTTCCATTCCCATCATCGCGATGATGGAATCTACAATAAAATCGTGCTTGCTGGCCAAAGGTGCATCCAGGGTTGAATAATAGTGTACCCGTATATAGCGCGCTGCATGATCGGCACGCTCCAGGTATCTACCCATCCAAAATAAACTGTTGGCAATTCGTGAAAGCATCATACTCGGTACTCCTGTAATAGCCCGCTAGGAGCTACGATTTTTGTATTACATTTTTATCTCAAATCTTCGTTTGCACAAAGCAAACCCTCTTTATTCTTCTATCACCCAGGTATCTTTTGATCCTCCTCCCTGAGAAGAATTGACTACCAGGCTGCCACGCTTAAGTGCCACCCTCGACAAGCCTCCCTTCAGCACAAATTGTTTGTGCCTGCCCATTAAACTAAAGGTGCGCAAGTCTATGTGACGCTGCTCGAAATTTGCTTCCGATTCAATAAAGGTGCTGTGCACCGACAAGGACATGATGGGTTGTGCAATATATTTGCGGCGGTTTCCGGAAACTACTTTTTTGAACTTGTCAATTTCCGCTTTGCTGGCTTTGCTTCCGATCAATATGCCATATCCACCCGATTCATCAACAGGCTTCACCACTAGGTTGTGCATATTACTCATCACAAAATCAAAGTCTTCCTGAAGTTCACAACGGTAGGTCTTTACATTTTTTAAAATGGGCTCTTCACCCAGGTAATAGCGGATAATTTCGGGCACATAAATGTATACCGCTTTATCATCGGCGGCTCCGGTGCCCGGTGCGTTGATGATGGTGACGTTGCCGGCTTTGTATGCCCCCATGATGCCAGGCACTCCCAACATGGAATCCGGACGATATACCAAGGGATCAATAAAATCATCGTCCACTCGACGATAAATTACATCTACACGCTGCGGACCACGTATGGTTTTCATGTACACAAAATTCTTGTCTACAAACAAATCACGGCCTTCCACCAGTTGAATACCCATGCTTTGGGCTAAAAAGGAATGTTCATAATAGGCAGAGTTGTACATACCCGGCGACATGACTACGCAGGTTGGATCGTCGATACCATCGGGGGCTACCGAACTGATCATTTCCAGCAATTGTTGTGGATAGTCGTCGATGGGCTGCACATTATGGCTGAGGAACAAATTGGAAAACACTTTTTTCATCGTTTCCCGGTTGGAGAGCACATAACTTACTCCCGAGGGCGTACGCACATTGTCCTCCAATACATAGTACTCACCATCTTTGTGACGGATAAGGTCGGTTCCACAAATGTGGGTGTAAATTCCTCCGGGAGGATTTACTCCAATCATTTCGCGATTGTAGAAGTTTGAACTGAAAACCAACTGTGCCGGCACTACCCCATCGCGCATGATGCGTTTTTCATGATAGATGTCGTATAAAAACATATTGATCGCTTTGTTGCGTTGAATTACGCCCAATTCAATATGTTCCCATTCCAGGGCCGTTATAATGCGAGGCATTAAATCAAAAGGGAAAATCCGTTCTACCCCTTTCAGGGTATCCGAATAGACCGCAAAGGTTACCCCTTGGTTAAAAAATGAAATTTTGGCAAACTCATCCAACTTCTGGTATTCTTCCACCGCCAGTTTACCAAAGTGCTTTACAATTTTCTGGTAATGCTTCTTCACTTTACCGTCCGCCTGTATTACTTCATCAAAAAGCTTTGGATCCTGTTTATAGGTATCGAATACCGAATTCTTGGTTTCCCCCAGGTATAGTTCCGCCATAAAAATTGTATATTATTGATATCATGAACTTAGGTTTTTTTTAGAATAATGTCAACTTTTAGATTAAAAACTTATAAAAAATTCAAAAATAAAAACCTTAATACAATATGATTTATAATAAGTTATATAAAATTGCTCTATATTTTATCAAATAATTCTCTTCCAAACTTTCAATCTATTCATTTTACACCCATTTTATCATAAAAATGAAAAACTATATTCAAATATGAAGGCCTTTTATTGAAAATTTGACAAAATATCAATTTTATGATTAAAATTTAATAGCATAAATGGATTATTGTTTAAAAATTAAGATTTATTGAATAAAATTCTAACACAATAATAATTATTTAAATTTTCCAATGTATAAGACGAAAGTCTTTCTTTCGCATGATGAAAATCATTTTTATGTGTGGAGGCGGGACTTACCTTTCTGACTCTTATCGATAAAATGATGGAAACACTTAGAGAGCTTCACCAGGAGCATATATACTTGCTCTCGGAAATAAAATTCTTCCAGACGGAAGTTAAATTTTTGTTAAAACTGATTTCCAAGGAATACAAAAATCTGACGGAACCTAAGAAGGTAAAGTTGCTGGATTCTTACTGGAAAGAATTTGAGGCAGAGACACAAAATTTAAAAAAAGTAGAGAAGGAAATAGAGAATCAGGAGAAAAACTTCGCCTCTATTTGTCAGGACCATGTCATGCAGGCCAACCGGGGTAGCCGCGATGAAAACGGACTGTTGCGAGAATACCTGAACATTCGCGAGCGCATTCGATTGCTCAAAGAAAGTTTATATGCCTACTTCAGCGATGCGCATCATGCTTAACTAATATGTACCTTACCCGGTAATTAAAAGAAATAGTGCGTATGAAGCTGGTAGTATACAGTGTTAAAGAGTACGAATTGCCCTTCTTACAACAAGCGTTGCCGCCCACGTGGCCAATCATTTGGAAAGAGGAAGCCTTGCAGGAGCACACGGCCGATTTCAGTGAAGGCGCAGAAGGGGTATCTGTTTTCACCAACGACGATCTTTCGGATGCCATGTTGCTTCGCTTGCAGAGCGCCGGCGTGCGGCACATAGCCATCCGGGCCGCAGGCTTCGATCACATACACCTGGAAAAAGCCCAGGAACTGGGTATTCATGTTGCCAACGTACCTAATTATTCTCCTTACGCCATTGCCGAGCACGCCCTGGCTTTGTTGCTGATGTTGAATAGAAAGCTGCACCTTACGATTCAGCGTACGGCTCACTACGATTTCAGATTGAATGGACTTACCGGTATGGATTTCCATGGAAAAACCGCTGCCATTATAGGCACAGGTAATATAGGTGCAATTCTCGCACGCATTCTGCATGGCTTTGGCTGCGCGCTGCTTGGTTACGATCTGGCGAAAAACAAAACCTTAGTCGAAGAACTGGGAATGCGCTATACGAGCCTCGAAGAAATTTGCGAAAAGAGTGATCTCATTTCTATCCACCTTCCTTTAAATGCACAAACCAAAGGGATGTTTGACGCTTCCTTTTTCTCGTCTTTAAAGAAAAATGCCCTAGTGGTAAATACAGGCAGAGGTCCGATACTGCAAACAGAGGCCGCCCTGGACGCCCTCGACAAAGGGTTGCTGGCGGGCTTGGCCCTGGATGTTTATGAAAAGGAGAAGGGCGTATTTTTTTACGACCGCAGCCAGCAGCGACCGATAGACCCCATCCTCGACCGACTCCTACAACACCCCAATGTGGTACTAAGTCCACACCAGGCATTCCTTACCCAGGAAGCCCTTCAAAACATTGCCGATGCCACGGCTTCCAGTTTTATCCATTGGAGCCAGGGAAAACCTTCGGATACCCAGCTGGTGTAGCATAGCCCCAAAGGCATAGCCGAATGAGCATTGTAATAAGATCCTTAGTCTCGATTCTTGCAGAAAATTTTTAGCTTCAGGAGTGGTCGAAAGAAGCTTGGAAACAGGCTACGTATAATTGGTGATTTGAAAATCGAGACTTAGTCTCGATAAATTTAAGAGTGCTGGAGAAAAGAATAAACGCAACGAGAAATATCAGTTTTGGCAACTAGATGATCAACCTATAAATTTTTTCGGAAGCAATGGGGACTTTATTTTTTGAAATGTTTATCTGGCTTCCAGTTGGCAGGATTTTGAATGATATAGGATGAAATAGCCTCGAAAGAAAGTTCATCACGAATGATGTGTT
>JALONM010000015.1 GCA_025454925.1 Cytophagaceae bacterium
GGCAGAAGAACGCAACAAAGCGACGGCAGACCTCTACAACAAATTAGGACTGGCAGAATACGCAGCCATGGAGGCCTTCGTCCGCTGGAAGTATTGATCATTATCTCCGGAGTGCACCCCTGCACTCCGGTTTAACCCTAAATCACAAAACCTATGAATCATCTGGCAAATCTATACCTGGCTCGTCACAAGGGTGATCGTATGCTGGGCTGTCTCATTGGAGAAATTATCCGTACTACCAACCAGGATAAATACAATGAGCATATCATGGAGGGGATTGAGCTCAATAAAAATATTACCAACTTTTGTCTTCAGCACCCTGCCTATTTAAGAAGTAAAAATCGCTTGCATCCTAAATATTCCAAACACTCCGGAAAGATCATCGATATATTCTACGATCATTTTCTGGCATCCAACTGGAATCATTATTCCGAATTAGAGCTTGCAGAGTATTGCACACAGACGTATGCCTTTATCAACGAAAACTACCAAACCTTGCCTTATAAATTGCGCAAGCTAACCAACGTGATGATTCAGGATAATTGGCTGTTTCATTATTCCAGTGTGGAAGGCATACATCGCTACATGCGAGAAATTACTCGGCGCGATACGTTTCAAACAAACCTGGAGTATTCGCTGGAAGATTTGATTCAAAGTTATCATGCTTTCAAGGCAGATTTTGATGAACTATTTCCTGCTTTGATTTCTTTTGCTGATGAGCAGATGAGAAAGCGGGAATTGGTGCTGCAGATCGCCTGATGGTAATGGCCTCTGTTCAGAGAGTACCATTGCGGAATTAAGATTCTTTGTAAAGTTGTACCACGCAGGTGTAAATGTTTGGAATACAAATCCAATGGATCTCAGTAAAGAATTCATTATATCCGTTGAAAGAATTTAACGAAGGGAGGCCTGAATATAAAATAGTACTTATCCTAAGTCTATGTCTTTGCTTGGGCGCACGGAGGGCAAAAGGTAAGTAGATGCTTAGGAACAAAAAAACATACATCCGGATTCGTTACGACCGTTGAAACTCCTGAATACTGCTATTTAAGTGGTGTTTGAGCATTCATTTAACGCTCACAAAAGAATAGTATTTAAGAAATATTTTTACATTGAATGGATTCCATCGCATGCGGCGACAGGGTCCATTTTTTTTAGGTGAATTAGTTTTAATGCTCCATAAATTATAAATTGCCGTGATAAAATTGACCAGTATAGGTTCAACAATCATTTTTTAACAAAATTAGCATACACAAAAACTATGGCCGGAGGAGCATCGAATACCGAAACCTTTAAGGTAGAGGTAGACAAGAATCAGAAATATGTACTCCCTTTAATTGTACTTACTTCGCTTTTTTTCATGTGGGCGGTAGCCACCAACTTCAACGACATTTTAATGCCGAAGTTGAAAGCTGCATTAAACTTAACGCACCAGCAAACATCTTTTGTGCAGGTGTTCTTTTTTTTAGGATATGGATTAATGTCTATTCCGGCAGGTATCATTATTAAAAAGGTTGGTTACAAGGCGGGTATCTTGATAGGACTTCTTACTTGTGCTTCCGGGGCAGCATTGTTTATTCCAGCAGCTAATTTCCTCCAGTACGAATTATTTCTCGCGGCTCTTTTTGTGTTGGCGGGAGGTATTACATTCCTTCAGGTAGCAGCCAATGCGTATGTGGCAGTATTAGGAGATCCAAAATCTGCTTCTGCTCGTTTAAATCTTTCCCAGGCTTTTAACTCCATTGGTGCGTTTGGTGGTCCATTGTTTGCCAGCATGGTAATGCTGGATGGGGACAACAGCAGCGTAGAGTCAGTAAAAATGCCGTATATGCTGTTAGCAGTATTATTCATTTTAGTTGCTGTAATTATTGGGTTATCCAAGCTTCCCAAAATTTCAGGCACCTCTGAATTTGTAAATCCTTTCTCCGCCTTTAAATTTCGTCACACCACCATGGCTACCATCGCGATATTCTTTTATGTAGGTGCGGAGGTTGCAATCGGAAGTTATTTTGTTCAGTTTACCGAACATCTGGATCTGAATTTAACAGAGAAACAAGCATCCATATTTATTTCAGCCTATATGGCTTGCGCCGCACTGGGCAGATTCCTTGGTGCCGGACTTCTTACCAGAATCAATCCTGGTAAAGCCGTTGGTTTTAATGCTCTTGGAGCCGTTGTATTGATTCTGATATGCGTGTTTGGAAGTGGATATGTATCCTTGGTTTCCCTGGTATTGATAGGCTTGATGAACTCCATTATGTTCCCAACCATCTTTACTCTGGGTGTAGCTAAATTAGGAGACTATACCGAAGCGGGTTCATCGCTCATCATTACAGCCATATTGGGCGGTGCTGTTATTACACCTGCTATGGCTTATGTAATCGATAAAGACCCGAGCTTATTCAACATTTCCTATTTGATTCCGGCTGCGTGTTATTTATTCATTGCTTACTTCGGATTCAAAGGTTCTGACTCTTCTTATTTGGATAAGAAATAAAAATAACCAATCCATGGAAGGGGGGCACTAGCCCCCTTTTTTTTTGCCATACTTCCGGGAATGCAATGGTAAGAAAATGATAGCATGTAACATTATGCCTTTGCGGAAGTCTAATACTTGAGCGGTTCCCAGGTTGGAATCATCCTTGAGAAGATGCATTCAAAACAAACAGATTACAAGGCAAAGAAGGCCACCCGATTATTAGGGGAGGCCATGGAGCAAAAAGCCTGTCAGTATTTGCAGTCACGTGGATTTGTCCTCTTGAAAAAGAATTACCGCTACCGACGAGGAGAAATTGATGCCATTATGCAGCATGAAAATGTATTGGTATTTGTAGAAGTGAAATATCGAAGGAACAATCGATTTGGTTTTCCGGAATGTTCAGTAACTGAAAAAAAAATTGTGATGATACAAACCACTGCGGAACAGTATATGTTGGAGACGGCATGGCAAGGAAGAATTCGTTTTGATATTGTGTCTATTTGCGGAGAACAACTCATTCATTTGGAAGACGCCTTTTAAACCGGCTTTTCTCCATAGAAGCGAAGCGCACTATGGAGAAAGTTCATGGATCGAAGATCCATGGCCGGTAATCCCGACATAGAAAATCATGGGCTTTGGAAAGTTTTTTTTGTGTTCGATCCTTACTTGTGAAGCCCTTGATGGAATTTTTTCCATAGGAGCGTTTCTATGGAAAAAATTCCATCAAACTGCATGGTTGGTTTTGCGTGAGGGATAGAGTGTAAAGCCAAGGTGGTGGCGCTACAGGCGCCACCACCTTGGCTTGCAGCGATAGCCCGGCCCGCAGTGGAATGGCGCCTTTGGCGCCACCACAAGGGACACGCCCAAAATAAAATCTGGAGATTAAATACTAACGTAGGGCAACGCAGAGGATGGAGATTTAGTGGCCCAACCCAATGCTGTCAATACTTTGCAGATAAGGATGCATCAGAAGGGGAGAGGGATATGAAAAATCTTCCAGGCTTTCTTTTTCATTACTCTAAAACCGATTACCCATTCCTTCCGGCGTAAAATCTTGGCATCGACACTATCGGAAGCCTTCTGTTTAAAGAGTCGATAAGGATTTTGATGAAAATAGAAGTTTCCTTCCGGCAAGCTGCAACGCAACAGAAACCGTTCCCAGCGCAACAATGTTTGGGTATCGGCAGGTACCCATTCTTCCACCCAGGAAGCAAAGGCAATGGCATCCCTGGTATGTTTCAGGTGAAGGCCTTGCAATCGTTCCTGCTGGCTGTATTGCAGAAATTTTTCTCTCAAGTATTCGGAGTGTTTAGCAAACGAGAAAGGAAGTAAGGATTCTACCTGATGGAGCCTTTTGCGTTTCAATCCTTCTGCGAAGATGTTCACTTCTTCCGCCGACATGCCATGCTTGTGCAATTCCAACTCGTCCTCGCGCAATGCAGCATTGGTATACCATGCGGCTAACTGGATTTGCCATTGATGTAATTCCTGGTTATAGGACATTAGCGATAGGAGTTAATCGTATTATTTTTCTTCATGAAAGTGGATGCTTTTCGTAGATCCTCCAGCAGGATGTTCCAATCCGGATGGTTGTCGTCGCGTTCCAGCACGGCTCCACGCACATTGCATCGTTCTGTTAATGCTTGCATTAGGTTCCATACTTCTGGTGGAGTAGGCGCTGCATGGTTGTCAATCCAACGGCCCCATTTAAAAATACCACCTGTAAAATGGAATTGAATAACCGAGTCCAGGGGCAACGTAGTTAAAAAATCTTCTTCCTTGTATTGATGATTGGCGGCGTTGTACACCAGGTTGGTGAGGTCTAACAACAATCCGCAGCCACTTTCTTGAATAATTTTTCGGATAAATTCTTCCTCTTTCATTTGGTGCATCGGCTGCTGAACAAGGTAGGAGATGTTTTCCAGGATCAATGGGGTTTTAATTTTTTTCTGAACCAAGGCAATGTTTTTGCAGATCGTTTCTATGGAAGCATCGGTGTGTGGCAAGGGGCTAAGGTGTCCGATTTCTATGTTGTTTATTTTACTGAAAGAAATGTGTTCGCTCCAGTAAGGAGGTTGAATAAATTCGATGAGCGAAGCCAGCTTATCTACATACGATTCGTCAGGAGCTTCGGCACTTCCCAGCGAGGTATTAATAGCATGAGGAATGAGTACAAAGTGATCGTTGAGGACCTGCAGTTCGTGCCATTTTTCAGGGCTTGCATCGAGGTAGTGATCGGCAACTATTTCTAAAAAATCAATTTCTGCTTTATGTTGGAATACTTTTGAGCTGAAATGAGGGCGGTAGCTGATGCCGGTTCCTAATTGGGGTATGCTTGCTAATGATTTCATAGTAATACAGGAACGTAATGTTTTTAATATTCAATTGAAAAATGAATGTACGGTTTCATTGCATTATATACCATTGTTAATCGCCGCCACCGCAACCGCCGCAGCCTCCGCCACAACCATCGCCCCCTCCGTCTCCTCCGCTGCTGGAGCCGCTGCAGGAGGAGCAGCCTCCGCTGCTCGAAAAGCTACTATAGTCTTCAGCTTTATTCGGGGAGAGGTGATTGTAACCAACGATAGAAAAACCTCCGAATACAGCAACAAGCGCCATGCCTTCGCTGGTAGAAATTGTTTGTGCGTCCTTGTTTTTTAAATCCTGGTAAATAACCTCCTGGGATTTTAGAAACTCCGTCGTTGCAAGCGTTACCTTAGGTACTTTTAAGGCCGTTTTATGAATAAGTGTTCCAATTAATCCAAAGCAAATTATTCCTAAAAAATTATCATGCTCATGAATGACCGCAGAAATGAATTTGTAAACTCCAAGGGTAATGAATGCAACCCTTGCCCAGTATCCGATTTTTAATAGTTTTTCCCTTGTGGTTTCGGGAATCAGGAAGGCTTTCATGTTAGCTTTCTCAAGCAGTTCCTGACATTTTTGTTCAACTTTTATTAGTAACCCTAATCGGTTTATGATTTCAGAAATGCTCTTTGAACTATCAATATCTTCCGCTACGATTTTTTCTATCGGGTGCACGTTATCGGCAAGCACTCGGCCTTCATACGGCCGGGTTTTATCCTTTCGATTACTTTGTTCCAGAAAATTTTCGGCTTGTAGTTTATACAAAGCTAATCGGATGGCGCCTTGTGCTCCTGATTTCAAAAATGCAATCAGGTACATATCAGCTGTGCTGGGCGCTTGTTCCCGGGGCCAGCCGGGATCTAGTGCTTTTAATTTGATACGTAACCAAATCTTTGCAATGATTAATATTACAAACAATGTTCCTGCGTAGATCATCAGAAACCAGGGCCCATGCAGGGTAGCCAGTGGATTCTCAAATAACAGATTGAAAATTTTATTCATAATTGTTTCCATAGTTTTTTTTGTTTTTCATATTCATACTTTTTTTAATGTAGAGAGAGAAGAGAGGAAATTTCAGATATAGATTACATACACCGTAATGGTTTTAAATTCATAAAGAGTAATACGTATAATGAGAGGCAAAGAGGAGGAAGTGCTGAAGAAAAAAGAGATCGGGAGAAGATTGGCGGCGGTTTGAGCTTATTGGGGCCTTTGTTTTGGTATGGTATTTTTTTTCTTATCATTCATTTAAATATACGAATGGTATTAAAAAAAGTAGACGGTTTTGTGTTAACGAATTGTTAAGGATTTCATGCGTGGAAATGATTTTTTAGATGCATAATGTGCCGATAGAATTTTTACCATGGATTAGCCATATACCAGCTCTTCGAGGTCGGCCGGTAAAATGTATTTTAGTCGGCCCGGTGTATAAAAGCTATACAAGCGTTCATAATGGCCTTGGTAATACCAAAAAATCTGGTCACTGAGTTGTGTTTCTCCAGCTTTTTCAAACAGTTCCTGACAGCTTGGAATCATGCGTTGAAGGCTTACCTCCAGGTCGATGTCCCCGGCAATCGGCGCGCACCAGAGCACATCACGCTGAGGCATACAAAAGAGTGTTCCGAATTTTCCGATGCACATGGTATGCCGATCCAGCAGCAGCGCTTCGGTGCAGGCAAAGGAATCGGGTTCGGTAATTTCCAGGAAAAGATTTTTTCCTTTTTGCCATTGGCGTGAATATTTTTCACGCATATTCCGAAGGGCTATGGCAAATACTTCTTCCTCCTTTTTATTCCAACGTTCCAATTGTGTTCGTAAGACGCATTCTACTGAGTCGGGTAAATCGAATACTAAAACAGATAGAATACCATCCAGGTCCTGGCGGCTGAGGAGTTCTTCTACTGGAAACGATTGCAAGGAGGAAGGATGGTGGAGTCTTATAGCCAGGTAGGCTTGGGCATATTCCCACTGGTCCAGAAATGGCGGCATTAATTCTGCCGACTCTTCCGGAGCTAAGTCCGCAGTGTTTTTTTTGCGGAAACCAAAAAGCCTGCGCCAGTAGTTCATTGGAATGTATACGAAAAAAAGAAGCAGGTAGTTGGTAAACTCCTGCTTCTATGAAATTTTACACGCACACTATCGTGAGTAATTCGGAGCTTCGCGAGTAATCTGCACATCGTGTGGATGTGATTCTTTAACGCCCGCCGCGGTGATCTTAACAAATTTGGCTTCTTTCATGGCAGCGATGTCGGAAGCGCCACAGTAGCCCATTCCAGCCTTTAATCCGCCGATCAGTTGATAGATTACCTCGGATACTTTTCCTTTAAAGGGGACACGTCCAACGATACCTTCCGGAACGAGTTTTTTAACATCGTCTTCGGCATCCTGGAAGTAGCGGTCTTTGGATCCATCTTCCATGGCTTCCAAAGAACCCATGCCGCGGTATCCTTTAAATTTACGACCTTCATAAATGATCACTTCACCGGGAGCCTCTTCGGTTCCGGCAATCAGCGATCCGATCATAATGGTGCTGGCTCCCGCTGCAATGGCTTTGCAAAGGTCTC
The DNA here is from genome assembly GCA_025454925.1 of Cytophagaceae bacterium. Classification (GTDB taxonomy): domain Bacteria; phylum Bacteroidota; class Bacteroidia; order Cytophagales; family Cytophagaceae; genus JALONM01. Next base: position 7,411 of record JALONM010000015.1, read on the forward strand.
CGGAGAAACGCACGCCGCCATCGGCAATAACGGGTATTCCCAGGGGCGTAAGTGCCTTGGCGGCTTCGTAAACCGCCGATAATTGCGGCATACCTACCCCGGCTATAATCCGAGTCGTACAAATACTTCCTGGTCCGATGCCCACTTTAACAGCATCGGCGCCTGCATGTGCCAATGCCAAGGCACCTTCTGCGGTGGCAATGTTTCCGGCAATCAATTCCAGGGATGGATATTTACTTTTTACTTTTTTAACGGCATCCAATACGCCCTGACTGTGTCCATGGGCGGTATCAATACTGATTACATCTACGCCTGCTTGTATTAACGCTTCTACTCGATCCATCAGGTCGGGGGTTACTCCAACCGCCGCACCTACGCGCAAACGCCCAAATTCATCCTTGCATGCCATCGGACGATCTTTGCGTTTTAAAATATCACGATAGGTAATAAGTCCTTTCAACTTGCCATTCTTGTCTACTATGGGAAGTTTTTCAATTTTATGCTCCTGGAGGATATCTTCTGCCTGACTTAAATTGATGCCTTCGTTGGCCGTAATCAGGTTTTCTTTGGTCATTATCTCCGATACGGATTTTTTCAGGTCTTTCTGAAAGCGAAGATCTCTGTTGGTAACAATCCCTTTCAGCTTGCCCTCCTGGTCTACTACCGGAATTCCACCGATTTTGTATTCCTTAAACATGGCAAGCGCTTCACCCAATGTAGCGGTTTCGCCGAGGGTAATAGGATCGAGGATCATCCCACTTTCAGAGCGCTTTACACGCTTTACCTGGCGCGCCTGCTCTTGTATGCTCATGTTTTTATGGATGAAACCAATACCTCCTTCGTGTGCCATGGCAATTGCCATTTGGTATTCGCTCACCGTATCCATGGCAGCAGACACCAACGGAATATTTAAACGGATGTTGCGAGACAAACGTGTGCTTGTATCCGTATCGCGAGGAAGTACATTGGAATAAGCGGGAAGCAAAAGCACATCGTCGTAGGTGAGTGCTTCGAAAAGGAACTTTGATGTATCGAGTGGCATGCAAATAAAGTTGTTTAGTTTTCCTTATTTGCCGGACAAAGGTATCCAAATTCCTGGAATTAAAAAAGAAATGCCCGGAACGAAGTGTATTTGTGTAATAAGTTTACTCTTTTTTAGCTAAAACTGGATTTAACAATAGAAGTTAGAGTATCGAAAAGGCTTATACGGCAAGCATGGTGCTTGCTTTACGATGCATACAGAGCGATTCTACACCGGTTTCAATGCGGGCTTTTCCCAAGAGCTAAGATAATACCGTTCTCATTTTCAATAGTTTTATTAAATTAGCGCCTAGAAGTATGTTATCGAAAAAAGCAAAATACGCACTGAAGGCGCTGATCTTCTTGGGAAGAAGGCACGATAAAGAAATGGTTCTCATTTCTGAGATTTCAGAAAAAGAAAGAATTCCGAAAAAATTTCTAGAGCAAATTTTGCTGGACATGAAAAAGCATTTCCTGTTGCATTCAAAAAGAGGAAAAGAAGGTGGATATTATCTGAGTAAAGATCCTTCGGAGATCAACATTGGAAACATAATTCGTATCATCGATGGCCCGTTGGCCCCAATTTCCTGCGTGAGCCGCCTGGGCTACCAGAAATGCGAGGAATGTGTAGACGAAGAAACGTGTGAAATTCGCTTCATCATGAAAAAGGTTAGAGACGCTACCTGCGATATTCTCGATAATACCACACTCGCCGACCTCATAAAATTGGAAGGGAAAATAAATCTCTTCTAACCCGAATTGTATCGATCTACCCGACGGAGTGCCTCGTGGTATCCATGATCCGGAGCCAGCAATGCCGAATGGGAGTGCAGCTATTTCCAAATAGCTTTCTCATGCAGTCGTTCATTCGGCAATCTTTTATTTTGGGATTCTCAACCATAAAATATGTATGGAGATTTTTTTCAGGATTCCTCACTCTGAATAGTTTCCTTTTAGTATGTATTTCCACGCAACACAAAGCTTCTTGCAAAGCGATGATATATCCTGGTTTTATTCTTCAACACACACCATAGCGGTATCATTTTTTTTAGCAAGGGTAGGATTGTAAAAATTGAAATGCAATCCGAAATGTAATATTCCAATAGATAGAAATAATAAGAATAGTTCGATAGTCCTTGCCTAAAAATCCGCTATATTGTTCGTACATCTTGCCGTACCATGTTGTTCCAGACTTTAGACTTGGTGATCGTTTCCATCTATGTTGTTGGCATCATAGTGTATGTGTTTTTTACGGCAGAAAAATCAAAAAATGTATCTCAATATTTTTTAGCCAACCGTTCCATGCCCTGGTACATCATCGGGCCTGCTCTATTCATGACCGATGTGAGTTCCATGGCGGTGATTGGCCTGGTGCAAGAGGGGCATGATGCAGGCCTGGCAGTATCCAATTTTGTGCTTTCGGCATGCGTAGTATTGTTGTTACTGGCCTGGTTTTTTGCTCCCTTTTATCTCAAAACGGGAGTGCTCACGCTTCCAAAGTATTTGGAAAAACGATACAACCGTCAATGCAAAATGTATCTCAGTGTAATTTCTATTCTTGCTTACGTGCTTACCAAAGTATCGGTAATATTGCTGGCGGGAGGACTTATCATAAGTGCTGCCATGGGTTGGGATTTATACACGTCCTGTTTGATGTTGGTTTTAATTACAGGCATGTACACACTTGGAGCAGGCTCTAAGGGCATTATCAAAGCGCAGTCAATACAGTTTGTTGTTTTTTTGATAGGATCGATAGTATTGTTGTGGTATGCCTGGCAAGGCATAGGCGGTTTGGAGGGAGTACAAACACGCATTCCGCAAAGTCATTTTAATATTTTTAAACCCATTACCGATTCTTCTTTTCCCTGGCCCGGAATGGTAGTAGGAGCTTTGATATTGGGCATTTGGTATTGGACCACCGACCAGTATATTGTGCAAATTGTGTTGAGTTCGAAAAATACAGAGCATGCCCGCTCCGGCGCCATCTGGGCTGCTTGGCTTCGTTTACTCCCCATCGTGCTGTTGGTTTTTCCAGGAATGATTGCAAAAGGATTGTATCCCGACATCCCATCCAGTGAAGCGTATGTAACCATGCTTCGGGAATTGATTCCTCCGGGCGTAAAAGCGGTGGTGGTATTAGGCCTTTTGTCTGCGCTGATGTCTTCACTCTCCAGTTGTTTTAATGCTACGGCCACGTTGTTCACGCTGGATATTTACAATACCTTATATCCGAAAGCCAATGATTTTGTACTGCTAAACATCGGACGCATTGCCACGTTTGTAATGGTTATTTTTGGGATCATTTGGGTGCCATTTATCAACGCAATTTCCAATGATATTTATCGCTACGTGCAGGGTGTGCAGGCGTACATAGCGCCGCCTGTTTGTGTGGTATTTATGGTGGGTATTTTGTGGCCACGAGCCAACGACAAAGCCGCTATCAGGGTGCTTATGGGAGGCTTTGGATTGGGGGCCCTGAAATTTTTGGCCGATATTTTATTTTATACCTTCGATTGTTCCTGGTATGCCGTGGCATTGGTTGCACAATGGCATTCCTTGTATTTTGCCATTGCCTTATTCTTCCTGAGTATCGTGTGCATGGTGGTGATCAGTTATGTGTATGAAAAACCTTCCAAACATAAAATCATCGGATATACTTTACAGTATGCCAATCCCGGATCCAGTCTGCATCAAAGACCTCGATGGCACCTGCTCAATGTGTTGGCGACAGTTGGATTAATACTGGCCTTACTGGTATATTGGCTTTTGTTTGGGTAAAAGAAGAATGAAGCGTTGTAGGAATTTGGATTTAAGGGAAGTAAGGCAATACATGGGGTTCACTACCAATTTTTAATTCAGTATAAAAACGTAATATTTCGTTGACAATTGTCAAGTATTTGATGGCATCTATTTATTTTCATATTCCATATTGCAGGCAGGCATGCCATTATTGCGATTTTCATTTTTCAACCAATACCAGCACACAGGCCCGTGTAGTGGCGGCCATGCGAAAAGAATTAGAATTACGCAGAGCATATATTGGCAAGGATACAATTCAAACCATTTATTTTGGAGGAGGAACACCTTCGGTATTACACCAAGAGGAATTGTCGTCGTTGCTGGAAGATTGTTTTCGCTATTTCAGCGTGTCGCCTGGTGCCGAAATAACACTCGAAGCCAATCCGGACGATGTAAGTCTGCCTGTCTTGCGCGATTGGAAAGCTCTTGGTGTAAATCGAATCAGCCTAGGGGTGCAAACATTTCAGTCTCAGCCGTTGCGTCAAATGAACCGCATACATACCGGAGACTCTGCCAGGCGCGCTATACAAGAGGTACAGGAAATATTGCCCAACATTACGGTAGACCTTATGTATGGCTTGGTAGGCGATACGTTGGATCGACTGAAGGAAGACACGGAAGCCTTGATTCAATTGAATATTCCTCATCTTTCGGCCTATTGTCTTACCATCGAAGAAAAGACTGCCTTTGGGCAATGGCATAAAAAAGGAAAATTAGAAACTCCGGAGGAAGACATCAGTGTTGCCCAATTCGATTATTTGATGGATGTGCTGGAATCACAAGGGTATTTGCATTATGAAATTTCAAATTTTGGAAAGCCTGGCTACCTGAGCCAGCACAACCGTAACTACTGGCAAGGGGGCAATTACCTGGGGATTGGCCCGGGTGCGCATTCATACAACCAACAAAGCAGGCAATACAATGTAGAGAATAACGTTTCTTATTTTACTTGTATCGAAAAGTCTGAAACTTTCTACGAAATAGAATATTTGGACGAAAAAATCAAACTTAATGAATACCTTCTTACAGGAATACGAACCATGGAAGGAATCGATTTGGAATATATCCGCGCAACTTATCCGCAATATTGGGGAGAACTTTCGGCCCCTTTGCCAATCTTATTAACCAATGGTTTGGTGTTACAAAAAGAAAGTCGTATCTTATTAACGCGAAAGGGAAAGCATTTGTCGGATAGAATTACTCGCGACCTGTTTATTAGTTAGTAATTTTAATGAGTTAAATGTTATATTTGTGGAACTAGAGCAAGAAACCTTAATGGATAGTGCACAAAAGAAGTCCTTACTTCTGCTAAAGCTTGTTATTTTTAATTATCATGGTCTGGACCTTCAGGAGAAGAAAATTCTCTCTGATACTGCTATGAAAATAGAAGCGACGGAAGAGCTTGCTTGGGCCTATGAATTTTCCAACCAGGATCCTGTTACTTCGTTTGAAAGAGCGCGTGCTTTTTTTGCTAATACAGTATCCACCTACGACAAGGAAGTTCGTTTTTCATTTATAAAGTCGGTATGGGAAGATACTCAATCCAAGGGCTACGTAAGCGAAATAGAAGCCATGAGTATGCTCAAGCTTGCCAAAGACTGGGGCGTTCAAAAAGAGTTGCTCGCCATGGTGCGCAATTTATCGCACTAATATTCCTCACGTTATTTTTTACTTTTTCACCCGCAGTGGCTCAGCAGCCGCTTCAGTGCAATGAAGGTCCTCTCCGGAACTTTGATGTAAAATTTTACTCCTTGTCGCTCACACTCCAGCCAGAACAGAAATATATTCAAGGATATGTGGATATGCACATCTCCACTTCCTTACAGCAAGATACCATACAACTTGACCTTGATGCTCGCTTGAAAACCGATTCTGTTTGGGTCAATAATAGTTCTGTAAATTTTCGTCGAGATTCTTCGGCCTTGTTTGTTCCTCTCCCGACTCAACGAAACCATGTGCTACGAGTATTTTATCAAGGCATTCCGTTAGAATCCAACAACCCACCCTGGCAAGGAGGATGCACCTGGACGCGGGATGCTCGTGGCAACTATTGGGCAGGAGTGAGTATTCAAAACGATGGGGCACATAAGTGGTGGCCGTGCAAAAACTCCTGGTGCGACCGACCCGATAGCGTAGCGCTTCAATTCAAGGTTCCCGCTTCCTACCAAGCTATTGCCAACGGAAAGTTGCAATCAGTGAAGAAAGAAAACGCGTATCGTTTATTTCAATGGAAAATTTCAGTTCCCATTGCTTTGTACAACATCACTTTTTACCTGGGTAAATTTGCTTACGTTACACAAGAGTGGCAGGGAAACAGACTACAGTATTATCCCTTGCAATATCAAAAACGTGCAGCCAAAAAACACTTTAGGCAGTGCAAAGATATTCTTCAGGTTTATGAACAATTATTTGGTAAGTACCCTTTTTACCGCGATGGTTTTAAAGTAGTAGAAGCACCCTATTGGGGAATGGAACATCAAACCGCGATAGCCTATGGAAATAGTTACCACAACGATATTGCTGACTATGATTTTATTTTACTTCACGAAATAGCACATGAATGGTGGGGAAATAATGTTGGAGCTTCGGATCCCGCGTATATGTGGATTCATGAAGCATTTGCTACATACAGCGAAGCCTTGTTTATGGAAAAAAGGTATGGAATGGAAGTAGCTACGGACTATCTTCTTCAACAACAAAAACGAATTAAAAATAAAGAAATCATGGAGGGAACGCCAGGCGCTACCCTTCACTACTCCGATGCAGACATGTATTACAGGGGCACTTGGATGTTGCACACCTTGCGGCATCACGTACATAATGATTCCCTTTGGTTCGAGTTGTTTAAGAAAATACAATCTCAACCGGGTTTGTATACTGCACAATCGTTTCGAGCGGCCATACAATCTTTCCTGAAATTAAACTTAGAAGACTTTTTTGATTTTTTCACCAAGACAACAGAGGTGCCGATGTTGTATTACCGAATCAATGAGGAGGGGAACGTGGAATGTCGTTCTGATGCCCCATTGCCATTTACAATTTGGTGGAAAAATGCGCCGCTTACCATCACTACATCGTTCAGTCAGGTTTCGATTCCGCAGGATCAACTACGGTCGCTGGAGCAAGAGTATTATTTGAAATGCATAGCTACTAAATAAAAAAACTCATAGCTACAATGAGCATATGAGTATAAATTCTAATAATGAACGAAATAAGAATAATTAATTAATTAGGATAAGGATATAAACGGGAATTGGAGGCATAGGTTATTGTGTTTGCCGCTTAATCCAATTTCACTTATCCACACACCCGTGTGAATTGCTAATGAGCTGATACATATTTAATTATATTCCAAATCCAGCACCAACTGTTGCCACTATGAAATGGAAGGAGTCCAGGTCTGAAAATGACGATCGCTATTAGGAGAAGTTCAATGTTATGGAGAATGCAAGTTGAGCTGGAAAAAATTCATCGAAATGATGCCAACCTCGTATATTGGAAAAAAAATTACTATGCGTTCCCCATTCGTTTTTTTATTGTCAGGATGGATATTCCTTTCCATACCTGTCATGTCAAAACCTTATAAAGGTGCAGAAATTCGTACGAATGATTCCTTCTTGTACGGACGATTCGAAGTGAAGATGAAAAGTTGTCAGGCAAGTGGAATGTTGATGTCATTCTTTACTTTTTACGACAATCCGGATTTTGTAACCCGATGGAATGAAATTGACATCGAAATTTTGGGTAGGTACAACAACGAGGTGCAATACAATGCCATTGTTGGCAAGCACGAAATGCATGAACACCGACAGGTGTTGGATGTTAACCCCCATCTTGACTTTCATGTGTATGCGTTTGATTGGACGCCCTCTTACATTGCCTGGTCGGTAGATGGGAAAGAATTATTCCGTCAAACAGGCGAACACATTGCGCGCATGAATCAGAAGCAAAAAATAATGATGAACATATGGCCTTCGGAATTTTGGGATTGGACAGGCCCCTGGAACGAATCGGTATTGCCTTTGAGAGCCGCCTATGATTTTGTTCGCTATTATGAATACAAGCCAACTACCAAAGATACATTTCAATTAAGCTGGGAAGATCCATTTGATCAGCTAGACATGAGTCGTTGGTCTTTCGCAACACATACCTTTGATGGAAATGCCTGCGATTTCACACCTTCGAATGCGATTTTTAAAGACGGAATTTTGTATTTGCTGCTAACCAAAGGTGAGTTTGAAGAAAAGGTAGAAATTAAATCCGAAGCTCCTCCAACTGATTTTAATGCCGTGCAGCTCGCTTCGGCAGAGCTTATAAAACCCAATACTCTGAAAGTTCAATTCACTGGGAAAATAAATAAGGTGAACGCAAGAAAAGAAAATTTTTCCGTAGCAGGTACTCAGGTTGTTAAATGTAAATTCGACATTTCTATGACTTTTGTAGAGCTTGAGCTCAGCAATTACACGTACAAAGAAGGGGATACGCTGATCTTTAATCCACCTGCCAAAAGTTTGGCCAAAGAGAAACAAGAAATTCCTATTCAAAAAAAATAAGAACAACATGCTGGCTTTAAAAGAGTGGTCGGGCATTGTAGATGTGCTCGGAAAGGGTAAACAAAGTATAGTGCTGAGAAAGGGTGGAATTGCAGAAGACAACGATCAGTTTGATGTAAAGGGAAAAACTTTTTTATTATTCCCTACTCAATTCCATGAAGCAGAAAAGCATCTGAAACCACAGTGGCATCCTTTTATGAATGGGGAGCGCTTTTTTCAGGAAGGTTTAACACGTATTCAGTATTATGCTACCTTGGCTCATTACGAAGTGCTGAAGGATTGGGAGAAGGTTCACAAATTGGATTCCTGGCATGCCTGGACAGAGGAAACCATTCGCGAACGTTATGAGCGATGGAATGCTTCCATTGCCTTATTAGTCCTTCAGGTTTTTGAATTAAATACGCCTCTTGTTATTGATGCAGGCCTGCCGGCTTACAGCGGCTGCAAGTCCTGGGTAGAGGTGGAAGCCGAAGGCAACTTCCTGGGTAAAGAAGTAATAAACAAAACTATTCTTTAACACATTTTTTCAATAGAAATTCTTCTGTTGAAAAACGACAACTAAAATCAAGGGCTTCAGAAGGAATCGAATAGAAGAATTTCTTTTCGATTCCCATAATTTTAGTAGTCGCGATTAACGGCCATAGATCTACAATCCATAAACGTTCTCAATCATGCGCTTCGCTTCTACTGTGAAAAGCTGGTTTAATATTTTCCTCTGCCTGCAAGCGCTCTGCATATGCGATGGAGAGCCAGAAGGTAAAGCCATACAGCATACTACCCAATTGATTTTCCAAGGTAGCCTCTGAAATAAAAGAGCTTATAAAAATGAGCTGAATCAATAACGGGAAAATATATTTCAATAAAGTCCGATGAAAAAAGGGCGATAGCACCAAACAAAAAAATGCCAGTAATCCTGCAATGCCTGAAGCCAGCCAGATGAATAGAAATTGATTGTGTGGAATAAGGCGGAATTCAGAAGGATAGGTGGGAAACTTTTGTTCGTAAAGCGCAAACATTTCATGTTGTACATCGCCGATGCCTACGCCTGTCCAGGGCTGTTCTTTTATCAACTCCAGGGCCAACATCATCGATACCAACCGATTGTTGTCGGAATATCCTAAATCCATTTTTCCGGATAAGAATAAATTCACATCACGGATCATGTAATCCGCTTTATTGTGAATAGTAGGAACAGTATGATAAAGCACAAAGGGTAGGAGCAGGGTGCCACTCAGAGCCGATAAGCCTAGTATATATTTTTTTTTCTGAAAGGTTTTTAATCCAATGAAGAAAATCAAGGAGGCATAAAAGGCAAGTAAACCACTGCGTACAGAAAGCAAATGCAAAAATGCCAGATTCAGAAACAAGAAAGCAATAAGTAAACGTTTCTCAAGCAAGGGTTTTCCGCTAATGAATTTCTTTTCGATAAGAATGAAATAGCTGAGAAATATTGCGATGACCAACATCAGGCTATATCGGGTATGGGTAACTTTAAATGGAAGAGGAATAACCTGGCCGGCAATGTATCGTTCTGTAATATCGGCAAAGTCTCGGAAGTAATTCCAATAACCGGCCAGCGCGATAAGCCCTACTTCAACAATAAAAACATACACAATAAAGCGAAGGGTTGTGTGAGAAAGTTTTCGCATACTTATCCAGGCCATTGGGAAAAGGATAAGACTCAATTTCAACATCATTCGGTGTTGAAGGTATTCTTTGTCTTCAGAATATAAACTGGTAAGAGCAAGTATCGCTACTACCGCCACAGAGCTTAAAAAAAGCCAGGAGCGAGAAGCAAACCGGATATTATTTTTAAATCCCCATATGAAAAATGGCAAGGCTAGTCCGGCCATGCCAATGGACATAAAAGCCCTCGAAACAAACAGGCCTGTAATGAGCATGATGGAAGAGATCACCAATACGTAGATGCCAAAAGAAGGTAATATCGTGGAGTCTTTTATATTTTTATTTTCAGTCATGAAAATCGTATCTTTATAAAAATTAAAGATACGATTAATCTTTTAACACCTAAAGAAACCGGATCTGGAAGAGCAAATCAAAAATAGAAGTAAAGAAGCCAACGATGCGCTGTTTGAAAAGGAGTTTATGCCCCTCATCAAGCCCTTGTATAACTTTGCGTTTCGTTTGACTTTTGACGAAGATGACGCGCACGACCTGGTTCAGGAAACCTATCTAAAAGCCTATCGTTTTATAGATTCATACGAAAAGGGAACTAATGCCAAGGCTTGGTTGTTCCGTATTCTAAAGAACAGTTTCATCAATGATTATCGGAAGTCCAGCAAACAGCCGGGCATGGTCGATTATCAGGAAGTGGAGTCTTACTATAATTCTGATGAGGTGGATGAGCCCATCACTTCTGATTTGCGGGTAGATGCGTTTAAAGATATGCTGGGAGACGAAGTGGCCAACGCCCTCAATGCCCTTGATGTAGATTTCAGAACCATCATCATTTTGTGTGACCTCGAAGGTTTTACCTACGAAGAAATGGCCAAAATCTTGGATATACCGATTGGTACCGTCCGGTCCAGGTTGCACAGAGCCAGACAACTGCTGAAAGATAAACTAAGAGAATACGCCAAAACGATGGGTTTTAAAGAGTAATATCATTATGAAATCACTGATTGCATTCTTCCAAAAGATCACCGGCAAGAAAAAAGCCTATTGTTGTAACGACTGCCTCTGCAACCTATACATGGTGTTGGATGGGGAAGCCTCCCCAGAGCAGCAGGAAAAATTCATGAAACATATTGACACCTGTTCCCATTGTTTTGAATGTTATAAAGTAGACCGGTCCGTTAAAGAACTCATCAAGTACAAAATCCAAAACATGGAAGTTCCTTCCTCTCTCATCGAAAGCATTAAAAATAAAATAGGGCCGGGCAAATGTTAGTGTAAGTTCCCATCCGCATTCCCATTCCTCTAACGATTCTCTTCTCTCCGTCTGGCTTTTCCTACACTCATTTCAACTACCGCGTTAACCCCAACCTTGGAGGTTGATTTTATTCCAGGTTAAATACGATTCCCTGTGCCAAAGGCAAATCTCTCGAGAAGTTGATGGTATTGGTTTGTCTTCTCATGTAGGCTTTCCAGCTATCGGATCCTGATTCTCTTCCGCCACCGGTATCTTTTTCTCCGCCAAAGGCCCCTCCAATCTCGGCTCCCGAAGTGCCGATGTTGATGTTGGCGATACCACAGTCGGAACCCCAATGCGCCAAAAATGTTTCCGATTCATCAAGCCGGGTGGTAAACAAGGAAGAGGAAAGGCCTTGCGGAACGGCATTCTGCATGGCAATGGCTTGATCGATGGAACCTGAATATTTTAATAAGTAAAGAATAGGAGCAAAGGTTTCTTCCTGAACAATGCTCATTTCATTTTTGGCTTCTGCCAGCACGGGTTGCACATAACAACCGTTTTCGAATCCGGTTCCCTGAAGTACTTCTCCTCCTGTCAACAGTGTTCCACCTTCCTGTATGAGCAGTTGTTGTGCTTTTAAAAACGATTGTACAGCGTCTTTGTCTATCAAAGGTCCCACCAGCGTTCCGGAATGCAGGGGATTTCCAATGGGCAACTGTTGATATGCTTTTTTAAGACGGCTTACAAAGGCATCGTAAATTTTTTCGTGGATGATTAAGCGGCGAGTGCTGGTGCATCGCTGTCCGCAAGTGCCCACCGCACCGAAAACTACGGCGCGCAAAGCCAATTCCAGATTGGCATGTTCACTGATAATGATGGCGTTGTTTCCTCCTAATTCGAGCAGCGATCTGCCGAGGCGCTCTCCTACGGCTTTCCCCACCGCTCTTCCCATGCGTGTAGATCCTGTGGCCGAAACCAAGGGCACGCGTTTGTCTTGAGCCATCGCAGATCCTACGTCGGCTTTGCCCAACAGCAAGGCAAACACACCTTCGGGTACCTGGTTGCGTTGAAGTACCGGTTCAATAATTTTCTGACAAGCAAGGGCTGTAAGCGGTGTTTTCTCGGAAGGCTTCCACAGTGAAGCATTGCCACAAACCGCTGCAATCATGGCGTTCCAAGACCACACAGCCACCGGGAAATTGAATGCGGAAATGATTCCTGTAATTCCCAACGGATGCCATTGCTCATACATGCGATGGCTAAAACGCTCGGAATGCATGGTAAGTCCAAACAGTTGGCGCGACAGGCCGGTGGCATAATCGCAGATGTCGATCATCTCCTGCACTTCCCCCAAGCCTTCCTGGAGAATTTTTCCCATCTCCAAGGTAACCAAAGTTCCCAGCGCTTCTTTGTGAGTTCGCAGTGCCTCACCGATTTGCCGAACGACCTCTCCACGCTTGGGAGCAGGCCACTGTCGCCAGGCTTCAAAGCCAGCTTGCACCACAGGAATCAGTTTTTCATAATCCTGCACACTTCCCATTTGAACACGCGCCAGCACGGAACCGTCTACCGGTGAATACACCGTGTGAACCGCTCCGGAAGTGTTTATCCATTGTGTACCTGTGGTGCAGCCTGTATTCAATTCATGCAGGCCTAAGGAGCGAAGGAGGGTGCTAGGATTCATAGTGAATAATTTCTTTGTGTAATAAGTATTCAAAAATAAGTAATCGTAACGTAGTTTGCTATGGAACCTTTTATACCGTTTATGTTTTTCGTGTGCAGGCGAATGCGTTAGTTCCATCGATATACCGGATAATGATAGCCTTCCTCTTCACGACCTTTATATTCGGAGGAGCAGCGCTTGCAGCGGACCACATATTCAGAATAGTATTCTTCGCTGTGCACTACGCAAGATACAATTTCAAACATATCGATATGAGGGGAAGTTCCGAAATCAATTTTATTTTTGCATTCGCAGATGCCAGCTGCTTTTTTTTGCAAATGGGCGATTAGTTCGCTGGCATCTATCCGGTAATCGCGTAAGCCCTTGCGAGGGGGAAGTATAGGTTTTATTTTTTCCAATTCAGGCAGTATATCGGGAGTTCCGTAATCGTGCAACCAACGAAGCAAGCCAGCAATAACAGAATAGGAATCTTGTTCCTCCAACTGATACAGGTACTGCAACGCAAAGCGGACAAAACTTTCCTCTTCCCGCTTGGTCAAGGGCTTCCTGGAAAAAAACTGCATCACCTTGTCCAAATCATGGCGGCAAGCTTTCAACTCAAGCGTTAAGGCTTGTTCTAATATATCCATGCGCAAATTCCCTTATACTATTGATTTTACTATATTTGTTCAGCAACGGTAAACTTATGGCATCGTTTACGCCTGCCTATATAGTACGCATATTTAATCCGCTGGTTGAGTTTTTTAAAGCACAACAGCAGAGCGGCTATTTATTGCTTATTGCAACAGCTCTTGCATTGGCAATTGCTAACAGCCCTCTGGGCGATTACTTTTTAGATTTTTGGAAAATCCCATTAACGGTTGGAGTAGGTCCTTTTATAGGAAGTTTTTCGTTGGAAGTCCTTATCAACGATGGCTTGATGACGATATTTTTTCTTGTGGTAGGCCTGGAAATAAAACGGGAGATGATAGAAGGGGCGCTCTCTACCAGAGAAACCGCGTTGCTGCCGGTGGTAGGAGCATTGGGAGGAATGGTTGCTCCTGCATGTATTTTTATTTTCTTTAACGACCATAAAGATTCCGCAGCTGGATGGGGCATTCCGACGGCCACTGATATTGCCTTTTCTCTTACTGTCATATCCTTGCTGGGCAAGCGAGTACCCATCAGCTTAAAGGTATTTCTTACTGCTTTAGCCGTTGTCGATGATTTAGGGGCCATCGTGGTTATCGCCTTTTTCTATTCTCATTCCTTGCATGTTGTTTTTTTAATGTACGCTGCAGGCATTACACTTTTACTCATGTTCATGAACTATAGAGGTGTGCGAAATATTTATGCCTATATTTTTGTTGGAATTTTTCTTTGGCTGAGTTTACACCACGCAGGTGTACATGCCACCATCAGTGGGGTAGTGCTCGCCATGACCGTTCCGTTTCGTTTCCACAACTATGAAGAAAATTATGAGAAAGGCTTACATAAATTTTTAGAATTTGTAAAATTGTTGGAAACGCCTAAAAGCACAGGCCATCTTGAGCGTGCGCAACGCGACAGGATAATAGAAGAAGCACAGCGGGTGAGCACTACCATGGAATCGCCGCTCAATAATATGCTCTATTTATTCAGTTGGTTTTCCAGTTTTATCATTATGCCTTTATTTGCATTATCCAATGCTGGGGTAAAAATTGATTTTAATGTTTTCTCACATTTCAATTATTCCATCGGAGCAGGTATTTTTCTGGGCTTGATATTAGGGAAACCACTGGGCATAACACTCTTTACCTGGCTTACCTCAGTATTAAAAATTACCCGATTTGAAAAAGGCGTAAGTTGGTTGCAGATTTTTTGTGTAAACATATTGGCTGGAATAGGCTTTACTATGTCAATTTTCGTGACCAATATTGCCTTTACCAATCCAGACTACATTCAGACCGCAAAAATTAGCATCATTGTTGCATCGCTACTTTCGGGCTTGCTTGGATATGGCATTCTCACCTTATTGAATAAATCTAAACCGGTTTCTGAACCATGAAAAAGTACTTCTTTATATGTTTCTTTCTGGTATCGGTGGCTTTGGAAGCCCAGCTATCCAAGTCGTTTGGAGAAAATAGTTTTGTGCTCAACGGGGATGGTTTTGTAAACAAGAAAATCATATTGAATATTCCGGGCAACGATTTTAAAACCAATTATTTTTCAAGATTTACAAAGTATACTTACCAGGACGACTCTAACCACACTGTGAAAACCAGCGGTAAATCAGGCCTTCCGGCCTTACCCATTGCTGGCTTTGAGATTGTTTTCGATGAGTTTAGAGGGCTAGGAACTTACGACCTGGAAGACATCAGCATGATGCTGTATTTAAAACTCGACAATTTGGAACCTTACAAGCAAGTGTATATGCAAGGTGTAGGAAGCCTTACTGTAACCAGGGCCGATACGGTTGGGAAATTAATGGAAGGTACCTTTTCCGGAACGTTTACACGATTTAGCTTTAATGCATCCACTAAATTATTCGAAGCCAAAACAACCAAAGTACAAGTAAGCGAAGGAAAATTTTCTACGGTACATTATCCCGATTGGCAATGGGACAAGCCCTACAGCACAGGGGAAGAACCTGCTTCTTTTATAGAGGAAGAGGAAGCGAAGAAAAAGAAGAAAAAATAACGGTTAATCATTAGTGAACAGGTGGAGGGTAAAGGCAGCACAATAGAATGGAAACCTTGGTTGCTGCGTGTGCTTGTGCCGCTTTTGTGTGCAGGCTTTGCAGGACCTGCTTCAGCTATTTTTTTAATGGCACTCGATGGGCTCAGTACCCTCAGGCTTGCTCATCCGCCTCTTGTATTCTTTATGCCTTTTGCCGGACTGCTCACGTATGTTATATACCATCGGCTAGATTCAGACTTAAAAAAGGGGAATAATCTGATCATCATACAAACATTGCGACCTTCCAAGCCAATATCGTGGTGGATGGCCCCTGCTATATTGATCACTACATTATTAGCACAGGTAGGTGGGGCCTCAGTGGGTAGAGAGGGAACCGCCGTGCAGATGAGTGCAGCGCTCAATGACCTCTGGACAAAAGTATTACAATTAAAAGAAAAGCAACGATCGGAACTTCTTATTTGTGCCACCAGCGCCGGATTTGCGTCGGTGTTCGGAACACCTTGGGCGGGGTGTATTTTTTCCATAGAAGTTTTGGCTCAGGGAAAATACCGTTGGCAATCTTTTTTGCCATCCTTGCTGGCAGCATACACAGCCCATGGTATCGCTTCTTTATTTCCTATTCCTCATGCGGAATATAGCTTGCACACAGCATTCGCAAGTACACCCTCTTCTCTTTTTTCTTTGTTGTTATTGGGAATACTATTCGGTCTGCTGGCCGGGTTTTACGTAGCATTGGGCAAGCACATTACGACGGCCTGGACGCATGTACCGTTGCCTGAATATTGGCGACCGGTGTTGGTGGGAAGCCTTTTGGCATTTCTTTTTTTTACAACAGAGGCATCCGTTTGGGCTGGATTGGGCTTGTCAGAAATTAAACAGGCTTTTGTGAGCCAAAGTGGCTGGATGCTGCCCCTCGGGAAATTGGTATTTACGGCACTTTGTTTACATTCAGGTTTTAAAGGAGGGGAAGTTACGCCTTTGTTTTTTATGGGGGCAACAGCAGGCAGTGCACTTTCCGGAGTTTTTGCTTTGCCATTGGATTTGGCGGCAGGACTAGGTTTCATAACTGTTTTTGCGGCGGCAGCCAAAACACCGCTGGCTTGCCTGGCCATGGGATTGGAATTGTTCGGTCCCACCCATTGGTTACCTATGTTGGTTGTAGTGGTGGTGGCTTGTATTTTCTCCGGGCCCAACAGCATTTATGCTTCCCAGGAGAAGTCTAACAGAATTCCATTTTTTTCGTTTAATCGGGTATGGGAGAAATTTTTTCGGAGGAAGTAATCAAGTTATTAGTATCATTGCTGGTAGGCTCCATTATAGGGGCCGAGCGCGAATACCGCAGTAAAGCTGCCGGATTTAGAACGGTAATTTTGGTGACAGTAGGATCTTGCCTGTTTACCATTCTTTCCATACAGTTGGGAGACTATGGAAACAAAGCACGCATTGCGGCCAATATCGTAACAGGTATTGGTTTTTTGGGAGCTGGTGCCATTTACCGCGATAAAATCAGCATCAGAGGACTCACCACTGCCACCACCATTTGGATATCGGCGGCACTTGGAATGGCCATAGGAAATGGAGAATATAAACTTACTTTTGTGGTGACCACCATCGTAATGGTGATATTGCTGAGCTTTAATGGCTTTCAAAAAGTAATTGATACCGTTAATCAGGAGCGAACCTACAAAATTATTTATTCGTTAAAACCGGGTTCTATAGACTATATAGAGAAGTTATTTGAAAAACACGATCTGGCCTTTTCAAAAGTAAAACAAACCAGGCATGCTGCTGAAATAATCATTCTCTATGCCGCGGAGGGCAAGCAGGACCGTCATGAAACGTTTATAGCCGAATTGTATCAGGATGAGCATATAATTGGGTTCGAAGTATAATTTTTTTTAACGCACTTGGAATCCTTGTCAACACCACCTTCTAAAATTTTTACCGCCGGCATGGTGGCTTCCATGCTTTGTTGGGGCATTAGCTGGCCATCGGCCAAAGTGCTGAGCACATACGGCAGCGCCGAAGGGATTGCTTTGCTTCGATTTGCCTGCACATTTATATCTTTGGTGCCCATCGTATTGCTAATGAAGGAACCTGTACTGGTTAAAAGGCAAGGCCTATCCTACATTTTTCTGGCGGGCCTATGTTTGTCATTTTATTCATTTTTCTTTTTAAAAGGTATTCGGGTCAACAAAGCAGGCTTTGGAGGTGTGTTAGTAACCACGCTCAATCCTATGTTGGCAGCCCTGATAACCATGCTGGTTTCGAAAAAATGGATTACCGGCCGGCAGTGGATGGGCCTTGGAATCGGATTGGTGGCAGGAATTATTTTGTTGCGATTATGGGACAATTGGCAATCGATGGATGTTGGAGTTTTTTGGTTATTACTCGCAACGGGTATTTGGGCATTGCTCAGCCGCTTTACTTCCATGTCCTCGCATTTCGGATCTCCCATTGCCTTTAGCGCCTGGATGTATTTACTCTGTACCTTTTTATTGGCACCTTTCATCACCTGGCACGAGCTGAATCAAATTCTCGTGAAAGGTGATTTTTTCTTTTGGCTAAATCTTATTTTCAGTTCTTCCATCACCACTGCTGGTGCCACAACTTTTTTCTTTTACGCCACCAGCAAGATTGGTGCTTCAGCGGCTAGTAACTATATGTTTATGGTTCCCTTATCGGCTTCCCTGGGGGCATTTATGTTATTAGGGGAAACCCAGGCCTGGAATACTATTGTGGGGGGATTCGTTGGATTGCTGGCGGTATATATTCTGCAAAAACCTTCCACTCAATAATTCCTTCCAGATCTCATTTATTGCCATTATGGGTTGGCAGCAAAAAAAAACCTCCTTTCGGAGGCAAAACTTTACACAATTGGGGTCCTACACATTTCTGTGCTTGACAAACATTCTGGAACAATGTTTATCATTCATAAGTCATGAGTAATATTACTATTTAAAATTGATATTTCCTAATTTTTGTTGGAATAATTATAGTGAAAAACGCCTTGATTTTGAGGTTTTAAAAATAAAATTGAATTTGGAGTGCTATGGAAGAAATAAATACAACTAATACATCAGGTTTAGTTGAATTTTAACTTTTTCATTAATAACCAACACATATAAACCGGCGGGAAGTCGGCCTCCTGAAGTGGATCTGCCGTTCCAATAGCCAGGGGTTGTAAAGGAACACACAACATTGCCGTTGATATCATATATTTTGGCTTCCCCCGTTTCTGGTACGAAATAGCTTGATTCTGTTCCCGCTAGGTCGGGATATAAAACAGGTTCACATGCTTCGTTTTTCTTCACTTCAATTTTTTTAGACAAGAATACCTCACATCCGGCTCTATCGGATATTGATAAATGATAAATTCCAGGCGAAGGAACCGTCCAGCTTGCACGCTGAAAGGTATAACGGTTTCCGTTGTTGGAATTTTCCAACACATATTGTAGTGGAAATTCGGCATTGAGCAGGGATGCCGTATCCAATCGAATTTCCAAGGGGGCCTGACAGGGGGAGCTGGATTGTTCCCAGGATAGAAGAGACGCATCCATGCAATTACTTACTTCTACAGCAATGGGCACTGAGTTCAACACGATAGAGGAAAACCCGGATAATGAGCTTTTTACTTTTGCTTCATACATACCACCATCCGATAATGACAGGTTGGTTTTGGTAAACGCAGGAATAGCAGTGGTGTCAACGGGAATTCCATTGCGGTACCAAATCCAGGTATTGGTGGTGACTTGTTTATCGAAGTCGAACGATAGGGTAACGCTTTTTCCAACTTTAGAATACAACGTGTCGGGAGTCCCCAGATTTTTTTGTGGGGATAGTTTAAACAATGCAAAGTTCGGATGCGATCTGAGTGGTGCTAAATCCTCAAAGGAAAATTTGTTTTCATGCAATTCCAGCAGCGATAGATTTACATAGGAGCTTAGGTCGGGCAGGGAATCAAGCAGGTTGCCGCTTAACATGAGCTGAGTAATCTGGGTCATGCCAGCAATGTTGGGAAATTTTACGAGTTTGTTATTCCGCAAGGAAATCTCTTTTACATGGGGAATTTGCCGGAGGTCAATTTCTGTGAATTTATTATTAATGAGCAGCATTCTGTTCAGATTGGTTAAGCTGCTGAAGTCTGGTATGGAGGTTAGTAGATTGTCGGAACCAATGAAATGATAGAGGCCCGTCATGCCTGTCATATCAGGCAAAGCCGTTAATTTATTTTCCCTGCAAAAGAATTGATGAAGCTTAAACATGCCATTCATCGGAGGCAGGTATGTAAGTTTGTTAAAACTAACCCGAAGTCGATACAGGTTGTAATTGGGTCTGAGATCAGGCAATTCCGTTAATTGATTAGAATCTAAATCTAATTCTGTCAGATTGATAAGTTTGGGAATAGGGGGAAAATAGCGAATGGAGTTATTGATTAATAGCAAAGTTTGAAGGCCATGGAAATACTGTATTCCCTCCATATTGGTAAATCCCTTTCTTCCTCCATTAAAACTTCCGGTGATTAATTTGGCAGCGCTCGTGTCAAGTTGTTTGGATGCATTGCACACACTCGGATAAGTGGTTGCCAGATAATTGGCCAACACTGTATCCGGAAGGGTTATGTATTGCGCCTGCAATCCCATGGAAAGCAGCACACCATATCGCAAGCATTTTTTTATATGTAGTAATATGGTAGTTAAAAATCGCATCCTTTGTTTTATTTCATGATGGTAATGTAGCCTGAATTTGCAGATTTTTTTTCATAGTTAATCGTAAACGCGTAATAGCCGGGCTCACAAAAGGATCCTTGCATGTCTCTGCCATCCCAGGCAACCTCTTCACCTTCCTGAAACCACAGTTGCTTCACTAACCTTCCGGATTGGTTATAAACATTGAGAGTGCACGCTTCCGAAATGGACTCAGCATATTTCCAGGATTCAAACTCGGGCTGGAATGCCTGGTGCAGCTCCTGACGGCATGCTTTTGCCGGAATGATAATCGTTTCAATGGAACGGCAACCTTCGTTGTCTTCCACTTTTAATTCGTAAGAACCGGGAGCTAAGAACGAAAATTCTGGAATCGAACTTTTTTGACTATTGAGCCAATAAATATAGGGAGATTTGCCTCCCTTAATCCGGTATAATTTAATTTTTCCTTCGGATGTATTTTCGCAGGACTCAATCGCATGGAAATCAAATTGGATGCTATTGGGTGGACATTTCTCAGGCATTGTGCTTGGATCTGGCAAGCGCTCTGGTTGCGTATTTATGTTGTATTCGGGGGTGGTTTTTGCTTCCTGAAGCGGTACAGCTGAATTAACCTCGGTCGTTGGAGAGGCCACCGGACTGGCGGGTTCTTTTGGGCGATTGTAAAGGGTAGTGTTGGACGTAGTATTCACTACTATACGTTGGTTCGAACTATCGAGCGTATCCACAGAAACCTTCGGTTCCTGCGGATACGTAGGCACACCTGTTTCCTGAGGATGAGTTCGCTTCCAAGAGAATGTCAATACAACGAACAAACATCCGAGTGCGGCCAAGCCAATCAAATACCAATACCAACCAGGTTTGCCTGAAGCACGCAGGTCCTGTTGCATGCGTTCTTTAAGGCCATGCAGGCGCCAGGTGTAGAGGGCTTCCTCCGCTGCCGATTGCAAGGCAAATTCGTATTGCAAATCGGCATCCGTGGATATGCGCTTTTCCAGCGCCTTTCGCTCCTCATCGTTCATCTGCCCTCGAAGGTAGCGATCAATTTCTTCGGATATGGGATGCTTTGTGTTCATTGCCTAATAATTCAAGCAAATAAGGTTTTGAGGCAATTAAGTCCATTAATTTTTTCTTACAACGGTAGTGATAGGTTTTGGCTACATCTTCCGACGAATATCCCATTTTGTGCACGATTTCTTTCATGCTGAGATTTTCGTAAACCGTGTAGGTGAGCAATTGCTTGCATCCATCGCCCATTTGATTCATTAGATCTTTAACGGCATTAACCCGTTCTTCCGAAATGACATCTTCCAATAGATTTTTGTCGTCGTGTCTGTCGGTAATTTCTTCCTGTTTGTCGTACCGGTTTTTGATCCGGAGGGAGTTGAGATAAAGGTTTTTACTAATTCCGAAAATAAACGAGCTGATGCTACAATCTCCCCGAAACCTGTTTTGTTTTACTGCATGATAAAATCGAATAACTGCATCCTGAAATATGTCATGTGCTTCTTCTATGCTTCCCTTGTTCGAAACAATGTATTTTCGAACCGAAGGCAATACTTCTTTGTATAAAAAACGCAATACCCTGTCTTCGGAATTATTTCGAATAGATTCCAGAATTTCTTGATCAGAATATCTTTTTTTTACAAATATTTTCAATAATATTCCCTTTACATTATCTCTGACACGGGATGCTTTCAGAGGTAAACAATAATTTAGTAAAAATTACTGCATTTGAAAAGAATTATTCCCCTGAGTGTACAGTTACTGCCATTTCTGGTAGTAGCTTGCGGTGCGCAATCCCTTGCGCCACCTCGTTGGGATCAATTTTACAAGCAATCTACGATGCTTAACCCGGCCCTGGCTGGTCGAAATGCGAAAATACAGGTACTGGCAGGATACCGGATGCTAACGAATCTTTTTGATGGTGTAAATACCAGTTATGCCGGTGTACACCTCACACCCTGGAAAGCCGACTCCACCCGTATTGGAAAACATGGCTTGGGTATGTATTTGCATAACCAGCGAGAAGGGCTCTATTTCAACAGAGGGCGCATGATGGCACAATATGCCTATCATTTACAAGTGAATGCACGATGGTGCCTTTCTTCCGGAATTTCTGCAGGAATTATTAACCATAGTTTCAGAGCTACAGATTTATTACCAGCCAGATCTCTGGCCCGTCCCAACCTCGATGTGGGGATTTCATTCTTGAACAATGATTTTCTACAGTTTGGTTTTGTGGTGGGGCAACTGCTGCCTTCTTCCATGGAACCTCTTGAGCCAGAGAGAAACATACACCCGTATTGGCAAAGTCATGCACATGCTGTGCTAGCCAGGAATTCAAGAATACAATGGTGGTTTCACGCCTTAACGAGAAAAACCAACAGAGATCCTCAGGAACTTGTACTTTCTTCCTTGCTAGAAATCAACAAAACACTGAGCGTAGGAGGTTATTACTCGTTGAAGAGGGGATATGGTTTGAGTGCAGGAATGTATGCCCATACGTCTGCCCATACCGCATTTGAATTAATGGCCAGTTGGTATGTGCCATCTTTGCTTCAGTCCGGATTAACGGTGCAACAACTGGAATTCAGTTGTAATTTTTTTTATCGTTAGTTAGCTTCCTGATTGCTGGCTTTTCGGCTACCATCATAGAGTTCGAATTCGAGCAGGCGGCATTCAATTTTGCCATTGAAAAAAGGAATGCGTCGTTTGGTTTTTAAACCAACCATCTTCCCTAAGTCTGCATTTCCGGTGAACACATAGGCCCAATATCCTTTGCATTTTTTTTTGAAAAAATCTCCAATTCCCTGGTAGGTCTCAACCAGAGTATCTTGCATGCCTAATCGCATTCCGTATTCAGGATTCAGGATAACTATTCCGGCCTGGTCCGAAGGAATAGTGCTTTGACTAAAATCTTCCACGGAAAATTCTATCAGATGATCGACTCCTGCTTGTTTGGCATTTTGGCGCGCCGCTTTGATAGCACCTGCATCATGATCGGAGGCGAGAATTCGGAAGGACAATCGAGGTAATTTTTTCTGTGCTGCTTCTTTGCATAAGGAATCCCATTGTTCCTGTTTAAAAAAGACCAGGTGTTGAAAGGAAAAATTTTTTCGGTACAGGCCCGGTGCGGTTTGTGTCGCAAGAAGTGCGGCTTCTATAGCTAAGGTGCCTGTGCCACACATGGGATTCACCACTGGACTTTTTTTATCCCATCGAGTGCTCAGTAAAATGGCGGCGGCCAATGTTTCCTGCAAAGGAGCTTCGTTTATTTGTGTGCGGTATCCGCGTCGGAATAGAGGAATACCTGTGGTATCCCAATACAGACTGGCATCATGATCTTTCCAATAAAGAAAGATGGAAGCTCCTTTGAATTCCGGGCCACTATCGGGCCGGCGACCCTTTTGCTCTACCATGCGGTCAACTACCGCATCTTTTACTTTCAAATTTGGAAATCGACTATCCCGGATATCTTCCCTGTTCGTTCTAGAATCGACACTAATATAGCCATCGGGAGCCAGCCAATTTTCCCATGGCAATGCTCGTACTTGATTGTATAGATGATCGGCCGACTTGGCTTCAAACGATTCAATCAAAAGCATCACCCGGTAGGCGGTCCGGATATGAAGGTTTAAAATCATGCTATCCAGAAAGGTACCTTCCGTGCGTACAAACAGTTCAGATTTTTCTTTTATTTCAAAACCCAAATGTTCCAGCTCGGAGGCAAGTACTTCAGAGGTGCTGGGGGCGCAGGTAAGGAGAATGGTAGTGGTATTTTCAGGATTAAACATGATCGGTCACGTGCAAGTATGGGGCAAAGGAACAGCTATTTTGTTTACAAGACAAATGACCCATTTCAATTTACAATACTACCAGACACTTAATGAGAGGATAGAGCTATCCTGCAGGATATTTTCACAGGAACTTAGCCTGCAGGATTTCGTATATACAGGCACTACGAAGCTGACTTTGATGCAAAGGTAGATACCTGAAGCGCGACCGCCAGATTCATTTAGTTTCGACTTTAAGAATATCTTTTTATTTTTGATTCGCCCAAATTCAAAATGTATGGAATTAATCCAGGAATTCGAGGAATCCGTCAATAATGCCAAAAACCTGCCCGACCAGGCCAATGAGGTGCTGCTTAAGTTTTATGGTTTATACAAGCAAGCCACCGAAGGGGATGTAAACATCGAAAAGCCAAGTAATATGTTCGATTTTAAAGGAATCGCCAAGTTTAATGCCTGGGAGGCATTAAAAGGCATGAGCAAGGAAGAGGCTATGCGATCCTACATCCAATTGGTAAAGTCGTTGCAATGAGTAGGGGCGCACAATCTTCGGCTGAAGCCATTTTGCGTATGAAATGCCCCAGGTGCAGAAAAGGAGATCTATTCTGTCGTCCAACGTCATTTAATTTTCAAACCTTGCCTCAAATGCCTGCTCAATGCGCGCATTGCAGCCAATCGTTTGAACCTGAGCCGGGCTTCTACTATGGAGCCATGTATATTAATTATGCGTTTTCAGTAGTTCTGCTAGGCGTTTGTGTTTTTTTTCTACTCTATTTCAAAATGGACCCCTATGTAATCTTTGGGATGTTTATTGGCTTTGTGCTTCTGCTAGGTCCCTGGATGTTCAGATATTCAAGAGTAGTTTATCTTAATTTTTTTGTTCATTTTGATCCGGCTGTAAATAAGCCCAATCATCTAGATTAGTGATTTCATGTACGTAGAAATTTTTATACGGATTATTGCTTCGTTTACCTGGGCTTTTCTGATAGCAGTATTTGCCATTCCTTCTATTATTCAGGTGGCACATAAAAAGCGCTTGCTCGATGAACCCAATACCCGCACGGTGCACGAAATGCTTACACCCCGTTTAGGTGGCTTGGCAATTTTCGCCGGCTTTATATCTGCTCTCACTATTTTCGGAGGAGTAGATTTTGGTATTCAAAACCTGTTGGCAGGTTGCGTGCTTATCTTCTTTGTTGGGCTTAAAGACGATATTGTAAGTGTATCCGCGTTTAAGAAGTTTTTAGTACAATTATTAGGAACTTGCATCATCATCCTGATGGCGGATATCCGCATCACGAATTTTCAAGGCATTCTGGGGATTTACGAACTCAATGAAAAATTCAGTTATGCTTTTACTTTTGTAACGGTTGTTGGTATCACCAACGCCTTTAACCTGATTGATGGATTGGATGGATTGGCCGGAAGTGTGATCATGGTTGCATGCATGGTATTTGGGGTTTATTTTGCAATTGCTGGCGAAGGCACCGATTATTTCAGGTATTGTTTTGTTGCGTTTTCGCTTCTGGGCAGCGTACTCGGTTTTCTGCGTTATAATTTTTATAAGGCAAAAATTTTTATGGGCGACACGGGTTCTCTTGTTTGTGGTTTTATTGTGGCGGTTTTAGCCATTCAATTTATAGAGATGGGTAAGATTACCGGAATTCCTAATGCGCCAGCCCTCGCAGTTGCTATTCTGCTTATCCCTCTGTTAGACACGAGCAGGGTATTTATAGTGCGAATTCTGGCTGGAAGATCTCCCTTTGCCCCCGACAAAAATCACATCCATCACCGGCTCATAGCATTGGGCTTTACACAAATGGCAACCGTGTTGATTTTAGTTATTATAAATTTGGTGGCTGTCGCTTTGTGCATTTCCTTGGCTAAGCTGGCTGTGACGTATATGATTTTGCTTCTAGTTGCCTATGCTGGGTTAATTACTGTAACCATCGATATTTCTTTATCCCTAAAAAAGAGAGCTGAGTTAAAAAAATGAGATACAGGTGGTATATATGGGCCTTAGCGCTGATTTGTTTTCATCAGGCGTTCGGGGGGGAATTAGAAATCAAACATCTTAGTCAAAACTGGTTATTCTACGACCGTTATTATCAGGCCTACGTTCCACTCATCAAAAAAAGTCAGGTCCAAACCAGCCAGCATTTGTGGCTCACTCCCTCGGAGTATTCCGGCTGTTTTTTAAGGTTTACCGCAAAACCTGGGCTTACCTTACTGGTCAATCATCAACTTATTTTTCGACAGGCAGATTCCACCAGCGTTGTCCGAATACCCATAAAAGATTTACTTCCCTTTGCTCAATCCCAAAAATTAGGAACTATTTTACTCACGTTTTTTCACGAAAGGGCATGGCAACCTCAGGAAGTAAGCATTGTGAGGGAAGTTCCTCAGGTAGAAAGTGTATCGCAAAGTTTACTATCGGATGGCTTACCGGTTTTACCGAGATCCAACACTGATTTGGCTGCCAAGGTGATTTTTTTATTTCTGCTCACCTTCTTGCTACTCACGTTTATGAAAAACTTGTATCCCAGGGATTTTTTGTTTTTCTGGTCCTTAAAAAGGGAGTTTTTGGATGAGCATTTAAAACCCAAAATATTAGGCGCTTCGTTTTGGATTATTATCACTTGCATATGCTTGCTCGCTTCAGTGAGTTTTTTCCTGTTGTATCACCGGGTGGACACCGATTTGTGGATTTTGGTGAAAGTAATGGTGGCTGTATTTGTTGCCATAGGCACCAAAATGATTTACAATTTTATATTAGCACTGGTATTTGGAACTGTGCGGACAGTAGGCGCTGAGTTTTTAGAGTTTCTGCGTGTGGTTGTACTTTCGATGGCATTTATGGGTACAGCCTTGCTTCTTTCTTACATTAGTATTGGATTCTATTTGGATTTAGAGATTACGGTATTCTTTGGATTATTGCTCGCAATAATGTTGATAACTGTTGTTCGTATGGTTTTGGTTCAATTTAACATCCTAAATGCACGAAATTTGCATATTATTTCTTACATTTGCGCTGCGGAAATTTTACCCCTAGTGGTTGCTGCGAAGGTGTTACTTTTCCGTTGATCTTCTGTAAAAAGTTAATTTAATGGCTCAGGTTAAGACCAAAGAAAAAGAAGTCAAGGAAAATCGCCTTGCAAAAGTATCTTCGATTTTGGTAACACAGGCGAAACCCGCCGATGATAAATCTTCCCCCTACACGGCACTAGCCCAAAAGTATAATCTAAAAATCGATTTCAGACCATTCATTGAAGTGGAGCCTTTGGATTATAAAGAATTCAGAAAGCAAAAGGTCGAAATTCTTCAGCATACCGCTATTATCTTTACAAGCAGAAATGCGGTAGATGGCTTTTTCAGAATTTGCCAGGAGGCTAAGCTGGAAATGCCAGCAGAAATGAAGTATTTCTGTGTTTCCGAACAAACAGCAAATTATCTTCAAAAATATATTGTTATTCGCAAGCGCAAAATTTTTGTAGGCGAGAAAACTGCGAAAGATCTCGAAGAGATCATTAAAAAACATAAAGACGAAAAGTATTTATTCCCCTGTTCAAATATCCGTAAAGACGAGTTGCCTGTTTTCCTTAAAGAAAACGGATACCAATTCTCCGAAGCAGTAATTTATAAGACCGTAGCCAGCAATCTTTCTGATTTGAAAGATGTGAAATACGATATTCTTGCTTTTTTTAGTCCTTCGGGGGTGAATTCACTCTTTACCAATTTTCCCGAATTCAAACAAAATAAAACTAGAATCGCAGCCTTTGGCCCTACTACAGCCAAAGCTGTAACCGATGCCGGACTTATTTTGGATATTGAAGCACCACTACCAAACGCTCCTTCAATGGCTGGAGCCATTGAATTATACATTAAAAAAGTAAACGGTGGTAAATAGTATAATTTTCGACAGAAAAAATTATACTAATTAGATTTAATATATTAGCTTTGTTATATGTTAATAGCTCGTACGCTATAGAATATGCCTGTACGTACGATTGTTAATGTTTTTGAAAAGGGCTACATTCAAATTCATGAGAGTTCAGATAAAAGTTTTAATGCTGACTTTGTTGTTGTGTACCGGCTCATGGAGCCTGCTGGCACAACAAGATGCGCAATGGAGTCACTACATGTTTAACGGGCTTTACTACAATCCTGGCAATGCTGGAATTGAGAAAGTTACCAGACTCACATTAATAACAAGAAAGCAGTGGTTGGGCTATGCCCGCAATACGGTGGATGCAGGTGGTACGTCTCCTACTTCCAGTGTTTTCAGCATCAATACCCGTTTGCCTTTTTTATCCGGACGCACGGGTGCAGGAGCTTATATCATTGCGGATAATAAAGGACCTCTCACTTCTATAGAATTCCAACCATCTCTTGCGTATCATATTCCGATTGGCAACGGCTTGCTGGGCATTGGGATAAGGGCCGGATTGGTGACACAGCGATTGAATACAGATTGGTACCGCGTGGTGAGTGAGGATGATCCCAGTTACATTGCCCTTAAAAGCGCCAGGGCCTCTCAATTCAAAATGGATTATGGAACCGGTCTTTGGTACGAAAGCAATCGATGGTATGCCGGAGCCAGTGTTAATCACCTTTCTCGTAGTAAATTTTCTTATGGAACAGATTCTATTCAATCCATATTAAATAATCATTTACATGTTACCGGTGGGTATCGATTCCAGGTTTCTACCAATTTGGTGATAACCCCTTCAGCCATAGTTCAAAGCGATCTTAAGCAGTTCACATTTGTGTATGGTCCTTTGGCCACGTTGAATAATAAATACTGGCTTGGTCTAAATGCACGTAACTCAATTGCCAAGAGAGACGTTACGGTAGGTGGAAATACGCTAGGTTTTGATGATCTTATTTTTTACCTTGGGTTAAATACCTTGAAAGATAATGCCTTACGCTTGGGATATTCTTTTGATTTGGTAACTTCAGGTCGAAGAGCGAAAGCAGGTACTTCCCATGAAATTATGATTTCTTATATGTTGCCGGCAGTAGGTGCTGTTCCGAAACCTCCGGTTCATACTCCGAGGTATCGTCACACGGAATAAAGGATTGAGTATTTTTTGACTCATATTCAACTATTTGAGCAGGATATAAGAAAGAAAAGACATGAAAATTTGGAAATTAAGTTCCAATAGTGCATATTTGAAATTAACTTTGGTCTTTTACGTAGTTAAAATTGCATTATAGAAATATAATAAATGTGAATGATCAACGTTTTAAAATAGACAGGTTAGTAAAAAAGAAATTAAGTTAAAGGATAACGTTATGAATAAATTGTGTGTTCTGCGTAAGGCATGGATTGCCTTGTCCTTGTCAGCGTTTGCAATCCTCAGTTGCGGACGCAAGGCTCCAGAAGATGGTGGTGGTGACCTCATCGGAGTTCAAGGACGTGAGGGATGGGTTCAAACCGTTCCCTATGGTATGGTGGTTGCTCCATCAGGTACCTTCCATATGGGTCAAGCGGATCAGGATGTCCCTGCAACCCAGATAAACTTCAACAGACAAGTAACTATCGGTGGTTTCTACATGGATGAAACCGAAATCACCAATAACGAGTATCGTCAGTTTATCGACGTGATGCTTAAAGATTCCTTGGATGTATTGGGTCAACCATACATCATGACGGAATTGTATCCGGATACTACTGTGTGGGTACGTGACTTTGCTCACCACATGGGAGATCCTATGATGGAATATTATTATGCACATCCTGCATTCGACGAATACCCTGTAGTTGGGGTAGACTGGTGGGCTGCCAAGTATTTCTGTGAATGGAGAACCAAGCACATGAACAACTGGAGAGCTCAAAACGGTCTGTGGCAAATGCCAAGATTCCGTCTGCCTTCAGAAGCAGAATGGGAATATGCAGCACGGGGTGGTCGCGATATGGCTAAGTACCCTTGGGGTAACCCTTACATCCGTAACTCTAAAGGATGTATGTTAGCAAACTTCAAACCTGGACGTGGAAACTACTACGATGACGGTTTTATGTACAGCTCTCCAGTAGCTTCTTACTTCTCAAACGATTACGGTCTGTATGATATGGCTGGAAACATTTCCGAGTGGTGCGAAGATGCTTACTACGATGCAGCCATGCCTGTAACCTGGGACCTTAACCCTACTTATTTTGACGACAACGAACCTCGTAAAATTATCCGCGGCGGTTCTTGGAAAGATATTGCGTACTTCCTGGAAACTGGAACTCGTACCTTTGAATATCAGGATACCACTAAATCATACATCGGATTCCGTTGCGTGATGACGTATCTGGGACGTTCTTCAGGATTCGAATTCTAATAGCTTGAAATACGCAATAACAGAGACTTTACACAAAAAAAACAAACTGGAACTATTGTTAAACACTTAAATTTTTTTTCACAAAATGGGAGCTATCAATTACAGAAGAAGAAACGAGCCTACAGGTTTGGAAAGTTTTGAAATTTCAGTGATGCCAAAAATCTACGGTATCGGTGCTGCAATTGTAATCGTAGGTGCGTTATTTAAAATTATGCACTGGCCAGGTGCTGACGTTGCGCTAATTGTTGGACTTGGTACAGAGGCCTTGATCTTCTTGGCATCCGCATTCATGGCTCCTCCTCAGGATCCAGATTGGACTTTTGTTTATCCTCAATTGGGTGCAGACGAGTCTGATTATTCCGATGATGGAAAAAAGGCTTCTTCTTCTAATTTAACGAAGTCACTTGACAAAATGATGAGCGATGCGAACATCAACCAGGATGTTATCAATCGTCTTGGTTCAGGTCTTAACAATCTTTCTACCACGGTTCATAGCCTTGGAGATCTTACTAACTCCGCAGTAGCTTCTAACGAGTATACTGAAAATGTTAAGAATGCTTCTAAGTCACTTCTTGAAATGAATAAGTCTTATGCTAAAACTGTAGATGCTATGTCTGAAATGGCAAATGCTTCTCAGGATGCAAAAGAATACCATTCACAAGTTCAGAACATCACTAAGAATCTTGGTGCTCTTAACGCGGTATACGAAATGGAACTTCAGGATGCTAACAATCACCTGAAAGCAATGAACAAATTCTACGCGAACCTTTCTTCTGCTATGGATAGCATGGCTGAGGCTAGCAAAGATACTCAGACACTTCGTGATGAAGTTTCTAAATTGTCTAAGAACTTATCATCACTTAACAATGTGTATGGTAACATGTTAACTGCCATGAAAGGATAATCCTTTCTTTTTCACTTAAATTAATTGTTAAACCTTTTAAAAGAGGAATACTAAAATGGCAGGAGGAAAAGAAACCCCTAGACAAAAAATGGTCGGCATGATGTACCTGGTATTAACTGCGCTGCTGGCGCTTCAGGTATCTTCAGCGATCATGGAGAAATTTAAATTTCTAGACGATAGTTTGCAGTTTGCGAATGAAAATACCGATAAAGGTAACATTCAGATTGAAAAGAAAATCGAGAAAACGGTAACGGATGGTGGAAATAAAGCTACCGACTTGGCAGTATTAGAAAAGGCCAAATCCGTTCGCAAAGAAGCCGAAGAAATCAAACAACACATCGACAAACTTCGCAAGGAAATTATCGAGGTGACTGGTGGTTTTGAAGATGGCGACCCTAAGAAAATGTACAAGGGTGCAAAAGAAGAAGAGAAAGTAGCCGTTATGATGATGGGTACTGGTAAGCAAGGAAAAGGGTATCAACTTCAAAAAGAAGTTAACCAGTTCGTTGCTGACGTGAACAAAGCTCTTAACAAACCTGGCAAATACAAAAATATTGCCTTGGACGCTAAAGAGGATCCACGTATCACTTCTGATGACCAAAAGAGAAAAGACTTCGTGGAATTGAACTTCGTGCATACTCCGATGGTGGCTGCCATGGCTGTGCTTTCAAACCTGGAGTCTGAAGTATTAAAAGTAGAAACTACCGCGTTGGAAGAATTAGCTTCTGAAGTAGGTGCTGCGGACTTAAAATTTGACCAGGTAATTGCGATGGTGCGTCCTGCATCTAAAGTAGTTGCTGCCGGTACAAAATACGAAGCTGAAATGTTCCTGGCTGCTTCTGCCTCTACTATTACGCCAACTATGAAGGCTCGTGGGGCAAACATTCCGGTGGATTCTAAAACAAAACTTGGAAAAGTTACCTTTACTGCTCAAGGTGGTGCTTATGACAAAGAAGGTCTTAGCAAACAATCTTGGTCTGGTGAAGTAACTTTCAAGTTCAAAGGAAAGGATACTACTTTTACAGTGAAGGAAGAGTATTTCGTAGCTAAACCAGTAATTCAAATTCAGTCAGCTTCCGTTTCTGCTCTTTATCGTAACTGTGGAAATGAGTTGAACGTTCAGGTTCCTGCCTTGGGATCTACTTACAGCCCATCTTTCCGTGCTGAAGGTGCCGATGTTATTCCTGGTACTCAAAAAGGACTGGTAACTTTAATTCCAACAGGAACAAAAGTTAACCTGAAAGTTTCCAGCAATGGTAACTACATTGGTGACCAATCATTCAACGTACGTTTGGTTCCGAAGCCAGAAATTCAGGCATTGTCTAATGGTAAGCCTGTAGATGAGAAACAAGGTATGGCTGCTCCTGGTCCTCGTTCCATTACAATGAAAGCTGTTCCTGACGAATCATTCAAGACTTTCCTTCCAAAGGATGCACGTTACCGTGTGGCTGAGTGGGATTGTATCTTGGTTCGTGGTAAGCGTCCAGTACAACAGCAAAAAGTTACTTCTGAAACGGCTAACCTGGCTTCTTTTGCAGCAGCAGCAG
The DNA here is from genome assembly GCA_025454925.1 of Cytophagaceae bacterium. GTDB lineage: Bacteria > Bacteroidota > Bacteroidia > Cytophagales > Cytophagaceae > JALONM01. The sequence goes on from JALONM010000015.1 coordinate 40,278, forward strand.
TTCCTGGCGACCGTATTCTGATTGAGGTGAAAAGTGTAATCCGTACCAACTACCAGAACAAAACTGAAAACGTTAATCTGGGTACTGTGATTAAGAACATCCCTCTGCATTAATAGAGTTTAAACAAACAAGGTTATGAAGAAGATAGGTGTTGTTTTATTTGGGTTGGTTTTCGCAGCGTCGAACGCGTTCGGACAAGCTGAAACGACCACCACTACTACCACGACTACTACGGAGTCGAGTAACTCGGCCACACAGCCGGCTGGTGATAACGGATATAATCCGCTTTCACTTCGCCCGATACATGTGTCTGATATTATGTGGAAGAAGACGCTGATACGCGCGATTGATTTACGTGAAAAGCAAAACAAACCTTTGTTTTCCAAAAACAAAGAGATAACCCGTCTTCTGATTGATGCGGTTACAAACGGAGATTTGACTATTTACGCAAACGACTCATTAGATCGCAAGATCACTATTGATGAGTTCAATGAAAATATCAAGATCCCGGTAGAAGGTGGTGAATTAACTGCGGAAGAGAAAGAAATCGCATTGGCAAACGGTGATAGCTCCGTATTGCAGTCCGGTGGTCCTTCCTTTTATTTCCCTACTGACCTGTATCAGCTGGAAATCAAAGAAGATCTGATCTTTGACAAACAACGTTCAAGATTGTACTATGATGTTTTGGCCTTAACCATGTATGTGCCTGCCGATCACCCTCAGAACGTGAAGGGTATACAGCAAACGATTGCTTCTTTCTCTTACAAAGAATTGGTAGAGAAAGTTTTCAAAGACAATCCGAAAGCGGTATGGTTTAACGTTCAGAACGATCAACAACATAAAAACCTGGCAGATGCTTTTGACCTGAGACTTTTCAGTTCTTATATCATCAAGGTATCTAACCCGTACGATGCGTACCTGGTAGATATTTATGGTGGTGATCAGCTTAAAGGTATCATGGCTTCTCAGTGGGCTGCTATGGAACTTATGGAATTCGAACATCATCTTTGGGAATTCTAATAGTGAGTTCTTCGATATTAAAAATCCCGCTTCGGCGGGATTTTTTTTTGAGTACCGTCCATCAACTTGTGGTAGTGCCAGATTAACCATCTTGCCTAAACAGACTCTCTCTTAGCCTTTGATACACCTCGCCTGCTGAGTCAGGAGGACGTTTCAGGAATTATTTTTACCTTCGTTTTCCTGGAAATACTGAAACACCTTTAATGCTTTTGATTCACCTACACAAGCTTCTAATTCGGACAATGCGGCTGACTTAATTCGCTTTACGCTCTTAAATGTTTTCAATAGTTTTTCAATAGTCGCTTCCCCAACTTCAGGGATTCCTTGCAGACTGCTGTGTAAGCTTGTTTTACTCCTTTTTTTGCGATGATGGGTAATGCCGAAGCGGTGTGCTTCGTCGCGCAGGTATTGAATAAGCCGGAGAGATTCGGATTTTTTGTCAATGTATATGGGATATTGATCACCCGGAAAAAAAATTTCTTCTAAGTTTTTAGCGATCCCAATAATGGGAATTTTACCATAAAGACCGAGTGCATGCAGGGCTTCACAAGCCGCACTCAGCTGACCTTTACCTCCGTCGATGATGATTAGCTTAGGCAAGGACTGTTCTTCTTCCAGTGCACGTTTGTACCTTCTCCCAACGGTTTCCTTCATGGTGGCAAAATCATCTGGCCCTACTACATTTTTAACATTAAAATGTCGATAGTCCTTTTTGCTTGGCTTTGCGTTCTTGAAGCATACCATAGCAGACACGGCATCTGTGCCTTGGAAATTTGAATTATCGAAACACTCGATATGATCGGGTAATTCGCTTAAATGTAAATCTTTTTGTAGTGTGCTAAGAATGCGCTTGGCTCGTTCGTCGCGAACATCACCACTATATTTGAGCAGTCGTTGTTGCGCATTTTTGAGGGCAAGCTGAATCAATTTTACTTTGTCTCCTCGCTGAGGAACGGTAAGTTGAAGGCCATCTTCCGGATACTCTACGGCAACATTACTAATAATTTCTTTGCTTTCGCTAGCGTTGGTTTCACGGATGTTTATCATCACTTGAATAATAATTTCCTCCTCCGTTTCATTTAATCTCTTTTTAATTTCTGTATTTCTTGATTGTAGCACCATCCCGTTTAATACTTTTAAATAGGATACCACAGCCATTTGTTCATTGGAAGCGATTGCAAATACATCAGCATCTGTGATGGAAGGATTTACTACCACTGAAGTATGATGAAAACGCTCAAGTTTTTCCAGTTTCACTTTTAACTGGTGCGCTTTCTCAAACTCCATGTGGGAAGAGGCTTCTAGCATTGCCTCTTTAAAAAACTGACGGGCGGAACTGATGTTACCTTTTAAGATTTGGTGTACTTGTTTGATATGTTGCAGGTATTCTTGTTCCTCCTGTAAATTTTCACAAGGGCCTTTGCAATTCCCTAAATGATATTCCAGACAAACTTTAAATTTATTTTCCTGAACATTTTTTTCGCTTAAGGCATAGTAACAAGTGCGTAGTTGGAATATTTTAGTAATATGTTCCACTACTGTATTCATGGCTCCAACGCTGGTGAAGGGACCATAATAAGTGCCTTTAAATTCATCCTTGCGCCGTGTGGTAACTACACGGGGAAAGCGCTCCTCCGTTACACAAACATACGGGTAGGTTTTATCATCCTTCAGCAGTATGTTATACCGGGGCTGATGTTGTTTGATAAGATGATTTTCTAGAATCAGTGCATCGAATTCAGTAGGAACGACCGTATATTCCAGGTGGTCAATTAAACTAACCAGCCTGCGCGTTTTTACATCCAGGGAGTCGAATTTTTGGAAATAGCTGCCAACTCGTTTCTTAAGACTTTTCGCTTTCCCAACGTACAAAAGTTCGTTATCTGAATTAAAATACCGGTACACACCCGGTAAGTCAGGTAATTGGAGAACTTGTTCTTTGAGGGCATCAGAAACCATCTGGGATATCCTGTTTAACCTTCTGCAAACTATTGCTGTCTGTAAGTTGACTTTGTTTGAAGCGTTCGCAATCGATTTGTATGGAGAGTTTTTCTGGTCGAGGGAAACGTTCCCGTTTAAATTGAAGATCTTTATCGTTAAATAAAGCTTCCATGAAATACGCGTAAATAGGCATTGCTACCCGAGCGCCTTGGGCTACGTAAAATCCTCGTAAATGTATAGCCCTGTCTTCTCCTCCTACCCATACGCCGGCCGTAAGTTTGGGTACAATACCCATGAACCAGCCGTCGGAATAATTTTGAGTTGTACCCGTTTTGCCGCCTACTTCACCGCCTACCCCTAATACATTATAACTCCACAGTCCCAAGGCCGTTCCGCCTCTCTCTTCAGTGGCGCCTTTCAGCATATGTACCATTAGATAAGCCGTTTCTTCGTCAATGGCTTCTTTGGATTCCGGAACAAAACTTTCCAGCACATTTCCATTTTTATCTTCAATTCGAATCAGATACGTAGGGTCAATCCATACGCCTTTGTTTACAAAAGTATTATAGGCCCCTACCATTTCATAAATGGAAACATCGTTTACCCCCAAGCAAAGTGCAGGTACTGCATCGAGGTCACTTTTAATACCCAACCGGTGTGCCATAGAAACAACTTCTTCCGGAGAAACTTCCTGTATCATCCGGGCAGTAACCGAATTAATAGAGTTCGCCATGGCCTTGCGCAAAGTGAATGGCCGGTGGGTGAAAATATTGTCGGAATTTTGTGGTACCCAAATTTTGTTCGTATCCATCGTTGCAAATGACACGGGCGCGTCTAATACTTCATAACAAGGAGAATATCCATGATCGATGGCGGTAGCGTATACAAATGGTTTAAACGTGGAACCCGGTTGGCGCTTTCCTTGGGCAACGTGGTCGTATTTAAAATATTTGTGATTAATACCTCCGACCCAAGCTTTCACATGGCCCGTGTTCGATTCTACAGCTACCATGCCTGCTCTCAGAAAACGCTTGTAATACTTTAGTGAATCAAGTGTTGAGAAATTGGTATCGATTTCTCCTTTCCAGGAAAACACTTTCATTTTTCGTTTCACTTGTAACGCTTCCCAGATCTTGGCGGAATCCCCTTGGTATTTTTTACTTAACTCCCGGTATGGATCAATTCGTTTCACTGCGTTTTCAATGAAGTTGGGAATCTCTTTCATTTTTTCATCGCGCCAGGGAGTCATTCCTTTCCATTGCTGATCGAAAATTTTCTGGTTTTCTCTCATGTGTCGCATCACCGCATTTTCTGCATGATATTGCATTTTTGAATCGATGGTGGTGTATATGCGAAGGCCATCGGTATACAAATCATAGCCTTTGGCTTTGCACCATTTGTTTAAATATTCTGTGATAAAGCTCCGGAAATACGTGGCACTCCCAGTATTGTGGTTTTCCACCTCGTAATGCAATTCTATGGGTTTCACCTTCAGGCTGTCAAATTGTGCTTCGCTTAAGTAGCCGTATTTATGCAACTGTTCGAGAACTACATTTCTTCGATTCAAACTGTTTTCGGGATTTAGTACAGGACTATAAAGGGTAGGGGCTTTAAGAACTCCTACCAGCACAGCTGCCTGCGATACACTAAGACTGTCAGGACTGGTTCTGAAAAAAGTAGCCGAAGCAGTTTTTATACCATAGGCATTACTACCGAAATCAACGGTATTCAAATACATGGTAATAATTTCGCGTTTGGTATAAGATCGTTCGAGCCGAACTGCGGTAATCCATTCTTTCATTTTTACGATCACCAGATTGAGGGTACGGTTTCGTATGCTGCCTCGAAAATCTTTTTTACGGGTGTTGAATAAGTTTTTGGCTAATTGTTGAGAAATGGTACTGCCGCCTCCGGATTTTTTTTGAAGAATAAGCGATTTAAACGCCACCCGGAGCATTCCCCATAAATCGATACCCGAATGTTCCTCAAACCGGAAGTCTTCGGTAGCGCGAAGAGCATGGATAAGATTAGGAGAAATTTGCTCGTACTCTACCGGGGTTCGATTTTCTCTGAAATATTTGCCGAGAATAATTCCATCCGAGGTAATAAGCATAGAGGCTTCATCCTTCTTTGGATTTTCGAGCTGTTCCAGGCCAGGCATAGGGCCAAACAAACCGAATGTGTCGCGCGACACCATGAAAAACAAAAGAACAACAAACAAAAGACCAACTACAAAAGTGATCCAGATTCCTTTTATTATTCTTAAAAAAAACAGGCTTGATACGGCCATACTTCGCAGATAAACTTCCTACGAATGTACAAACTAATCAGTAATTTTCTCTGAAAAAATTCTGGTAGGTTCTTACCCTACCATCGTTTTTAAATTTACGGTAATTTTCATCCGTGATATAAAACGAATCCTGAATGCTTTGCATAATGCCTGCCCTGAATAATGATTCATAAAACATTTTGGAAGGATACATAGCCTCAAACAACTGCACTGTAATTGCCGTGGTACTATCGCTGATCGCTTCTGCTTTAACTTGCAACCCAATTCCGGCATAATTCTTCCGGATATGATCTTCAAGAGATTTAATTGTTTTACGTTGCTGCAATACATCGGTGCCCAACATAAGCACCACCAAATGCGGTTTGGAAGTATTTGTGCTGTAGCGCACATCGTGAGCGCTGATTTTAGCACCCATGTTTTCCAAAGAAGCCAGGTGTTCTTGCGCGCTCTTTAGCAGTTCTTTCGCTTTGGGAATGGTAGGGCGATTGGCATATGCCTTTTCGGCAATAAACGCCTCCAGTTGGTCTTTATAAATAAGTGTATTTTTAGTTTCCCCAGTAATTAAAATACGCAAAAGATGAATTTTGTCATTGATGTCGCAACTGGGGTATTCTCGTTGCAAGTTGGCTAGCAAGGAATCGGCTTCTTTGTAATAGCGCTGTTGGTAAAGTGTAAACCCTTTTTCGTAATGCAATGCAATCTCTTTTTGTAATTTCTTATCCTCTTCTCTGTAATTAGGATTAAGCAGGAACCGCGCAAATTCGGATTTAGGATATTCTGTAATCAAGCGGTTTTTGTAATGTTCTGCTTTTTCGACATCACTTTTTTCTTTATAAAGCAAATAGAGGGTATACAGTACCTCGGGATTTTTGGGGTTCTGTGGATAGCGTTTTAACAAAGATTCCAACATTTCTATGGAATTCTCTGGTTCATCCAATTTCAACTTATAGATTTTACCAACCTGCAGCATGGCTTCCTGAATCCGGTTATGAGAAGCCAGCCATTGTTCTTCCGTGCGGGGAATATCTTTCATGTAAGCTGCATAATCGATTTGTTTTTCTGTGGTGGCAACTACCGAATCTTTACTTTCTGAAGTGGTATTGGTGGAGTCGTTTATAAATTCTGTTTCCTTGTTGCTTCTGCGCCAGTTAGGTTCCAGTACCCGGTTGCCCCATTTTTTCTTGAAGTCTGTGGCACCGCGTGCTACGGCCGTGGCATTGTCAAAATACCAATTGGAATTCGTAATTACAGGACTCCCGGTGGGCGTATTTTTTTGTTCCTGGGCTTTCTTCTTTGCTTCTTCGCGTTTTGCTTTCAGTGCTGCCAACGACTTTTCTCTAGCCACAACAGTATCGATGTGTACACGCAATTTTATAGAATCATACTGCGCTATACGCTGAAGGCTGTCTTCGTGCTTGATGGTTTTCAAACTTCGAACAAATTCTTCCAGAATTTTCTGACGTTCATTGATCTCTGGAAAATCTTTATTCGACTTGTCCCAAACAGACACTGTGCTGTCGTAATACAACTTCGCTAACTCGTAATTCTTTTTGTCGGAATAATAGATTTGTGCCGATTTTAGGTAGGAAGCCCCCTTCTGAAAATTATTGCCTTTATTCGATTGCACTGATAAATCAAGATGGGTAAGGGCTTCATCAATTCTTTTTTTCTTGTATTCAAACAAGGCCATCTCGTAATAAATCTTGTCTTTGTATTCTTCGTTCTTCTTATCCTTTAATAATTTCAGAAAGTACTTATCAATCTTTTTCTGTTCTTTACTCGATCCGGTGGATGCTACCTGATTCATGTAAAGTTTGGTATAAAAGAAAAGTTCGTAAGAGGGATTGTTTTTAAGTACTTTCCTGTAATTTTCATAGGCTGAAGAATCATTTCCTTGTAGTTGATAGATTTGCGCTACGATAAAATACATCTTTGCCTTTCTCTCTTTTTTCCCCCTCATTAAAGGAATGGCTTTCTCAAGGTATTGACGGGTTTGCTGGTATTGTTCTAGTTTTCGATAATACTGTGCTTGGGTAAGAAAAAAATCTTTTTGATTTATCGGAGATAAATTTTTGCGAAGCAAGTGCTCTGCAACAATACCTGCACTCCGGTAATCTTTTTTAAGAATAAAGAATTGTTCTAGCTGGATAAGGCCTTGATGCTTATCTTCTTCAATTTTACCATCGTTGATGACGTATCGGTACGTGTCGGCAGCAAGTTTCCATTCACCCCGGAGTATTCGGGATTTACCTACGAGCAGATAACTTTTTTCAACGTAATTACTGTTTTTATGTTTATAAATGGGGAAGGATGCTTTGGTGATGATATCGTCGGTTTTTTCCTTATAGGCTTTAGTCTCGTTGGTATCGATGGTTACCATGGGATAAAGCACATTGTTGTAGTCGTGCTTTTGTTTGTTTTCCAATTCATTTTCTAATTCCTTCATGCGCTCGCGACCAAGAAAATAGGCATTGTCGCGTGCCGTTAGATTATGAAAGGTGCGGCTCAAAAACGAATTACTTTCCTGCGAACAAGACGAGAGTAGCATCAGCAGAAGCAACGCAGGAACGATACTATGGAAATGATGTTTCAGAGTAAATTTTGGTTAACTTTGGCCTTTTGTTTATTATGCAATATACAAATATAATGGCCTACTTGGATGCGTAAAACAATTACTGAAAGATTAACGACCAAATACCAAATAATTGTAAGGAACGAGGAGAATTTTGCTGATCGTTGGATGATGTCCAGTACTCTTGCCAAGGGGCTGGTGTTTCTTGCCATTGCTCTGCTTTTGTTATTCGTTTTCTATTATTATCTATTGCAGCTTAGTCGTTTTATTTTTTCTGGAAATGATCAATTGGAAGAAAGGAAAGCTTTATTGGTAATGATGAGCAAAGTAGATTCCCTGGAGCAGCAATTGCAACACAACGACCAATTGCTCGCAGGCTGGAAGGTGATGATGAATGGCGGACAGCGGACAGTAAAAGACTCGTCCGTCTCTTCCACCCAGGCTCCTGTAGGAAATGATGCTGCGGACGCAGAGTTTGTGGAGGCCTATGAAAAAGTATACGGAGTAAAACCCTATGAAGATCCAAATGGTTTTACTCGCCTGTATTTTATTCAACCACTCAAAAATGGCCGCTGGAAAGAGGAGTCTGGTCAAGCCTCGGTAGTTTCTAATAAGCCTGAAGCTGCCGTGGCCATTTCCAATGCTACTGTTTTAAACATCGATACTACAGCTGGGGACATATTGTTGCAGCACAAAGAGGGTTTACTCACTATCTATCGGTCGGTAAAAGGTATCTTAGTCCGACCCAAGCAATATGTGGCCGAAGGACAAGTGTTATCTCGCCCAGTCAATCAGAAGATTCATTTTGAAATGTGGTTTCGATCCCGTTCTTTGCCGCCGGAAGATTACATCTCCTTTCCTTCAAACTAGTACCTTCGTTGATTGGCCTTTAATTTCTTAAGGGAATAGCATATCGATAGGGCATTCCACAAGCATAACAATCTTGTTTATTCATGGGTTGGGCCCAATTTATAATGTCAGCAGGCAACTTGAATTCAATTTTTTTCGTATCTTCCAAAAGCAGTAAAAAAGTCCTTTTCTATTGCTATATACCTTAAAATAAAAATGGGCGGCTCAAAATTTCCTCAATACTAGGTTGCTTTGCCCCAATTAAAATTAAACCTGTAACCTCAGATTGTTATGTTCAAAAGCGCCATCAAAAAAGAAGTAGAGCAAGTTATCAGCGCCAGTTCAATGATTGCCCAGGGAGTAGTGTTAGAGGGCAACCTCGAAACCACCGGTAATCTAAGAATAGAAGGAACGGTGAAAGGTAATATTAAATGTAAATCCAAAATAGCCTTGGGTGAATCTTCCATTATAGAAGGAAATTTGTATGCCCAGAACGCGGAAATAGCCGGCAAAATCGTAGGGCAGATAGAAGTGACTGAATTACTCGTGCTGCGTTCTACAGCCATTGTGCAAGGCGAGATTACAGCATCCAAAATTGTGATGGAAAGTGGTGCCGTATTCAATGGTACCAGCAAAATGAATTCCACCCTAACCAAAATAGAGTTCGACGATGAGCGAATTTTTAAAGAAGCCAAAACCGCCTAGTAAAGCGTATGTCAAATATTCCAGCTTTGGCATACAATTTATTTTAACGATCCTCCTCGCTGCTTGGGGTGGCCGTTGGCTTGATGCTCATTTCAAACAGAAAATCCCTGTTTTCTCTTTGATATTGATTTTATCAGCAATTGGAGGTATGCTGTACAAATTTATTCGAGACGTCACGAATGAACAATAAAGTCTCTGGCCCTTAGTGAAAGCAGAGACTTTACAGGGTATCAAGTACCCATTCATGAGTGAAATATCCCTATCTTTGTCTTCAGACGGTAGTTATTATTCCATGAAGACCTTTACCCCTTTTCTTCTTTTCTTTAGTATCATAAGTCTGGTTGTGTGGTTATTAAGTCAATTTACCACGTGGATCAGCCATCAGATTTTATTGATTCAAGGATTTTTCTTTTGTATTTTTCTTATAGGACATAGGCTCTATTCGATATCCAGGAGCAGGCCGGCTACCCAATTCCATATTTTCTACTTTACCTCCATGTCCTTACGTTTCCTAGGCTCAATTATTTTTCTTATGATTTTAGTTACTCGTACTGATAATCAAAAGATTACCTTAATTGTGGATTTTCTTTTATTGTATTTACTTTACACCGGGTTTGAAATTTATTTTCTTATCAATAACTTGCGCACCGATTTCAAAAAAGGTGATGAAAGTAAGTAGATTTTTCCAATCCCTCGTAGTTGTATTCCTCCTAGGTATTGCACGATTGTCGTTTGCCGGTGATACTGCACACGTAAAAGATTTTAATGTTGGCGAGACCATCATGCATCACATTGGCGATTCTCATGAATGGCATTTCGCTACCGTTGGTCAAACACACGTTACCATTCCGCTTCCTGTTATTGTTTACAATCCTGAAAAGGGATTGGATATGTTCATGGCTTCTAATTTTAAAGATGCCACTGGTCACATGAATCTTATGGATGCTCAATACGGCGACTACGTGATTCACCATGACAAAATCCATCATAAAAACGAAGCGATTCATGTAATGGATTTTTCGATTACTAAAAATGTGGTTTCGCTAATGATCAGCGCGGCGTTGTTATTGTATATCTTCTTTACTATTGCTAAGCGTTACAAGAAAAATGCACTGTCTGCTCCTTCAGGTATGCAATCTTTTTTCGAACCTATCATCAATTATCTGATCGAGGAAGTAGCCAAGCCAGCCATTGGAGACAAATACAAAAAATACCTTCCATACCTTCTTACAGTGTTCTTTTTCATTTGGTTTAACAACCTGCTTGGTTTGGTACCAGGTGGCGCTAACCTTACTGGAAACATCGCCGTAACGCTTTGCCTGGCAGTACTTACATTTCTGATTACCAATTTAAGCGGTAATGGATACTATTGGAAGCACATTCTGTGGACTCCTGGTGTTCCTCTGCCATTGCGTGTCATCATTCTTCCAATCGAAGTGGTAGGAGTATTTACAAAGCCTCTTTCCCTGATGATTCGTTTGTTTGCCAACATTACCGCAGGCCACATCATCATTCTTAGCTTTATTGGTTTGATCTTCATATTTAAAAGTGTGCTTATGGCTCCAGTTTCTATCGGATTCGGGTTGTTCATGAGTTTTATGGAATTATTTGTTGCCATCATGCAGGCGTATATTTTCACCCTGTTGTCGGCCATGTACATTGGTTCGGCGGTAGAGGTGCACGATCATGCGGATCATGACCATGGCCACTAAAAGTCTTAACTCCCATTAGGGACTTAAGTTTGTTTCACATAGTTAAAAAAACAGTAGTATGAATCTTCTTCTTGATGGCCTTGCACTTTTGGGTGCTGGCATCGGTGCTGGCATCGCTGCATTAGGCGCAGGTGTTGGTATTGGTAAAATTGGTGGTTCAGCGGTAGAATCTATCGCTCGTCAACCACAAGAGTCAGGTAAGATCCAAACTGCTATGCTGATCGCTGCTGCCTTCATCGAAGGTGTGGCTTTGTTCGGTGTGGTTGTTTGCTTCCTTATCTACGCTGCTCAGTAATTACAAAGTCCGGAATGAGTCGCATTAGGTGACCATTCCGGAATTTGAAAAAATGAAACAAAATTGAATCGTTACTTATAACAAATCAATATTATGAATTTAGTTACCCCGGAATTTGGATTACTCTTTTGGCAAATTCTAATTTTTGGAATCGTATTATTCCTGCTTTCTAAATTTGCCTGGAAGCCTATCGTGACGGCCCTGGAAGAGCGTGAGAATACCATTGCCGATGCATTGGGTGCTGCTGAGAAAGCAAAAGAGGAAATGAAGAATCTTCAGGCTTCCAACGAAAAACTTCTTCAGGAAGCTCGCTTGGAAAGAGATAAAATTCTAAAAGAAGCCCAGGTAACTGCCAGTGGACTGATTTCAGAAGCGAAAGATAAAGCATCGGCAGAGGCCAACCGTTTGGTAGATAATGCTCGCGTAGCGATTCAGAGCGAAAAGGCAGCGGCACTGGCAGAGGTTAAAAATACTGCCGCTTCTTTGGCACTTGAGATTGCCGAAAAGGTAATTCGCAAAAATCTAAGCAGCGATGGTGCTCAGAAAACATTGGTTGATGAATTCATCAAAGAAAGCAAACTAAACTAATCCCTACTCATGCAGGATGTTCTTGTAGCCTCGCGTTATGCCAAATCATTGCTTCAGCTAGCTGTTGAACGTAATGTGCTGGACTTTCTGAACCATGATATGGATCTGTTCAGTAAAGTTTGCGCTGAAAACCCTGCCTTGGTTCGTACCTTGCGCAGCCCTATCATTACCAGCGATAAAAAATTAACAATACTTCGTCGATTATTTGATGGCAAAGTGAATCCTCTTACCATTTCATTGTTTGAAATCTTAGGTCGTAAGGGGCGTGAAAATTACCTGCCTGAAATTGCAACGTCATTCAAATCGCAGTACCAGCAATTGAAGGGTATTGTGGTAGCGGAAGTTACTACCACCTTTCCTTTGTCGGATGATTTACGCAGTAGCTTTAAAAATATTGTTTCCGAAGGACTTGGTAAACAAGTAGACCTGAAAGAAAAAGTAGACGCCAATTTAATTGGTGGTTTCATTCTCAAGGTAGGAGACAAACAATTAGATCAATCGGTGCAAGCTAAATTGCGCCGCTTGAAAAATAAAATGTTGGACAGTACTTACATAGTCAAATACTAATATGTCGGAAGTAAGACCAGATGAGGTTTCTGCAATCTTAAGAGAGCAGTTATCCAATTTCAGAAGTGAAGCCGAACTCGAAGAAGTCGGCACCGTTCTCCAGGTAGGGGATGGGGTAGCACGTATTTACGGACTTTCTAAAGCTCAGGCGGGTGAACTGCTGGAGTTCGAAAACGGACTGAGAGGTCTGGTTTTGAACCTGGAAGAAGACAACGTAGGTGCTGTATTATTGGGCGATTACAGTGGCATCAAAGAAGGTGACACCGTAAAACGTACTGGTAAAATCGGTTCTATCAAAGCGGGTGAAGGATTAGTAGGTCGTGTTGTGGATACCTTGGGTAACCCTATCGACGGAAAAGGTCCTATCAGCGGAGAGCTTTTTGAAATGCCTCTGGAAAGAAAGGCTCCTGGTGTAATTTATCGTCAACCAGTAAACGAACCACTTCAAACAGGTATCAAAGCGATCGATGCTATGATTCCTATCGGACGTGGTCAGCGTGAATTGATCATTGGCGACCGTCAGACTGGTAAAACAGCTGTGGCGATTGATGCCATCATCAATCAACGTGAGTTTTTTGAAAAAGGGGAACCTGTATTCTGCATCTACGTAGCCATCGGCCAGAAGGCTTCTACTGTAGCTCAGATCGTACAATCCCTTGAAAAAGGAAAGGCAATGGATTACACTGTAGTAGTAGCTGCTACTGCTTCTGATCCTGCTCCTATGCAATTCTATGCACCGTTCACAGGTGCTGCCATCGGCGAATATTTCAGAGATACCGGACGTCCGGCTCTTGTTGTATACGATGACCTTTCTAAGCAAGCAGTGGCTTACCGCGAAGTGTCTTTGTTACTTCGTCGTCCTCCAGGACGTGAAGCGTATCCTGGTGACGTATTCTACTTGCACAGCCGCTTACTGGAGCGTGCTGCCAAAGTGAACAAATCTGATGAGATTGCTTCTAAAATGAACGACTTGCCAGTTTCTTTGAAATCAAAAGTAAAAGGTGGTGGTTCTTTAACGGCTCTTCCAATCATTGAAACTCAAGCAGGTGACGTTTCGGCATATATCCCTACCAACGTAATCTCGATTACGGATGGTCAGATATTCCTTGAGTCCAACCTCTTCAACTCTGGTATTCGTCCTGCAATCAACGTGGGTATTTCGGTATCTCGCGTGGGTGGTAATGCTCAGATTAAATCCATGAAGAAAGTTGCCGGTACTTTAAAACTTGATCAAGCTCAGTTCCGCGAATTGGAAGCGTTTGCCAAGTTTGGTTCCGACCTGGATGCTGCAACACGTCTTACCATTGAGCGTGGACGCCGTAACCAGGAGATGTTGAAACAAGCTCAGTTCTCTCCTGTTAAAGTAGAGGAGCAAGTGGCTATTATCTATGTATCTACCACTGGTGGCATGGATAATGTTCCTGTGAACGATGTGAAGGCTTTCGAATCTGAATTCCTCACTGTGCTCAGAAATGCTCACCGTCCGGTTCTTGATGCTTTGAAAGCCGGAAAGCTTGACGACGCTGCTCCTAAACTAAAAGAAGTAGCCGCCGACGTATCCAAAAAATTCGCAAAATAATAGTAGGCAAACCTGAGTCCTTGAAACGAAGGACTCAGGCCCCTTACTCCTTGTAATTATGCCAAGTTTAAAAGAAGTCCGCAATAGAATTGTTTCTGTAAATTCCACGCAGCAAATCACCAAAGCCATGAAAATGGTGGCGGCTGCCAAGCTGCGTCGTGCGCAGGACGCTATTCTTCGCATCCGTCCATATTCGGAAAAGTTAACAGCGGTTTTGAACAATGTTTCAGAATCCCTGGAAGCTCAAACCGAAAATCCGTATGCTGAAGATAGAGCCATTGCTCAGGTAGTCATTGTGGTGATTACCTCCGACCGTGGTCTCGCTGGTGCCTTCAATGCTAACGTTTGCAAGGCAACGCTCCATTTGATTTCAAGTCAGTATGCTGACCTGCATGCAAAAGGAAAAGTAGAGTTGGTTTGTCTTGGTAAAAAAGGACAGGAGTTTTTCTCACGTCGTGGTTACAAGGTCAATTCTGATTACACTACGATTTTTACTGGCCTGTCATTCGATAATGCGCGTAAAGCAGCGGAATATGTAATGAAACAATTCGTCGATAAAAAGGCTGATCGTGTACATTTGATATTCAACGAATTTAAAAATGTTGCCACCCAGATTGTGCGTACAGAACAATTCCTTCCTCCTGTAAAGAAAATAAACTTTGCTAAAAAGGAATTGAACACCACTATCACGGATTATATTTTTGAGCCTTCCAAAGAAGAGATCGTAAAAGAACTTATTCCAAAGTCGCTCAAAATTCAGTTTTACAAAGCCATCCTCGAGTCAAATGCATCTGAAAATGGTGCGCGTATGACTGCCATGGATAAGGCTACTGATAATGCCAAAGAATTGTTGAAAGAGTTGAGATTGGTGTACAACCGTTCTCGTCAGGCCGCTATCACCAAGGAAATCCTGGAAATTGTAGGTGGTGCTGAAGCCTTGAATAATTAATTCGAATAAGTTATTTCCGATTCATAAATAGTCCCGCTCAAAAGGCGGGACTATTTTTTTTGGTGAACTAGTTGAATCAGATTTTTTATCTTTTCTTCCCTATGTAAACCCATTCACTACTTAGTCACTCGGCCTCCGTTGATATTCTATCGTTGAAACGATTCATGTCCGCCTTCGTATGGAAGAATAACCATTACCTTTTCCATGATGAGAGATTATTTAAAATCGGAGCATTCTTCTGGGATCAAGTTTGAGAAGATCCATACGGAGGTATTTTTAAATTCGAGCATTGGCTCCCAGATG
>JALONM010000118.1 GCA_025454925.1 Cytophagaceae bacterium
TTATCGTATGATCGTTGTGTGTTTGGTCCCTTCTTCCGATTCCAATATCAATTGATAAATCCCGGCTGGTAATGATTCCAGGGAAATAGGAGAGGAGGTGTTCCATGAAGGAAGTTCCATTACCATTTGTCCTGCTCCATTCATTACTTTGACTGTAGCGATTTTGTCTACTTCAGAGAAATATAATTCATGCTGGTTCCCCATCGGATTGGGGTAAACGCTCCAGTTGGCAGCACTTTCCGAGTCTTTCCAAATAGATTTGCTAGCATTGCCTGTACGTACAAATTCAATCCTGTTTACATTGAAATCGTTTCCAGTCATTTTAAGACGAAGAATGTGTTGGCCAACGCTTAACACAATTCCCGATTGTGAAATGGTTTGCCAGTTTTGCCAACCGCCAGTAAACGGAACGCTAAGCACATTGCTTATGTTTATTCCATTCCATTCATATTGCAAGGAACCGGATGACATGTTGGAGGCTACTCTTGTGTTTACTGTATAAGTGCCAGCCTGCGTTACCTGAACAGTATATTCCAACCATTCGCCGGCCTGAATCCAACCTACGTTGAATCCGCCTTCCGAACAGGCTTCAATATCTACCGCATCGCTGCGGTAAGCATTTCCACTATTACCTGCTGATAATTCATTGAATGCGATGCTGGCTCCTCCCAAATCATAATTTTCAGCTTCAATGATGCCAGGTATTGTCCAGGCGGTTCCTCCATAAGGAGTTTGGTTGCTCGCTGCGGTTACTGTGATGCTAACAGAAGAACTATTGGCAATAGCACCTACGTTGTCGGTAGCACGAGCACTGATGGAGTATGTACCTGCTGCAACATTATTCCAGTTGAAAGAATAAGGACTGCTGAGGTCTTCACCAATTTTGGTAGTACCCTGGAAGAATTCTACTTTGCTTATACTGCCGTCAGCATCGCTGGCATTGGCGCTTATCGTAATAGCAGCAGGGGCTGCAAAAGAAGCTCCGTTGCCCGGACCTGTAAGACTTACATTGGGTAATTGATTGCTTACATTTCGAACAAATATCAGCCTGTTAAAATTAAATTCAGAAGTGCTGGCCAGCATGCGAAGAACTTTTTGTCCACCGCTCAATGCGATATTCGTTACACTAACGGTTTGCCAGTTTTGCCATCCACCGGTATTCGGTACCTGAATGGTAGCAATGGAAGCCCCATCTAAAAGAAGTTGGAAATTTTTACCGGCAGTGGGGGCAGCCACCAAGGCTTGTATGGTATACGTTCCCGCAGTGATGTTTACGGTGTATTCCAACCATTCTCCACTTTGTATCCAACCAACATTGTATCCACCTCCGGCACTTCCTTCAATGTCTACCGCATCGTTTCGGTAAGCAGATCCGCTATTGCCTGCAGTAGTTTCGTTGAAGGCAATATCTTGTCCACCTAAATCGTAATTTTCTGCTTCTACCGTTCCTGGAATGGCCCAGGCTACACCTCCGTAAGGAGTTTGGTTGGCGGCCGGATTTACAGTGATCGAAATCGCGGTTGTAGTGCTTGATGCACCTAAATTGTCAGTGGCTTTGGCTGTGATCGAATACGTTCCTGCTGCCACATTACTCCAGGTAATTGAGTAAGGACTGCTTACATCTTCGCCAATTTTAGTCGTACCCCTAAAAAACTCAACTTTACTTACACTGCCATCGGCATCGCTCGCTGTTGCACTCAGGCTAATGGATGCCGGAGCGGTATAGCTGGCTCCATTCAACGGACTGGTAAGCGTTACAGAAGGAGCTTGATTATTGATTACCTGTACACCGTAGAACTCAATCTCTGCAACATTTCCAACACCGCCTTCCGCACAAATATAGCGCACGTAGCGAAACGTATTCGTATTGCTGATGGTGATGCAATTCCATTCGTAACTTGGTTCCACCGTAATAGTCGCCAGATCTACTACCCCGCTGCTAAAGTCTGCGGTATTGCTTCCCTGGAACTTACCGTTTAGCATTCTACCTGAGAAAACTTCTCTAGGGTAAAAATTGATTCCGGTCACTCTAAAATTCCCTGGAAGACTTAAGCCAGTCCAGGCGATATCTATAGGAGCATCAAAGAATGTGAATACGTTTTGATCAAAGGCTTTATCGCGCGTGTTTCCTTGGTTGGCCCACGATCCTTCGGTACCAATCACAACTCCACTTAGCATAGGATCGCTAAACGTACAAGGTACGCTGATAACCACCGGAACCGAAGAGGTAATGGCTCCCTGATTGTCGATGGCCTTAGCCACCAGTGTGTATTTTCCACCGCCCGGAACTGGCCAGCTGATGCTGTAAGGAGCGATGTTGTCACTTCCAATCAAGGAGTTTCCATTATAAAAATCTACCCGGTTTATACTTCCATTCGCATCTGCTGCAGTAGCATTTATCGTGAGTGGACTACCTGCTGCTACGGTTGCGTTATTGGCAGGCGAAGTAATGCTCACCGTAGGAGATGGATTGCTGGTGTTGACCACCACATTGCTAAATGTAGCTTTGCCGGCATAGCTGCCATTCGCACCGCTTACCACCATACCTACATGCACAGCGTTTGTCATGGTAATCGTTTGCGTAGAAATGGTTGTCCAGTCAATTCCGTTGCGAGAGGTCGACATCGTAAACGTATTTCCTGACCTGGAAATTCTGAACCAATTGTGAAGACTATAAATATGTAAATTAGAAGTGGTACCAGTAGGATTGCCTTCTGAAATGGCGCCAGCACTGCTTCTTTTCTGCACATAGGCGCCGCTGTGCGGCGCACGACAGATCATAGTATACGGGGCGTTGGCTTGCAACGACTCACGCACCATAATTCCTGCACGCAATGACCACGACGGCATATTAAACGATTCCAGTTTGGCTACAATGGATCCATCGCCATTCAAGGTTTGGAAAATATATCCCACCTGGTCGGAAGAACCGGTAAATTGTGAGGTATAAGTTTCCAACGAAAATTTTCCAGCACTCTGTACCGCAAGTCCAGCCTGAAGTGTAGTTCCAATTTCGGTAAATACCCATGGTGATGGGAGAGGAGCAATGCTTGCTGATTTGCGAAACGTCGCTTGTATGGTTCGGGTTCCGGATATGGAAGTCATGGTATACGTGTTGTTAACCACACTCACCGGTGTTCCGTTTACACGGACTACATCTATTTCATATCCCAGATTTGGAGTGAAGGTGAACGTTCTGCTCTGGCCGCTTGTAACAGCCAGTGTTCCTTTTGGACTGATGTTTCCATTGGCATCGGATCCCGCCAGCACGGTGGCTGAACGAGGTAGTACTGTAAACGACATGCTCGCCCCAGGAGCACTGATATTGGAAATGGAAATACCAAATTCACCCCCATCTTTCCATCGGAAAGGATGACCATTGGGAAATGAATTAGAAACATTATCGTATAGGTCATTTAAATCTCCTCTTACATCGCTGGAGTTTGGAATGAATTCATCGTGCATTTCATCCAAATTATCAGCTTGAATAAGGCGAATAAAATATTGCTGGTCCACTCCTGGTACATCAAATTTAAAATCTTCATCTACATACCAAATGGCCATTCCCTGATCCAACGTTTTTCCATTGTCAAGTGGCGATTGATAATACCCTCCGTGTTGCAGAACATGGAATAATAAGTATTCCTTTGGATTGGATGGATTGGTGTACTTGTGAATTTGCGAATAATTGTTGGCCTGCAACGTGTAAGTGGCCCCCATTGTTCCATCGATGTTGATTACCTGAGTAATCCAGTTTTTTTGTAAGCGCAAGGCTGGGTTCAAAGGCTGTGGCGCTTTTGAGGTGCCAGCGCTCGCCATCACATCGTAGTCACCTAAATTACAATAGGCTGTTGCGTAATAATCGGTCCAACTAAATACGCTGTGCCCATATTCATGACAAATTACATTGATGTCGTAGGCATTGGTTTGAGTGTAGGAGATGAGCGCCACATTGCGAATTGGCATTTGAATACCATCGTTCAGAATATAATTCGTTTCTGTACCATAGGCCACTCCTGCTCCTTCTTCTGGGGAAGACTGAGAGATGATGCTAAAGTGCCAAAGCCTGTCATCAGTAGGGTGGATGGTGAGGCCCGTAAAACCCGACGGATATTTGGCATTGATCGCGGCTACCACATCGTTTACCAAACGAAGACCTCCATTGTAAGGGAGATTTCTCGCATGATAATACGAGCTTGGCTGAGCTAGATCAACATCTACTATTGTACTGTTCAGGATAAACTTTCCATCCGATTGTGTTTTGTAATATTGTTTTACCGAACTCGTGTTTCCCCATAGGTTAAACCCTGCATCCTGGTTTAGCATAGCGCTTATTTGCGCATTGCTTGCGTTAATTTTGTAGTCACTGTATCGGACTACTGCTACCAAACCATTTACGGTTTGGCCCCACGATAGCGGCCAGGTGGTAGCTACTATCAGTAGTAAAAAAAAGTTAAATCGTTTCATCGTTTTGTAATTTGATTCAAACTTAAAGAGTGAGGGACTGAAAAAATAAAAAAGTTAGTAATCGGTAGCTTTGCACGTGTTAACGGTAAACACCGTGTCGCAGGTCTCCAACGGTAGGAAAGCTACTAGTAAAACAACGGGATATGAAATAAAAAAAAGTAAAAAATAAATGAAGCGATGATTATGATACAATTAATAGATTGTATTGAAAAAAAATTAGTGTTATTTAAGATTTCTGAAATAAAGAATTAATTATCGACTCGAAAGTGATAATTAATTTTTCCTTTATTTTCATTGTACTTATCTTTCCACTGTCAATAATTTTTCAGTATCCCCAAAAATATAATTGGATTTTTTTTGCAGACAAGCAATGGTCTGTTGAGTGATACATTGGAGTGTGGGCGTGTCCCGGCGTGGCGCTGAAAGCGCCACTGATGGGTCGGGCCATCGCTACAAGTCCTCGTGGCGGCGCCGTAGGCGCCATGCCACTGTGGGCTTTTCACTCTGTCCCTCACGCATACATCTAGGTTACAATCATCGATGGGTTTTAATCGATATAAAAAATATAAATAGAATTTGTTGAATGGTAAGGGCGGATTATAGAGATGGAGTTCTATCTTTTTTGTCGCATTAATGAATGTCATTTTTTTAAAACGAATCAGTTATGTGGAAACATTTATTTTTATTCTTTTGGGTAGTAGGTCTACACCAGCAATCTGCACAGAGTCAAACATTCCAGTATGCTAGTTCTGTACTAGGCTTCAGTTCCGAATATAATTCAACGGATCCATCGTGCAGCAATTCCTGGGCGGCCTGCAGAGCACTCGGGGAGCCTGATGTATTTCCTAATCACGGTGATTCTTCAAAGGCTTGGGCACCCCGATCAAGTGATAACCAACGAGAGTTTATTCAATTAGGTTTCTCAACACCCATAAAAACCGATTCCATTTTTATTTATGAAACGTATAATCCTGGTGCAATAGACACAATTTACCTTCGGAATGCTCAAACGCAAACCTGGGAAAAAGTTTGGG